>NZ_CAJTYX010000013.1 GCF_910583865.1 uncultured Muribaculum sp.
TGCCTTTCAAGATGTTGGACTCTCTGATTTATGGTTTAGCGGACAGTAATAATTATGAATCCCATCCTCTCCCCGCTTTCGGTCACAGGGTTGCCTGCGATGAACGCACGTCGGGCGGCAATGCCGTCGGCCAGGAAGGGGGTTGTTCCGAGCGTGTCGGTGGCCAGATAGAATTTACCCCAGTCGATGCGCACGTCGTCGCCGGCCTTGTTGAGCGGGTTTTGCTCTACGTTGGTGGCCGTCACGGCACAGAGTCCGGCGGGAAGGTTAACCACCTCCATGGTAGCGTTCTGTGCGGAGGTGTTGAGCGCCCATTCCTTGCCGGCCTCGATGTACAGCTTCACGTCGTGGGCCTTGCCGTCGTTGCTCTCCACGTCATAGGTCAAGTAGTTGACCGGGCGCGATAGCAGGTCGAAGTTGTCGAGGAATGCAGGAGCGGTGAACTTCACGGAGAGGTCTACCGGACCGCACGTGAATGTATAGAGTGTGTTCATAGGGTCGACTATCGCCGATGTCTGTGTGGCTTCCTCGTCAAGGAAGCGCGAGTCTGTCACCTCGCATTCGATGCCGTAGTCAAGGAATGACAGCCCTCCGCGATCCCGGCACCATGCAGCTATCACGTTGTCCTGTGGCTTCAGTGTGGCTTTTACCTCGTCGGAAAGCTCGACAATCTGGTCCTTGTGGCATTGGTTGCCGGTGTCGACCACCTTTATTCCGTTGACATATATGATCACGTCATCGTCGTGGGAATAGTTCAGGAAGAGGGGCTTGTCCTTTACGGCAGGATCGATGTCGAAGTTGCGTCGTGTCCAGATGAATTCGGTGTCCCAGTTTGTTTTGGCCAAAGCCTCGGCAGGCACTGTGCCGAATGCGCCTTCGCCTTTCGTCCACGAAGAGTCGTTGAAGTCGGGCTTCATCCAGTCGGCTGCCGGCTCGGAGGTGACATAGCGTCCGTCCCATGCGCCTGTAACGGCGGTGGGCACGATTACCGACAGAATGGGTGCCTCCTGCCCCATGAAGCGGTAGACTTTGCCGTCGACTTTCACGGCACCGATCAGAGGGAAAGGTTTGCCTGTCCAATGGCATACGCCTGCTCCGTAGAGCCGGTCGGCCGGCATCCACGCGCTGGTGTATGGGTCGATAGTGACGAGGGGATAGGATGGTGCCCGTAGCGCGGTACGTTGTGCCGCGTCCGCCTTGTTGCAGCCTTGCATGGCATAGGCGGCTCCGGCCAGGACGACCGCAGACGCACCAAGTGATAACAGATGGTTTAGTTTTATGTTGTAGCGGGTAAATATTTTGACCCTCTAAGTTACCCACATTATCGATAATACATTGTGCTGCATGCCGCCAAATACGTCCGTAAACGTCTTGAATACATTTTTGGCAAGAATGGACTACAATTATCACTGACCTATTTATGAAAAAAAGCTAACTTTGCAATGTGAATGCTTGTTTATGCGATCATCATTCCGACGATTATAATACATATCGCTCCATTCCACGACCGATCTGCCTATACCATTATAAACCATATATACCCTCTTTCCGAAAATAATCGATGCGACATAACGCGACACATCAATCCCACGCACAATTCCAAATCCTTATATCAGCCGTCCTGGTTCTCATTTCCGTTATCAGCGCCGACGCATACAATATGCGGTGTATCACCAACAAGGACGGAATGACCAACAGTGCCGTGCTTTCCTTATGCCAGGACTCGGTCGGCTTCCTTTGGATAGGAACCTGCGACGGTGTCAATGTATATGACGGCGTGGCCGTTCATTCCCTTTCCGACATATTTCCCCAGAGTCCGCTTTCGGGAAACATAGTCGAGGGGATCATGGAGTCGCCCGGCGGTATCATGTGGATACGCACCAACCATGGGATCAACCGCCTCGACCGGCAGCGGGGCGAGATACTCGTGTATCCTCAGTTCCAGGGGAGGGAGATTCTTCGCAAGAACAGCCGGGGCGAGGTATTTGTCGTGGGTGAGAACAGACGCATCTACAATTTCGATGACTCGGAAAAAGAATTCAAGGAGATCGACGACATTTCGATTGACCGCGACACTATTTACGAAATAGCATTCGTGGCTGACAAGTTGCTGGTGTTTTCGCACGGAGGTATCTATTCCAAGGGGCTTGAACTGCGCAGGCAGGGATATTTCGGAGGCTCCACCACCACTCTCAGCACGTCGCCGCTGATTTTCGCCCGCCAGAGGGGTCGGGATGTGATCACAATCGATTCCGGGTGTATGGCGCGCCGTTTCAATGTATCGACATATTCCAACGATTCGCTGCTGTCGCTGAAGAATCTCATATCGCAGAAGGGCGTCGTGTCGGACATGTCGTTTGACCGCGACAGCAACCTGTTCATCTCGTTCGAGACTTCCGGAGTGGTCAAGGCAGATAAGTCGCACGATTACCGGATACATGATCTCGGCATAACTGCCGGCGTGTTCTGTCTGTCGGCTTCCGAGCGTCAGAACGTGGTCTGGATCGGATCTGACTGTCAGGGACTGTTTACATATTATACCGGCCAGTACGACATCACGACTCTTCCTTTCTCTCATTTCAACGATATCGTTTCCCATCCGGTGAGATCGTTGATAATCGACCGCGACAACACGCTTTGGATGGCCACGAAGGGCGACGGCCTGCTGGAAGTCAACGATTTCGACCACCACACAGGCTCCTATGGATCGATGAGGTTGCACACGTCGGCCAACTCGCCGCTGCGCCACAACATGGTTTTCGCCCTTGCGTCGAGCCGCCGGCATCCGTGGATGTGGATAGGCTCGGAAGAGGGCCTTAACTATTATGACTACACTACGCGCCGCGTGATGGCAATAGATCCGGGAGTGAGGCTCAGATGGGTGCACGGACTTTATGAGCAGGCAGATTCCATATTATGGATAGCCTCCATAGGGCAGGGTGTGTGGATAGCCGTAATAGACAGCGCCGGCGGTACGCCACGTGTGAAGTCGATAAAGCAATACACTGTAGACGATGGCAACTTCTCGTCCAATTATTTCTTTTCCCTGTCGGTCGATGACAAGGGGGAGCCGGTGTTCAGCAACCGTGGACTCGGTGCAGTGGTTTTCGACAGTGATAATGATTCTTTAAGGATCGTCAAGCTGGATGGGGACTATGACACACAGACAGTCAACGACGTATTTACGACCATAAAGGAGGGCGACAGCTATTGGCTCGGCACAGGACATGGGCTTCTTAACAAGACTCCGGACGGAGAACGTCTGTACTACGGGCGCGACAAGGGCTTTGCCAATTCCACGATCCACGCCATACTCAAATCCAATGACGGCAACATCTGGGTGTCGACCAACCGGGGTCTCGTGTGCTTCGATCCTGCCACGGAACGGGGCAATCTGTTTGACAAGGACTTCGGTGTGACTGTCACCGAATTCAGCGACGGGGCGGCATGCACCGACCGCGACGGATGTCTGATGTTCGGCGGCATAGACGGCATCACACTTGTGGCTCCCGACAAGAATTATGTGGCCGTAGATGACTATATCCCGACCCCGCGCCTGATAGGTTTGCTGGTAGATGGTAAAAACGTGGGACTCGGGGATCGTTTCGACCGCGACAGAAATACCCTAACTCTTTCTCATGACCAGCAGTACTTCACTCTGCTTTTTGCCACATCCGACTTTATCAATGCTTACAATAGCAGCTACTACTATTCCCTCGACGGGAAGGAATGGGTGATGAACGGGCGCGACAATTCGTGGTCGTTCACGGGCATGCCACCCGGCGACTACAAGTTGTATGTAAAGTATGTCGACCTGCAGACCGGCTTCGAGGGGAAGCCTATGATGGTCAACATGAGAATCACGCCGCCATGGTATCTTTCCACCATTGCCAAGGCACTCTACTTGCTTTTAGGATTAATCATTATCGGGGCCGCCGTCTACTATCTGCTACGCAGGCAGAAGCGCAGGCAGCAACGTGCGTTCGCCGACATAAAGGCGGCCCATAAGGAAGAGGTGTATGAGGAGAAACTCAAATTCTTCACCAACATCACCCATGAATTCTGTACTCCGCTCACGCTCATCTACGGACCTTGTGAAAGGATTCTTTCCTATGAAGGTGCCGACGGATATGTCAGGAAATATGTGGGGCTTATCCGTAGCAACACCCAGCGTCTCAACAATCTCATCCAGGAAATCATCGACTTCCGGCGCATCGAGACCGGCAACAATCGCCGTAAGGTGCGACGCATAGATGTAAGTGACTTGTGCAACGACATCATACAGTCGTTCTCTGACCTGGCGGAGCGCAACAACGTTAATGTCATCAACGAGGTAGCGCCCGACATAATATGGAATACAGACTATCGCTCGATAAGCAAGATTGTTACAAATCTCGTGTCGAACGCCTTCAAATACACGGCTCCTGGAGGCACTGTCAAGGTGGGGCTGGCGATGAAAGACTCGCATCTCCTGCTTACCGTGTGGAACACCGGAAAAGGGATCAGCGAGGAGGACAAGAAACGTGTGTTCAACCACTATGCCATCCTCGACAACGTGGAAGAGAAGGCCACGAAGGGCCTTACCGCACGCAACGGGCTTGGCATGGCCATATGCCATTCGATGGTGGACATCCTTGAGGGTAATATTGAGATTGACAGCAAGGTCGGTGAATATGCATGCTTCATCGTGACCCTTCCGGAACTGGAGCTTGACACGGAAGAGGCTGTCGACAGCCGGGAGATGGAATCTCCGACGATTCCGGCTCCCGATCAAATCGTCGGGTACGGTATAGGCGCCGACGGCGTGTCCGCGCCCGTATCCTCCGTCCCGTATCCCAAGGCCGGCTCGAAGGATGCCGTAAAGATACTTATAGTCGATGACAATGAGGACATGCTAACCCTTCTTGCCGACAGTCTCTCTGAATACAAGATAATAAAAGCCACCAACGGCAAGGATGCCATAAAAGAGTTGGTCGACTCGATGCCTGATCTGGTGATTACCGACATAATGATGCCCGGTACCGACGGTCTGGAACTTACGCGCCAGATAAAGTCCAACCGCCATACCATGCATGTGCCGCTTATCATCCTGTCCGCGAAGAATTCAAATGAGGAAATCGTGGCAGGCATCGAGACCGGTGCCGATGTCTATATATCCAAACCGTTCAGTTTCAGTTATCTCAGGGCTGTGATCAAGCGTCTGCTCGAACACAACAGCAAGCTTAAGGAGTATTATACTACATCGGCAAGCGCCTATGAGTACTCCAACGGCAAGCTCCTTGATCAGGAATCGAAGGATTTCATGAACAAGATCACCGCGTTTATCGATGATAATATCGACAATCCTGATCTTTCGCCCGAGATGATAGCGCATCACATGCGCTTCTCGAACCGAAATCTCTACCGCAAGTTCAAAGAGATGGGACTTGCTTCGCCAAATGATTTCATAAAGGAGCACCGTCTTGACTTTGCAGCTCGGTTGCTCTGCACTACCAACCTCACCATACAGGAGATAATCTACCGTAGCGGATTCTCCAACCGTTCCCACTTTTATAAGGAGTTCTTCAAGCGTTTCGAGAGTACTCCCAAGGAGTACCGCAACGCCCACAGGCTGAAAGACGATTCCCTGACCGGCAATGGTTGACGGAAAAGCGTTGCACAGGTGTCGTTTGTCGCTCAGGAATCCATGCCTTAGGATGTGTCCGATTCCGCATAATTTGTATGCATCCGCGCATGTCGCCATAAATTACATAGTTGGCCGTGGTAGATACACCGTTTAATGTATTACGTGTATATCTTTGCACCGAACCTCAGAAGGGTGGAAACACCCAGTTAATTCACGGTGCATAATGGATAGATATACACAACTGACCTTTGCCGGCGCGATGTTACTGTTTGCCGCGCCACAGATAAATGCCTCAGAGCTGTCTTTGGCGGCTTCGGTCTGCGCCGCAGACAACACCGCCGTCAACCATGCATTCACCTGCCGTCGTCCGCCTGTCGGAGAGCGGCTGTTCCGCTCCATTGCCGTGGAGAACGAGATAGCCCGGGTAAAGCGCCTGCTCACCAATCCCAAACTCGTGTGGATGTTCGAGAATTGCTTTCCAAACACGCTTGACACGACCGTGCATCACCGCAAGGACGCTAAGGACGGCATGAACGATACGTTCGTCTATACGGGCGACATACACGCCATGTGGCTGCGCGATTCAGGAGCGCAGGTGTGGCCCTATGTACAGCTTTTAAACGACGATCCGCAACTCAAGGACATGGTGGAGGGCGTCATACGCCGTCAATTCAAGTGCATATGCCTTGACCCCTATGCCAACGCCTACAACGACGGTCCTACGGGCGGTGAGTGGATGTCCGACCAGACCGACATGATACCCGATGTGCATGAGCGCAAGTGGGAGATCGATTCGCTCTGCTATCCGCTGCGTCTTGCCTACGAATATTGGCAAAAGACGGGTGACACCTCTATTTTCGACGCTACATGGCTTGAAGCCATCAATAAAATATACGCCGTTTTCATCGACCAGCAGCGGCGTGAGGGGAGAGGTAAATACCAGTTCAAGCGCAAGACCGACCGTGCACTCGACACCCTCAACAACGACGGCTGGGGTGCCCCCGTCAACGGTGGTTGCGGTTTGATAGTGTCCTGCTTCCGTCCGTCTGACGATGCCACTACCTTCCAGTTTCTCGTGCCTTCCAACTTCTTTGCGGTGTCATCGCTTCGTAAGGCTGCCGAGATCCTCCGCAAGGTCAACCGCGACAAGGTTCTTTCCGGGAAGTGCGACGCGCTTGCCGACGAGGTAGAGGCGGCTCTGAAGAAATATGCCGTGGCCGAGCATCCCGAGTTCGGCAAGATATATGCATTCGAGGTTGACGGTTTCGGCAACAAGCACCTTATGGACGATTCCAATGTCCCCAGCCTGCTATCCATGCCATATCTTGGAGATGTGGATGCCGATGACCCGATATATAAGAACACGCGCCGCTTTGTATGGAGCAAGTATAATCCATATTTCTTCAAAGGTAGCGCCGGGGAGGGAATCGGTGGTCCGCACATCGGCTACGACATGGCATGGCCCATGAGCATCATGATGAAGGCTTTCACCTCCTCTGACGACAATGAGATAAAGGAGTGCGTCACACAGCTTATAAACACTGATGCCGGCACCGGTTTCATCCATGAATCATTCAACGTCAACGATGCCAATGATTTTACCCGTCCGTGGTTTGCATGGCAGAACACGCTTTTCGGAGAGCTTATATTAAAGCTCGTGAATGACGGAAAGGTCGATTTGCTCAACTCTATAGAATACAATGGGTCTCACGCCGTGATGGCCTATGACAGGAAGCCGTGAGGCTCTCTAAGGAAAAAATAAAGGCTGAAGATATAGATAAATAGGTTTTGATAAATTTCTAAGGTAGGGAATTCAATAGATTGTTTTGGCGGCGATGTGTCGGGAATCCTGCGCATCGCTGTCTTTTATGCATCAGTTGGCATGCTCTCAAGCACATAAAAATTGTCCGACCTGTAAGACCGGTCAGACAGGTCGGACAGGTCCGATGATTCGTCCGATCCGTTAGACCCGTCAGAATTGTCAGACCTGTCCGACTCGTCCGACAATCCCGGTCCTCCCGGCCGGGCAAAAAAACAGCGGTGTGTCGAATTTCGACACACCGCCACCGGAGTTTATCCGAAATGATAAGTAGTTATTATTCAGGTAGCTCGTTGGAGAAAGAATAGGGTGCTGACGAGGCCGATACGCCTCGTGTCAGCGACGGGGCGTCCTGCATGGTGAATTCAAGATGCGCACCATCCATTAGCTCTTCTCTGGTCAGATAGTTGCGGTCAATATTCTTGCCGTTGAGCGTGAGCTTGCCAACGTAGCGGTTCTCGTAGCTGTTGGCCGGAGCGTTGATGGTCAGAGTGTTGCCATTCTCCAGCTTGACTGTAGCTTTCTTGAAGAGTGGAGCGCCGAGTGCATATTGCCCGCTGCCGGGACACACCGGATAGAAGCCGAGCGCAGAGAATACGTACCAGGCTGATGTCTGGCCGTTGTCCTCGTCACCGCAATATCCGTCGGGATTGGGATTGTACATTCGGTCCATCGTTTCCCTCACCCAATGCTGTGTTTTCCAGGGCTGAGCGGCCCAGTCGTAGAGGTAGATCATGTGCTGTATCGGCTGGTTGCCGTGGGCATAGTTGCCCATGTTCATGATCTGCATCTCGCGGATTTCGTGGATGACGGAATTATAGTAGCTCTCGTCGAAAACCGGGGGTACCGAGAATACTGAATCGAGCATGCACACGAACTCGTCGTTGCCGCCCATCAGGTTGATGAGTCCCTTCGGGTCGTGGAACACCGACCAGGAATAATGCCAGCTGTTGCCCTCGGTGAACGCGTCGCCCCATTTCAGCGGATTGAATGGTGACTGGAACTTGCCATCTTTGTTTTTGCCCCTCATGAGTTTGTGCTCGGGATCGTAGAGATTGCGGTAGTTCAATGCACGTTCTGCAAAGGGCTTCAGCTCTTTCTTCGACTTGCCGAGAGCCTGACCGAGCTTGTAGATGCACCAGTCGTCGTAGGCATACTCCAGCGTGCGCGCCGCATTTTCCTTTATGTCGACATCGTAAGGCACATAGCCGAGACGGTTGTAGTATTCATGGCCAAGACGGCCGGTCGAGGGGACGTCGGGATGAACGTTTTTCGTGCCGTTGACCACACCGTCCCAAAGTGCGGCCATATCCTGTCCGCGCACTCCCGAAAGGTAGGCGTCGGCCACAATCGATGCCGAGTTGTTGCCCACCATGCATCCTCTATGTCCCGGGCTTGCCCATTCAGGCAGGAAACCACTCTCCTTGTAGGTATTGGCCAGCCCCTCCTGTATCTTTGTGTTGACCGAGGGATACATGAGGTTGAGCAGCGGGAAAAGGGCGCGGAACGTGTCCCAGAAGCCGGTATCGGTGTACATATAGCCCGGTAGCACCTTTCCGTTGTATGGGCTATAGTGTACCGGCTGTCCCTCAGCGTCATATTCGTAGAAGCTGCGCGGGAACAGCACCGAGCGGTAGAGGCACGAGTAGAACGTGCGCAGGCGGTCGATGTCGTTGTCCTCGATGTCAATGCGCCCAAGGGTCTCGTTCCACTTGTCGCGGGCGTCGTTTTTCACCTGGGCAAAGCTCCTGCCGTCAAGTTCCTTGAGGTTGCGCTCGGCCTGTTCGGGGCTTATGAATGATGAGGCTATGCGTGCCGTCACTTTCTCACCCTTGCCGGTCGCAAACCCCACGATGCCGCCCGCATGGTCGGCGGTTGTGGAGAGAGTACCCTTCCTGATTTCTCCGTCGGCCACCGTGGCGGCATAAGTGAAAGGCTTGTCAAACTCTATTACGAAATAGTTGCGGAAGTTGTCGGGCACACCCCCGGAATTCTTGGTGGTGTAGCCGGTGATGCGGCGTTGCGAGGGATCCACGGTCACCTGCGAGCCGTTGTCAAACGGGTCGACCACTACTGTCGACAGCTCGCTCTCCGGGAATGTGAACTGCATGATGGCGGCACGTTCGGTCGGGGCGATTTCCGCCACCACGTCCCAGTCGGCGAGATATGTGCGGTAGTAATACGGCCTGGCCACTTCGGCCTTGTGGGAGAACCAGCTTGCGCGCTCATCCTCGTCGAATACAACCTTACCGGTCACGGGCATGATTGCAAACTGAGCGTAGTCGTTGATCCAGGGGCTTGGCTGGTGGGTCTGCTTTATGCCACGTATTTTGTCGGCATCGTAGGTATAGGCCCAGCCGTCGCCCATCTTCCCCGTCTGCGGGGTCCAGAAGTTCATGCCCCACGGAAGGGCTATGGCAGGATAGGTGTTTCCCGTGGAGAGGGAATGTTTCGACTGGGTGCCGACCAGGGTGCTTACATAGTCGACCGGGCTTTCGACAGCCGAGGCCGAGAGAGCCAGCATGGTTGCTGAAAAGAGGCCTGCAAGGTGTCGTCGATCCAGCGAAATGTTACGGAACTGATTCATGATAATGAAGGTTGATTTAGTGGCGAAGTTAAGATATATAGCGGTATGGTGTGTTCTCATGACTGCCAAGTTTGTATGGATACATGCCAATTTGTATTTTATAATTATGGATGCGGCTGAATACCAGTATGATATACTGCGCTGCCATGTGCTGTCCCTGTCATGACGCCGAATTGGGCGCAATTTTGCCAAACTTGTCCCCTGTAGCGACAAATACAAATTATGCAAAAACGGATTTAATATTACACAAAAGAAATTAATTACTTTGCGACATCGTTAAAATACCTTATTCATGTTGAGACCGCTTCAGGACTTCCGGCGCATTCACCATGAACACACCAAAAGCAAATTTTTATAAACCAATAATCATCATCATGAAATTAAGAAAAGCTCTCGGATTCATCAGGCTCTTTGCCCTGCTCGGCTGCATCGCCATGTTGGCACAGTCGTGTTCTGACGATGACAAGGAGACCTTTGGCGACAAGATTGTCGGTCAAGGTTCAGTCTCCGGTCTTGTGACTGACGAATTAATGACTCCCATACCAGGGGTGACAGTCACTGACCGTCTCTCATCCGTCTCGGTCACGACGGGTACCGACGGACGCTACGCACTTTCAGGTGTGGATATCCACAGTGAAGGCCAGCCTGTGCTCTTCGAGAAAGAAGGCTATGAGACGGTGTCAGTGACTCTGACGCCCTCAAGTTTCGGAAAGTCGAATTCGGTTGAGAATGTAGATGTACAGATGGTCTACGCCAATGCATCCATCAGCGGTCATATCACCGACGCGCAGAATGGCGACCGTCCGTTTGAAGGTGTCACCGTCAGCGTGACGGCACAGAAAACCGCTACCACCGATGCCAACGGCTACTACGAAATCTCCGGACTTGTGCTTCGTGACTACACTGTCACCATTTCCAAGACAGGATGTGCCACGGTGACACGCAAGGTCGCCATGTCCGACTTCGTCGATGGCAAGGCTGTGGTCGATGCAAGCATAGGCGGTGTTGAGATTCTCCGCGGACTCACGGCCGCCGATCTCGCCCTCGCTCCACGCTGGTATAATAATGAGTACAAGGGTGGCCGCAACGCAGATGCTTACCCGATGTTTGACTGGTCGGTCGACTACATGGCCACATGGACCACATGGACGGGTGACTATCAGGAGCAGAACGAAGGATCCACGCTCCGCATCCGCAATAATGCCGAGGGTCAGAAGAACCCCGCCGACACCAAGAACTTCGACACATTCGTCTATGGACGCAAGCTGATTACTGCCGACAACAGCATAATGACCGTCCAGGTACGTACCCACCAGCCGCCATGCTCATGGGGTGTACAGGTGATCGACCTCACAGCCGCCGAACCGCAGGCCGAACTGGTAGGCGCGATCCGCGTGTGCGACACCGGTTCTTACATGAACGAGACTTTCGATCTCTCCAAGTATATCGGCAAGGAAGTGGTGATAGTCATCGGACAGTTCCGTATGGAGACCGGCGACTACTGGCACCAGCTCGTGCTGCGTCGCGTGGCTTTCGCCGGTGAGGCCTTCACCGAATATACCCAGTGGCTTCCCGGTGCCGATGTCGCCGGACTCGAGAACTGGCACATGACCGAATCGATAGTGCGCTCTTCGATGCCTCAGGACCGCACTCACTTCGTGGGCCAGGGCCCTTCAGGCAATCGCGATGACTATCAGCCTGCCTATTCGCAGTGGGCGGAACTCGGCCATGCCATGGCTTACTGGACATTCATGCCTCTCCATAAGGATCCCGAGGCATTCAACGGCGACGGCTACCTGATCAAGACCCGTGGTAACGAAGCGCCCAATACGAAAGAGCCGGAATCGTACATCTACGCCAAGTTCTCCATCAAGGGGGGTGCCGACAAGTTCAAGTTCACCACACGCAACTATGGTTCCAACTACACCTTCTTCAAGCTCACCGCAATCTCTATGGACTGCAACGCCACCGCGCTCGCTCCTGTCAGCAACACAGCCAACGAGGCCTCCGCTGCCGACGACGGATGCTGGAAGTTCAAGCACGACGACAACAAGATGTGCGACTTTGTCTACGACCTTTCGGCCTATGACGGTCAGGACGTGATGATCCTGATATCCGTGCACAACGGTGAGCTTAACGGCGACGAGAACAAGCTCGTGATCGGCGCGATAGATCTCCAATAATATCCATATCCGATATAACCAATCTCAAAAAACAATGAACCGACACATAATATCGGCTACAGTTTTGGTGATGGCGGCATCTGCCTGCTCCTCCGACGGTCCTGAAGAAAACGGGACGTCGAAGGAGCCGGGAGCGCCGATTGTCGCCGGATCGGTCGCCGAACAGAACACCTTGCGTGCCATTTCCATTATTGATGCCGCTGTCGACAACTACTTCGACAAGCAGTCGATGGCCATGAGCCGCTACTACAATCCCTACACCGGACAGAAGTCGTCCGAACTGGGAAGCGTGTGGATGTACACCGGTGCCATCGAGGCCGTCAACGCCACCCTCAGGGCCATGAAGGCTCTCAAGGCCGACGGAAACAGCGCCGTCTATGACAGCAACTGGACACGCTACACACAGCTCCTCGAGAGCCTTGTCGACAACGCAGACTACTATGCAGGCACATACAGCCTCTGCTCATATACAGGCACCAACACCTGGACCGTCTACGCCGTCAACCGTACCTCCGGCAAAGGTGGCGCCGACGTGACGGGCGTACTCAACGTCTACGACGACCAGGAATGGTTTATCCGCGAGCTTATCGAGGCCTACCGCGTGACCGGTGCCCCGAAATATCTCGAGAAGGCCGAATATCTCGCTTCCTATGTGCTCGACGGGTGGGATTGCACCCTCGACGGCAATGGCAAGGAGTACGGCGGCATCACCTGGGGACCGGGCTACGTCACCAAGCATTCCTGCTCCAACGGCCCGATAGTAAGCCCTCTCGTATGGCTCAGCGATATCTACAAGGGTAAAAACGATGAGATCACCTACCGCCGCATAGCCTCCGACAAGAAGCGCTACGACGTGACGGAGACCAAGGCCGACTACTACCTCAGGATGGCGCGCAGTGTCTACGACTGGCAGAAGTCACATCTGCTCGACGCCTCCAAGGGTGTGTATTTCGATATGCTGGGCGGAAGCGGCGACATCGCCTACGAGGAGATCGACGGTGTGCGCTACCGTGCGCACAACCGCGAGGACGGCCCTTCGGGCAAGGCATGGAGCTACAACACCGGCAGCATGCTCTCCGGAGCCACCGATCTGGCGCGCGCCACCGGAGAAGCCTCCTACAAGGCCGACGTGAACGACCTTGTGGAGAAGAGTTTCTCCTACTTCCTCACTCCTGATTCCTCCAAGCCCGGATGCTACACACTGGACATGTCGGGGTTCGCCACATGGTTCAACGGTGTGCTCATGCGCGCATATGCCGAGGCCTACGACGTGTATCCATCCGCCGACAAGGGCTGTCAGGCGTTCCAGAACAATCTCGACTACGGTTATTCCCACTACCTCTACGCGAACATGCTCCCCGTGAGCCTTCTCGGAGGATGGAACCGCGACAGGGCCAAGTGCAACACCGAGGCCATGTTTACCTTTACGTTCGCGGCAGAGTATGCAGTGCTCGCGCAGCATGAGTTGAACAAGAAATAATCATCAATCAACCAATCATTCATATGTTCAGAATCTTTAACCTAAAGACCGGAATGATCCTGTCGGTGCTGGCGCTGATTATGACGCTTGTGCCCCTGGGGGCTTCCGCTCAACGGACCGTTACCGTAACAGGTACGATCGTCGACCATGAAAACGAACCTCTCATAGGCGCGTCGGTACTGGTCAAGAACACCACCAACGGTGTCGTCACCGACATCAACGGAGAGTACACGATCAACGCTCCCGCCGATGCCACTCTCGTCTACAGCTACATCGGCTACACGCCGGTGGAGGAGAAGGTCAACGGACGCACATCGATTAACGTGGTCCTCAGCCTCGACGTCCAGATGATGGACGAAGTAGTGGTAGTGGGCTATGGTGTGCAGCGCCGCGGATCGATCACCGGCGCCGTATCGGCCCTCAAGGGCGACGCCATGATCAAGACCAACAACGAGAACCCCCAGAACATGCTTACCGGTAAGATTCCCGGCGTGCGTGTATGGCAGAAGAGTTCCGAACCCGGTACCTACAACAACAACTTCGACGTGCGCGGCCTTGGCAGCCCGCTCGTGGTCATCGACGGCGTGCCCCGCACGGTCGAGGACTTCCAGCGCCTCAACGCCAATGACATCGCCGACGTGTCGGTGCTGAAGGATGCCGCTGCCGCCATCTACGGTGTGCGCGCTGCCAACGGCGTCCTCCTCGTCACCACAAAAACGGGGGGGTAGGGGCCACTAAAGTAAGCTATAACGGCTCATTTACAATGCAGAAGCCCTCGCGCATGCCTCGCCTTGCCGACGCTGCGGGCGCCATGACACTCTACAATGAAAAGTCGCGCAACAACATCAACGGCGGCTCAATCATCTACACTCCCGAGGACTTCGAGGCTTTCGCCAACGGCACACGCAAGCAGAGCGACTGGAACAGCCTCGTCATCGCCGACTGGGCACCCCAGACACAGCACGACCTCAGCATCTCCGGCGGCAACGAGCGCACCCAGTTCTTCGCCTCGATGGGATACATCTACCAGGAAGGTATCTTCAAGTCGGGCGACCTCAACTACAATAAGTTCAACATCCGCTCGAACATCTCCACCAAGCTTTGGAAGGGTGTGAAAGTCGACCTCAACATCGCAGGCATGTCCGACAACCGCAACACTCCCTACTATAGCTCGGTAGACCTCATCCGCAACTACTGGGCGCAGGGCGTCCTCCATCCCGCATATGCCGATCCGGCAGGAACCATGCTCAACTATGCCGGTCTCGACCTTGAGAAGAACACCGTGGCCATGATGACTTCCGATATATCCGGCCATCGCAAGTACCGCAAGAAATCGCTCCAGACAGGCGCCACACTCAACCTCGACTTCGGCGAATGGTGGGCACCGCTCAAAGGTCTTGTCGGCAAGGCTCTCGTAAGCTACGACTATCAGGTCGACAACAACGAGATCTACCGCAAGGAATACTATCAGTATGCCCTCGCTTCCGACGGCTCATATTCCCAGAAGGTCTTTGCTGGAAGCTCCCCCTCCAATCTGCGTCGCGAATTCTACGACAAGTCGCAGCTCCTCTCGCAGTTCACCCTCAACTACAACCGTACCGTCGCCGAAAAGCATCATGTGGGCGCTCTCGTCGGCTGGGAGACTACAAGCCGTCACGGCGATAACTTCTATGCCTACCGCGACCTCGCATATTCAGTGCCCTACCTTCTGGCAGGTGTCGAGGACGGTCAGGTCGGATCTATGAATTCCGGCACCGGCGACCTATATGACTCGGCCAACGAGGCTCTTATAGGACGTCTCACCTATGATTTCGAGAACCGCTACCTCATCGAGGGACAGTTCCGTTACGACGGCTCGTCTAAGTTTGCCAACGGCCATCGCTGGGGTTTCTTCCCCTCGGTGTCGGCAGGATGGCGTGTCAGCGAGGAGCCTTGGATGAAGGATCTTGATGTCAACGCCTTCATCGACCAGCTGAAGCTCCGTGCCAGCTACGGTGAGATGGGCGATGACGGCTCGATCAACTACGAGTGGCTTCAGGGTTACACCTACCGTGGCGGAACAATCGCCGACAACGGCAACTACAACGGCTATTCTCCCGGCTTTATCTTCAACGGCAAGTACACCTATGGTGCCGAGCCTACAGCCATACCCAACCCGGCTCTGTCGTGGTACAAGGCCAAGACATTCAACATCGGTGTCGATTTCGAAGGTGGCAACGGTATTATCGGCGTCACCGCCGACTACTTCGTGCGCAACCGCAGCGGCCTGATGGAACGTCGTGGCGGCGAGCTGCCCACCGTGGTAGGTGCCACCGCACCCAAGGAGAATGTCAACTCCGACCGTCATCTCGGATTCGAGGTGCAGCTCTCACACCGCTACTCTATCGGCGACTGGTCGTGGAGCGCGCGAGGCATCTTCTCGATTACCCGCAACAAGTATATCACCGCCGTGCAGAACGGCCCGTACTCCAACTCCTACGACAAGTGGCGTCACGACAACCTAAACAACCGCTATCAGGGCGTGCAGTTCGGCTATGAAGGTGCCGGACGTTATGAGAACTGGTATCAGATCTGGAATGAGAAGCTCTATACCGAGCGCGACGTTGTGCCCGGCGACTACCGCTACAAGGACTGGAACGGTGACGGTGAGATCAACGACCTCGACGAGCATCCCTACGCCTACGACCAGACCCCATGGATGAACTTCTCGCTCGACCTCAACCTCCGCTGGCGCGACATCGACTTCAACATGCTCTGGCAGGGCTCGGCCCTCGGCTCGATGAAGTATGAGGAACCTCTTTACGCCATCTGGGGTTCGAACGGCGGCGGCGCTCTCGAGCAGTTCATGGACCGCTGGCACACGGTGGATCCCAACGCCGACATCTACGATCCCAATGCCGAATGGGTAAAAGGCTACTACGCTTTTACGGGACGTTCGCCCAAGGCCAACTCTGACTTCAACCGCGTCTCTACCGACTATCTGCGTCTGAAGAGCGTCGAGATTGGCTACACGCTTCCGCGCAAGCTCCTTCGCGGCAACACGGTACGTATCTACTTCAACTGCTACAACCCTGTTACCTTTACAAAGGTGAAGTTTGTCGATCCCGAGCATCCCGATTCCGACCTCGGCCGTCTGTACCCGCTTAACCGCACCTATACTATTGGTTTGAACCTCTCTCTCTAAATCACTAACTTTGCAACTACAATGAAAAAAATCATCATAGCCGCCATGCTGGGTTTAGGAATGCTGACATCGTGTGTGGATCTTGACATAGCTCCCAAGAACATGATGACTTCCGACGACCTCCTGTCTAACGAGGCGGGCATGGAAATCTACCTGGCGGAACTCTACAGCAATCTTCCTCTGGAGGATCTCAAATATCTCCCCGAACGCGGTCTCGACTACAACGGCTGGCTCTGCTCGAAGGGTATCGAGGGTACCGGCGAGGCTGTAGGACGCGACGGACTCGTGCGCACGTTCACGGGCGAGTCGTCGAACTACTGGGACCGTGCGTTCCCCATTATCCGTAAGTGCAACTTCCTTATGGAGAATCTTCCCCAGTATAAGGGCAACTACTCCGACGTGGCCTACAACAACTATCTCGGACAGGCCTATTTCTGCCGTGCGATGATATTCACCCACATGGCCATGCGCTTCGGCGGTTTCCCTCTGGTGACGCGCGTGATCAACTATCCCGGCGACGCCGAGCTTGAAGTGCCTCGCTCTACCGAGGAGCAGGCCTGGGACCAGATTCTTTCCGACTATGACATGGCTGCCGAGCTTCTCGCCCCCGAGAGCCTCAAGCGCGGTTACGTCAACCGCTATGTGGCCCTCGCCTATAAGTCAAGCGCCATGCTTTATGCCGGTTCTGTGGCCAAGTACAATCAGACCGTCGACGGTCATCTCACCGGATTCGGCAGTAAGACCGGCGTGCGTGTGATCGGCTTCGACGAGACCCGCTGGGAGGCCGCTTCCAAGAAGTATTTTTCCGAGGCCTATAAGGCTGCTTCGACGGTGATAACCGACGGCAAGTACGCCCTTCATAAGGCAAAATGGGTGGCCGGCGACGCCCAGGCCCAGTTTGAGAACCTTGTCGACATGACATCGAATCTCAGCAGCCCCGAGCACATATGGGTTAAGGAGTATCTCTACCCCACCACCACCCACGGCTACGACAACTACAACGGTCCTTATCTCCCGGGCGGTGCATATCCCTATCATTCTCCCCTTAGCTGCGGCACATGCCCGACAGCCGACTTCGTGGAGCTTTTCGACGGCTTCGAGCGCTATTCCGACGGCACTCTGAAGGTGACCACCGGCGACAACATCATGGAGGGCGAATACCTGATGTTCGACGATCCCTATGACTTCTTCAAGAACGCCGAACCCCGTCTGCGCGCACAGGTGATCTTCCCCGGTGACTATTTCGCAGGGCAGAAGGTCGAGATGTATGCCGGATCCTACACAGGTAGTCTCCCCGCTACCCATCTTATGGATGACTACAGCTACGGACAGGCTGACCAGAGCTATACCAACGGACCCAAGGGTGGACAGCTCGTCATGAGCTCGTCACCTACCGAAGTAAAGTATGTGACTGCTCCCGACGGATCGCAGAAGCGTGCTACCGGTCCTTGCGGACCTTACAAGGACTGGGGTGAATCCGGCGTATCCGGTCTCGTTACCCGCAAGTGGCTCGATCCCGACTTCCGCGGTGGCCGCGAGGGTGTGTGCGACCAGCCTTATATCCTGATGCGTTATGCCGAGGTGCTTCTCGACGCCGCAGAGGCAGCCGTTGAGCTTGCGCTCGCAGGTGCTCCCTCTCCCGACAATACCGACATGCTCGCCGTGGCTACCCAGGCTATCAAGGATATCCGCGAGAGGGCCGGTGCCGACCCGCTCCTGGGATCACTCACCGGTTCGATTGAGAGCCGCAACATCGTCCGCAAGGAACGCCGCAAGGAGCTTGCCTTCGAGCATCAGGTGAAGTGGGATCTCCGCCGCTGGCGCGTGCAGCACTATGCCGGACGCGACGGCTTCTGGGGCGAAACCCGCAATAAGGACAAGTTCAGCGACAACAACAATTACCGTTGCCGCGGCCTCTATCCTTTCTATTGCACAGAAAACGGCAAGTACTTCTTCGACACCCATTTCCAGAACATGGCTTCCAAGCAGTTCAGCTACAATCAGGTAGACTACTACTTCGAGGTTCCCGGCGGTCAGGTGGCAAAGAGTCCTGTGATTGACCAGCAGCCCAACCGTTAACAACATCAGCTCATGGTTTGACTTGAATAATTTGAAAATACAATGAAAAAAATCTCAATATTTGGCGCAATAGCTGCTATTATGATGTCGTCGTTAAGCTCATGCAGTCTCTTCGAGATGGACAACTACGACGAACCGGAGGAGACCATCTGGGGCGAAGTCGTAGACGTGGCCACCGGAGAGCGCGTGCTCACCGACCAGGGCAGCGAGGGTATCCGTGTGCGTCTCACCGAACTCAGTTGGGGCGACAATGTGCAGCACAACCCCGACTTCTTCGCGATGCCAGACGGTACTTTCCAGAACACCAAGATCTTCAAGGGTCATTATTATGTACGTATCGACGGCCCGTTCATCCCCATCGTCCGCGAGACTCCCGACGGCAACGTCATCGAGGATGGCGGCAAGGAGCTGGACATAAAGGGCAAGACCACCGTGCGATTCGAGGTGCAGCCTTTCCTGAAGGTGGAATTTGTCGGCACTCCGACCGTAAGCAACGGCCAGATCAAGGCCAAGGTGAAAGTGACACGCGCAGTGTCGCCCGAGGAGTTCCGCGCCAAGATCGAGCCTACGCGCTCCGACTATTCCGACAACCTGCTCAATGTCACCGACGTGCAGCTCTTCGTAAGCTACTCCCATTCTGTGGGTTACCGTGCCCGCGACGACCGTTGGACCAATGGCTTGAAATATAACGGCTCTTCCTTCGACGAGCTGCTCGGGCAGCCTGTGACTATCACCTCCGCAGGTGAGATCCCCTCCGGCCGCAGGGTATATATCCGTGCCGCCGCCCGTATCAACTACACTACTGCCGAAGTATATCGCTACAACTATAGCGAGCCTATGGAAGTGCTGATTCCTTAGGCCTTGGGCATAAGATTAGTCTATGACAATCGGGCCGCGTCGGACGGGGATATCTCTTCAGGCGTGGCCCGGTTTTTACTTATACAAAGACAAAAATTTCGATAATGGATAGAAAAACATGTGCGTTTATTGTCACCGCGATGCTGTTGCCGGCAGTGGCGCGTGCCGACGTAAAGACTACATTTCAGACCTCGCGGGAGTGGCGCCCGACAATCGATAACCGCGCCGATGCCGTGATGGTCTACGGTGTCGGTGGGAATCCTTCCGACAAGCATCGTAAAGGCCACACCTTCGAGGACAGGGTGAAATCATGGCGCGACCGAGGATATACCGTGCATTTCATGACGGGAATCGCGTGGGGAGAGTATCAGGACTATTTCACGGGCGAGTACGACGGTAAGCGCCACCTTGACGAAGGGCAGGTGACACAGCAGGGCGACACGATATGGCACGGTCACATGGTGCCCTATATAGTGCCCACCGCCAATTTCCTCAAGTATCTGAAGGAACGCCACATCAAGCGTGTGATCGACAACGGCATAGACGCCATCTTCATGGAAGAGCCTGAGTTCTGGGCAAGGAGCGGCTACAGCGATGCCTTCAAGAAGGAGTGGAAAGAGTACTATGGCACGGACTGGCGTCCGCAGCATGAGTCGCCTGAGGCAACCTATATGTCGAGCAAGCTCAAGTATCATCTCTATTACAGGGCGTTGAAAGAGATATTCGACTATGCCAAGGAGTACGGACGCTCGAAGGGCATGGATGTGAAATGCTATGTCCCCACTCATTCGCTTGTCAACTATTCGCAGTGGCAGATTGTGAGTCCGGAGGCGAGTCTGGCCTCGATGCCGTCGTGCGACGGATATATCGCGCAGGTGTGGACCGGCACTTCGCGCGAGCCTAACTATTATGACGGACGGCGGCGTGAGCGCGTGTTCGAGAATGCCTATCTCGAATACGGCTCGATGGAGGCCATGACTGCCCCGACGGGACGCAAGGTGTTTTTCCTGACCGATCCTATCGAGGACTGGCCGCGCGACTGGGAGGACTACAGGCAGAACTATCAGGCGACGTTTACGGCCCAGCTGCTCTATCCGGGGATTGCCGACTATGAGGTGATGCCTTGGCCGGAGCGCATCTACGAGGGTCTTTACAAGAAGAGCGCCAACTCTACTGAGAAGGCGCGCATACCTCGGTTTTACTCCACGCAGATGCAGGTGATGGTCAACTCCCTCAACAAGATGCCTCTGTCGGGTAACAAGGTGAGCGGCACGCCGGGCATAGGCGTGTTGATGGGCAATTCGCTGATGTTCCAGCGCTTCCCGATCCATGAGGGTTACGATGACCCGCAACTGTCTAATTTCTACGGCATGGCTCTCCCGTTTGTGAAGAAGGGGGTGCCCGTGCAGACCGTGCACATCGAGAATCTCGGCTACGGTCCGGCGCTGGCCGACATAAAGGTGCTGATGATGAGCTATTCCAACATGAAGCCGCTCGATAAGGATGCGCATTCTTTCCTCGCCCGTTGGGTGAAGGATGGCGGACAGCTCGTGTACAGCGCCACGGATGCCGACCCGTTCCAGGGTGTGGGCGAATGGTGGAACAGCAACGGCATGTCCTACGCCACGCCCTCGGAGCACCTGTTTGAGTCGATGGGGCTTGAACGCCGTCCGGCGGAGGGCAACTACAAGGTGGGTCGTGGCAGCGTGACCGTGCTGCGCCACGATCCTAAGGAGTATATCCTCAATGAGGGTGGCGACAAGAAGCTTTTTGACGAGGTGTGCCGCCTCTATGAGCGCGAGGCGCATGCCGGACGTGTGGAGACCAAGAACAATTTCCGCCTCGACCGAGGGTTGTATGAGGTGATCGCCGTGGTCGACGAGAGCGTGAGCGACGAGCCTGTGCGCGTCACCGGTCCTGTGATCGACCTATATGACCCTGAACTGACCGTGCATACGGTCTATACCGTGGCCCCGGGCCATCATGCGCTGCTTGTGCATCCGGGGCGCATCATCGATCGCACGAAGCCACAGGTGCTTGCATCGGCTTCGCGCGAATATGACGAGAAGTCGACGCCCGGACATTTCAGCTATGTGGCGAAAGGTCCGGTGGAGACTTCAGCCGTGGCGCGCGTGTACCTGCCTGTGCGTCCCGAAAGCGTGAAGATCGACGGCAAGGAGACATTCGATCCTGGTGAGTGGGATGAGTCAAGTTCGACCTACCGCACGCGGTTTGAAAATTCGCCGGAGGGTGTGGCCGTGGAATTCGCGTGGAATCCTGTCGCTCCGTTGCCGTCGGCCTATGCGATGGATGACGTGTGGGAAGCGTATGACGGATTCAACAACGTGTTTCTCGATACCGACAAGATGATTTATCGCAACACATCCGCCGACCCGCATGCCACCGACCGCTTTCATGGGGCGGCAGCCATATGGTGTCAGCCGATGTATGCCGACATGGCCCTTAACGCCGCCGCGCTTGCCCGTAAATCCGGCGACAAGGCGCGTGCCGACAGATACGACAAGCTCGCCCGTGACATTCTCGACGGGAACGTAAAGCATTATCTTGATTTTGACTTCGACAATGGCGATGAGACGCTTGGATGGTTCATCTACGATGATATCCAGTGGTGGACAATCACCATGGCCCGCGCATATCTACAGACAGGCGACGAGCGTTACCGCCGTCTGGCCGAGCAGAGTTTTGCGCGCGTGTGGTACGGCTCGCCGAAAGTGGGCGATACCGGCAGCTACGCTGACCCCTCGAAGGGACTTGGCGGGGGCATGTACTGGCAGTGGCAGCCTTTGCGCAATCCTAAAGCACCGAGACCTTCCGATGCAAAGATGTCGTGTATCAATTTCCCGACGGTGATAGCCGCGATGCTTCTTTCCGAATCGGAGCCTGCCGACCGTAAGGCCGACCGCAAGCCTCTGAAGTGGAAGAACGGCTATGGCAAGTTCAAGCGTCCGGCATGGGAGACAAAGCAGCGTTATCTTGACATGGCCAAGGAGATTTACGACTGGAGCGTGGACTCGCTCGTTGATACGACAACAGGCCGGGTAGTAGATCACTTCGCTGGGCATGAGCGTCGCGGAGGTTCGTTAATCTACAACCAGGGTACGTTTATCGGTGCGTCGGTGCTTCTCTATCTCGCTACCGGCGAGCAGTGCTACCTTGACAATGCCATAAAGGGTGCGGAGTACTCGGTGGGCGAGATGTCGAAAGAGCATGGCATGCTCCCGTGGGCGCATGACCGCCGCAATCCGATGGACCAGGGTGGCCTTGAGCAGGGCATTTATCCCGCCATATGGGCGCAGTACATGAAACTTCTCGTCGATGAGTGCGGGCAGGAACAGTTCCGGCCTTTCATAGAGAAGAATATCGTCAACGGCTGGGCGCGTCGAGATCCGTCGCGTGGCATATGCGACGGCGAGTCGTGGAACCAGACCCCGGAGGGTGCGGTGATCGGCAGCTACTCGGCCTCGTCCATCCCGGCACTAATGCTCCTCTTCCCTCCAAAGTAATCTCAAAAGAAGGGTGTTGTACTGCCACACCCTTCCGTCAGATACAACGGAGGTGTGTCGATTTTTCGACACACCTCCGTTTCGTGTATGGATAAGGCCGTCCGACGGTCCGACCGGTATGACAATTTTGGCATACTGCCTTTTGGTTATGCAATTATCAGTCGGCAATCCGGTTGCCGCAATAGTAGGTGTTCCAGTTATCGTGTGCGTAGCCGTCGCCGAGAGTCTCGAATGAATTGACTGAAGCTCCGTCAATCTTTGCTCCGAGATAGTAGGCGTTCCAGTTGTCCTTGGCGTATCCGTCGCCGAGATATTGGAAGGAGTTGACCGAAGCGCCGTCGATTTTACGTCCATCGAAATAGACGTTCCAGGCGTCGGCTGCATATCCGTCGGCGAGGGTCTTGAAGGTCATGGCGGATGCGTCCTTCACGAGGTGTCCGTTGAAGTACACCTTGTCGTTGGAAACAATGTAGCGGCATCTGTCGTGGCGCCCGCAATGCCTGTGGCCGTCCTCGGGGCATTCGTAGGCGCGGCCGCAATGTGGACGATGGTCCGGACACTGTGCCGTGAGGGTCAGTCCGGTGGCCATGAATATAGTCGCTAACAGTAATGATGCTGATTTCAACATGGGGGATATCTATATTTTGTCATTATTGGTTTATATGCAGTAGCGTGCCGGAGGAGTGGGCGGTGAGGGAGGGTGCGTATTGGCTCTGGATCGTGGCTATGCCGGAGGAGAATGTGCCCGCGTTGTTGACGTTGAGGAGATAGCTCAGGCGGTAAGTGCCCTTCGGCAGGCGGGTGATGAAGATGTTGGTGGCCGCATCGCGGTTTTCGCGGTAGAAACAGAGTCCTTCGGACCAGATGGGGGTAGGCAGCTGGTCGACCGGTTCGAGGCATGCCGCACGGTTGTCGACGATGGCGGCATAGTCGATGTCGCGTGCGGCAACGATGGTGAGGTTGACCTGAATCACATCGCCTGTGCGCAGGGTGTCTGCATCGACCCATTTCTCACCGTCGGGGGTGGGGACACGCTTGTAGATGGCCTTTTCTATCGAGAGGTCATCACATGACGCTGCCTTTATGTCGGTCATCACTCCGGTGTAGCGGCTGATGACGGCGCCCCACGACGGGCCGGCCTGCGACTTGCCTATGGCGAGGGTCTTGCCGGAAGGACGCAGCGACGTAATGTCAGTGCGCATCTCGCCGAGGAGTGATTCGATCCTGTCGGGCATCACCTTCTCCTTGCCGACCTTTATGACTACGGGTGAGGCCGGACGCGTCCATTTCGTGCCGGTGCGAAGTATAGAGGCGATTACTTGCGACGTGACTACCGAGGTACCCCAATCGGTGGCCTCTTTCTGTATTATCATCCATTGGCGTATGAGGTCGATGTCGGGCGACGAGGGGTCGACGGCTGCGAATGCATCGAGAATCAAGGCGGTGGTGCCTATGCGTCCCATCGACCACCACGACTGCGTGTCGAGCGACGGCCACCACATGCCGCGCTCGGGAGTGGTTACGGCGAAGTCGCGTAGTGAGGCTACGGCGAGACGGGCAGCTTCTGTCTGTCCCTGTGCCTTGAATATCAGGGCCGCGATAGCCTTAGAGCCTGCGGGCATGTCGCGCCACGACTTTAGCAGCGAGGCCACGGTGCGCGAGGTGAGGGCTGTGCATTCTCCGGGTCGTTCGGTGTCGGGGTAAAGGGCGCGGATGTAGACGTAGGTCTCGTCGGTGGAGTCGCGGTGCTTGCGTGCGTATGCGGCTACAGTGCTGTCGGTGTAGGCGAGGGCCTTGTCGATGATGGCGGAGAGGTCCTTGTTGTCAGGAAGCCATCCGAGCTGCCGGAGCCGGCCGAAGGTAAGAAGGGCGTTTTCGGTGGCCCAAAGCGACGACTGCATGTAGAGCGGTGTCCAGGCCAGTCCGCCGTCGTCGCATTGGAGCTTCTTCAGCAGGGCTATCGACGCGGTATAGGTAGAACTGATCTCTTTCGGGTCGAACAGCAGGGAGAGGCGCTCCATGCGTTCGGTCTGTGAGCGTGCGTCCATCATCCAGGGTGTGGCGTTGAGGAGCACGATCTTCAGGTCGGCGTTGCGCTCAAGCATAGACGTGAGTGTCGAGTCGGAGCGGTCGGAATGGCTCCATTGGCGCAACGCTTCGGCTATGGCCGGCTGGTCGCGGAGCAGCCCGTCGGCCACGGCTGCCGAGAATATTGCTGCGGAGGCCGACAGCGCGTCGCGCGACTCTCCGGCGCGTATTCTCGGGAGGGCGGTTGCCACGTACCATGCCGGATTCTCGCAGAACTGCAGGGTGACGCGTGCCTCCTTGCCCATCTTGGGGAGCTTGACGGCCCAGTCGAGTGTGTCGGCGGGTATGTAGAACGGTGTGGATTCCACCACCGGCTGCGACGCGGGGAGCACGGGTATCACGGTCTGCTCGCCGTCGGCATAGCGTCCTGCCGATGCCTTCACCCGGTAGCCGAGCATCAACGCGTCGGCGGGAGCGTCGATGTCGGTGGATATGATGGTGGACCCTTGCGGGGCAACATCGACGGTGTAGTCACGTGAGTCGAGCACCTCCCCTGTCGCGGGGTCGAATATCTCTACGCTGACGGCGACCGTAGAGGCGCTGTCGGCATTGTTCATGACGGTAGCCTTAACTACAGCCTTGTCGCCGTTGCGCAGGAAGCGCGGCAGGTTGGGCTGCACCATCACCGGCTTGGAGGCAATCATCTCGCGTGCGGCTGTGCCGGCAATCATGTCGGCATTGTAGGCGATGGCCTTGAGCGCCCAAGTGGCGTTGGCGTTGGGAGCGGTGAAGTCGATGCGCAGCGAGCCGTCGGCCTCTGTGGTGAGCATCGGGGCAAACAGCGCCAGAGGGGTCTCGGCATCGCGGTAGGCGAACTCGTCGCTTTCCTTACGCGCCGCCGGAGCGCCTCCATCCATGTCGGCCGAATCTTCGGATACAGCCTCTTCCACCTCAATGCTTTTCTTGTGCTCGCGCACCACGTTTTTATCATCTGTACCGGCTGCCATCATAGGCGCTTGTTCCACGGCATTGAACACCCGGTTGGTGGTCGCCATGGTATTAATCACCTCCTCCTCCTTTACTTCGTCTTTCGCATAAACGCTGGTCGCGCCGTAGATTCTGCTTCGAAGCATTCTGACGACACCTTCGCCTATGAGCGGACGTCCCCATGTAATGTAAGAGAGTGTGGGCATCGACGGACATGTGAAGCGCTTCACGGGGAGCGAGCGTGAATTGTCATGCCATCCGAGTCCATTGTTTATGTTCATAGAGGGCACGGGGTAGGGTGAGCGTTGCGGATAGAGGGAGAAGCGCTGCGGTGTGATGGCGTCGAGGGCCTTGTTGTATATGTCGAGCATCAGCGCGGCGCGTTGCGGGGAGGAATCCTTGCCGCCGGTGACGCGCAGTGTCCATCGCTCGGTGTCGCCCGGGGCTATGCGGTCGCGGAAGCTCTCTATGGCTATATCGAGAGAGGAGATGACGTTGTCGCGGGTGTAGTTGACTTGCAACTCATCGTATTTGTAGCCGCGTGCCGTGGCCATGATGAGCGTGGCTGTGGGGGTATCGGCAGGCAGGTCGCGGGTGAAGCGGTGCATGCCCGGGCCGACTGTTATCCAGCCTTTGTCGATTACACGGTCGCCGGCGGTGAGGATGTAGAGGATCCACGTCTCGGGCGCGGTGGTTGCATAGAGCTGGTCGATCCCACCGGTGGCGGGGATAGTGGCCGAAGTGGCCGGAAGCCATAGCAGGAGGTCGGCCACAGGAGACGCTGTGTCTGATGGCCGGTAGAGCACTACGTCGGCGATGGTAGCGGGGTCGGCGAGAGTGGTGTCGGCGGTTGCGACGCGCAGGGAGTAGACGCCGCTCTTGAGGGCAGTGACATCTATTTCCGGCTTTGCGGACTCGAATGTGCCGCGTGCGGCCACTGTGGAATCTGCGCGCAGGAACTCGTAGGTGATTGTTGCGTCGCGTTTGACTCCGTTGACGGTAGTGAGGTCAAGGTTGAGACGCAGGGGTTTGTCGGCATCCACGTTGAGATTGGCGAGGGCCGCGTTGAGCAAAAGCTGCTTGCCGAGGGTGAATGCCGTCGATGCGGTGCGGTTTTCGCCTGAGGGTGATGTGACGGTGATGTCGGCGGTGAACACGCCCTTGTCGACCGGGGCGCCGGAGAGGAGGGCATCAGTGCATATTATCGTGAAACGACCTTCGGCATCGGTGGTATCGGGGAGCGAGGCGAATGACACGGGTGTGTTCCACCAGGCCCGGCCGCCTGCCGAGAGGTTGACCGACACCGTGGCGTCGGCTACGGGAAATCCGGAGTATGTGACGGCACGTCCTTTGACGGTGACATCCCCCTTTTCCGGGGTATCGCGCTCCACGTCGGTCACTTCGATCATGTAGGTCGGGAGCTTGTAGTCGGAGACGGTGAAATATACGTTGCTCCAACGCTGTTTCTTGGCAATGGCATCGTCGGTGAGGGTGAATCGCAGGGAATAGTTGCCTGTCAGACCTTCCTTAGGTATGTTGAAGCTGCCCTCGGCACGTCCGAACAGGTCGGTGGTTACGGTAGCGGTGTCGACCGGCTGCATGTTGGCGTCATACATCACCACGCGCATTTCTGTGTCCGGCATGGGTTTGGATGCCTGCTGAAGGAACGATTGCGCTATGGCCGCCCATTCCACGGTGTCACCCGGATGGTAGAGCGCGAGCGAGGTGAATCCCTGCACGCTATAGGCACGTGACGGGTCGTTGTAGTAGTTGTTCATGCCCACCGATTCGGCGAAGCGGTCTGTGCCTTTCTGCGCGAATATGGTGCGTGCCTTGGGGTTGATCTGCGCCATTCCGTCAGCATCGGTGGTCTTGGTGTCAATGAGGGAGAACTTGCGTTGGCGGTTTTCATAGCCGTAGCCTTTAAGCGTGGCCCCTTCGACGGGGCGGCCTGTGGCGGGGTTGACCACGAATGGCCATGCCTCACCCTTGAACGAGAGGGAGCCGAGGCGCAGGGCCGAGCAATGGACGTAGACGTAGTTGCCTGTATCGATGGTCTGTTCGGGAAACACGGCGGCGACGATATATGTGCCCGGAGTGTCGAGCACCACCTTGCGGGTGATGTCGGTGCGGAAAGGCGCGACGGAATCGCAGGTGACACGCACGCTCTTCACCAGTCTGAGTTGCGGTATGTTCTTTTTCGTCACCTCATATCCCCAGCTCCATTCTCCCCATTTGTATGGTGCGGAGTAGACGTTGACAGAGAAGTCGCGTGCATTTCTCACGCGGAGATTGAGCTGCAGGGAGTCGCCGGGCATCACTGTCGAGGGGTATCTGACCGTTACGGCAGGCTGCTTCATCCAGGCCATGTCGCGCTGCAGCCATCCGTTGCGGAAGTAGCGTGGATGGGCGGCAATCTGCTCCTCGCATGCGGCGATGAACTTCTTTATGATGGGCAGTGGTGCTTCGTCGTTGCTCACCGTGCCGTCGGCCTTGATGAGGATTTCGGCGGCATATGGCGAGGCCTTGTGTGTTTGCCACAGGGAGTAGAGCGCGTCGAACATGCGTGTGCGTGTCTGCTCCATCTGCTCGCCGCGCGAGAAAAGGTTGTCGTTGACAAATTCCAGGCGGCTTAGGTCGGCGGCTATGAGCGCGGCGGGACGCGTGCGGGCATGGTCGATCCATGTCGAATAGATGTCGAGCACACGTCGCGCCAAAGGCTTCTGCACGGTGACGTGCATGGCCAGGAAATCGCCCCATGGGCAGAGAAGCCGCAGGGGGAGCATGTCGGTCTCGCCAAGTTGCGGCAGCAGTGAAGTGGCCTGCGAGGCCACGAAGTCGAGCACGGTGGGGTACATGTCTGCAATCCTGCGGTCGACCGAGATTACCTTGGCGTAGGCCGACAGGGATGTGGCCGCGAGCGCGTCGGGACGTTCCATGGCGCTGTCGACAAGCGCCGTGATTGTGTCGCGCCATTGTGTGCCGCTCCATAGCTTGTAGTCGGATGTGTCGGCGGCAGGTTGTTCGCAGCGGTCGTAGTTCCAGCGGTTGCGTTGATAGAGCGCAAAGTACATCTTTGCAGTAAGCAGGTCGACAAGGGCCTTGTCGGCAGGTCGTGTGAGCGTCCTGGAGGTGCGGCGGCAGTCGGCGAGCACGGTCGATGCGCTGTCGGGGTCGATTTCGGTGAGCGCCATCGAGAGGTTCATGAGCGCGCGCAGGGCGAGAGGCCCGTTGTCGGCGGCTATGGCCTTGTCGAGCATCGTGCGTGCTCCGGAGGCAACCTTGGTGGGAAACGCGAAGTCCGGCTTGGCGTAGGAATCGGCGGCTGTGGTGGCTGCGACGAGGGTGAACGTCGATGCCATGGCTGCCATGAATATGAGAATTCGGCGTAGCATAGGGGGAAGTGTTATTCGGTTAAATAATGGAGAGGAGCGGGGGCACGAGGCCATCATATAGAACAAGCGGCAGGGCTATGAGGGTTCATTGCTGATTGCCCGGCGCCTGCCGCTTGGTGTATGTGTGGGAAATGGGATGATGCTGTCGGTGACGGGAGCGTCGGAGTGTGTGGGTCAGTCGGCTTTTCTCTGCTTCATGCGCGAGTGCTGTTTCATCACCTCTCTTGTGAAGCGGCGTTCAGCCTGGGTCAGGCGATAGAGCTGCTGCGGGGTGAGTACACCTTTGAATTTGGCATAATACTCTTTTTCGGTCTGTACCTCGCGTGCGCGGGTTTCGAGCACGGCTTCGGTGGCTTTCTCGTATTCGAGGTCGCTTACCGAGGCCTTGCTGCGGTTGATTTTGCGTTCAAGCTGACGGCATTCGTGCTGCGACTTTATGTTGATCTCGTTCATAGCGTCGTAGAGCGGGAAGAACTTCTGTTGCTGTTCAGCGGTGAGTCCCAGCTCTTTTGTGAGGAAATCGTGTTTGTAGACACGCATCTGTTTGAACCATTCCTGGCGATTCATCTTGTTGTCGGGGCATTCCTGGGCCATCGTCAGGGCAGACGAGGTGAATGCGGCCAGCAATATGACAATTGATATAATGCGGTGTATCATAAGTGAACTTTGATTATTCCTGGGAGTATGAATCGTCGATACTGAATGAGGCCGGTGTATAGCCGTCCTCGTACATCTCTTCGAGAAGGTCGTATTCGTCGACGTCGGAGTCGTAGTACTGGTAGACCTGGTCTGAGGCGAGCACCTTGGCTATGGCGGGATTGTCGGACATGCGCTTGTAGGATGGCGTGCCGGCGATGTCGTTGAACATCCACATCATCAGCCACACTCCGCCGAACATGGCGGCCATGTAGGCGTAGGGGCGCACCTTCATCCAGAGGGTGCGACGGCGTGGAGTGTCGGTTGCCGTCTGCTTCTGCGGCAGGCGTTCCATCATCGATGCGGCGAATGTGTCGAAGTAGCCTTCGGGCACGGTCATGCCGTCGGTGCGCGGCAGGCGCGGGGATATGTCGTGACGTTCGCGATTCATGATCAACATGTTTTTTCTGATGATTTGACTAAGGCATTGGGATGAGGTTTAATCGGAATCGGCAAAATATTGCTCGATTTTTTTCGCGGCGTGGTGGTACGACGCTTTCAGCGCCCCTACCGACGTGCCGAGTATCTCCGACATCTGCTCGTATTTCATCTCGTCGAAGTAGCGCATGTTGAACACGAGCCTCTGTTTCTCGGGGAGCGAGGCTATGGCCTTTCGGAGTTTCAGCGCCAGCTCGTCACCGTCGACGTAGGTGTCAGCCTCGATAAGGTTGACCAGATGCGACTCCTCGTCGTCGAGCGACAGGTGCATCCTCTTGCGCTCCTTGGCCAGGAAGGTGATGCTCTCGTTTATGGCTATCTTGTGGAGCCACGTTGATAGCTTGGCGTCGCCCCGGAAGTTTTCGATGTTGTCCCAGGCTTTCAGGAATGTGTTTTGCAGCAGGTCGTTGGCATCCTCGTGGTTTTCGACCATGCGACGTATCTGCCAGTAGAGTGGCTGCTGGTAGATGGCGATCACTTCGCCGAATGCCGCACGGCACTGTGCGGGGTCGCGCAGCCGGGCTATCAGGGTCGGATCGTCCGTTTTGGTGTCGTCTGCCATAGGGGTGTCGGGGAAAATTTTTCTGCGAAAATACGTATTCTTTTCGTAAATTGGCGGCGTGAAATTGTTAAAGTGTTAAAAAACGGGCGTGAGCCGCAAAATGAGTCTCTACGTCCTTGATTATATTGCATCATGATGACTTTAGACAACATAGTAGTGGCGCTCCTGCTTACGCTTGTGGCCGGTATGGCTACGGCGGTGGGCGCTCTGATGGCTTTTTTTACCAAGAAGGGCAACAATCATCATCTCTCGGGAGCCTTGGGGCTTTCGGCGGGTGTGATGGTATATGTCTCATTCATGGAGCTTGTGCCTGATGCCGTGGAGGAGATGGGGGCCGTGGTGGCCGACCCGAGGACGGCGATGTTCTATGTGCTGCTGAGTTTCTTCGGTGGCATGGGTCTTATCGCGCTCATCGACTGGCTTGTGCCTGAGGACGAGAACCCCCACGAGGTGCATCTGCGCGGGGCGACGTGTCCAGACGGGAGCCGGTTGAAGCGAACCGGGACTATGCTCGCGTTCACCATCGGCATCCACAACTTTCCGGAGGGAGTGGCCACATTCGTCTCGGGTCTTGAGGGCGCCGACATAGCGCTGCCGATAGTGGTGGCGGTGGCCATACACAACATCCCTGAGGGGATAGCCGTGAGCGTGCCCATATTGCAGGCAACCGGCAATCGGCGCAAGGCATTTTGGTACAGCGCCCTGTCGGGACTCGCTGAGCCTGTCGGCGCGTTGTTTGCCCTGCTGTTCCTTTTGCCGCTGTGGACTCCCGTGGTAAGCTCCGTATGCCTGGCCGCAGTGGCGGGCATCATGGTCTACATAGCTTTCGACGAACTCCTCCCCAACTCCGAGGCCTATGGCCATCACCACTGGGCCATCGGCGGTGTCATCGCCGGCATGGCCGTGATGGCCTTCGGCCTGCTGCTCTTCTGAGTTTGGTAGCCTTGATCGAGACGTTGCTGTGGAAATTTGTAGCAAATCGGGCTGCGCTTATAAGGGATTAATCTGCTGGTGTAAATTTTAATATTAATTTGTAATGGTAAATTCTTGTTAATTTGAAATGGATTTAATACTTTTGTGAATCTAATAACCGAATAATATCAGAGTGACTATGAAATGCAGCGCACTTCTCCTCATTTCCGCCATGTCGGTCCTCCCTATGCTTGGCGAAGATACCTATATCTATCAATACGATGCCGCAGGCAATTGCATTGGACGCTTGCTCAGTACATCGGCCACACTGGCGGCACACAAATCGCAGCAACAGAAAGAGGCTGCGGTCGAGGTATTCCCGTTGGAGACCGACGGTGAATTCTTCATATTCCTTGACTCGACGACCGGCGAGGAGAACTCTTTCACCATGTCGAGCATCGACGGCATGCGCACCAACAGCGGGAAAATTACCGAGGACATTACCGGGGTGGATATCTCATCGTTCAAGAGCGGTATATATTCCCTTGGGGTGACCTATGCCGGCAATCTGTATTCATTCAAGATCATAAAGAAATAACACAAGTACTATGAAAGCATATGCATTCCTATGCGCCATGGCTCTCTGCATGTCTGTGCATTCCATGGATTTCAATCCGTCCGACCATCTGAAAGGCGGCAAAGCCGGAGGTGTCGTGGGCAATATACCGATGGAGATAGGTGTGGACAACACAGGTGCGGCCACGTTCTCCATACCTATCGAGTTGCCACAGGGTTGCGGAGGCCTCACCCCCGAGCTTTCAATCAACTACAACAGCATGGGTGGCAATGGCATGTTCGGGCGCGGTACGGAGCTTTCGGGCGTGTCCGCTATCTACCGCACTGCCGCCACGCGGTTTGTCAACGGCTATGACCGTGGTGTCATGTTCGACTCCGACGATGCCCTGTGCCTTGACGGCCAGCCGATAATCCGCAACACTGATAATCCCTTAAAGTATCACTGCCGCATCGGTGATGTCTACGATATCACAGCCGACAATGCCGACAATCCTACCCGTTTCACACTTCGCGACGGCAACGGCATCACCAAGGAGTTCGGCCTTACCGAGAACTCAAGGATGCTTGGTTATAAAAGTCAGATAAACACCAATACTTATGTGTTTGCATGGCTGCTTGAAAAAGTAAGCGACAGCAACGGAAATTACTATACCATAACTTATAAGGATATAAACCATACATTGAAAGGCGTTGCCATTGAAAAGATCGAATATTCCGGCAATGAGAATGCCGGGGTCTCTCCTCAGATGGAAGTCAGGTTTTCAAACTATGGAAGCGACAAGGGTGAGACGGTCTACCACGGAGGGAAGCCATATTGGCAAAAACGTAACTTGCATTCCATAATGGTCTTTGTCGGAGGTGAACGGATTAAAAAATACGAATTTTCCTATAGCTCCGGCGGTGACCATACTTCAAGTTTTTTAGAATCGGTGAGTTTGGAAGGCTCGGAGTGGGGAATAAGAACCAATCCGATTGAATTTACATGGCAGCATTCTTCTTCGGGCATAAAGGATCCGGTGCGTAATACCATTTCGGGAATTGGATCGTCCGGAGCATATTTCGGTGACTTTAACGGTGACGGTTTGCCCGATTTGCTTGTGACACCTACCGATAACACCTCATGGAAAAACTTCAAATATTACCTGAATGACGGCAATGGTGGATTCTCATTAAAGAAAGAGTTCGATATCACTTTGAAAGGAGGTATTAATGTTCTACCTAATAAGACCAATAAGCTTGTTGGAACATATGTTGCAGATTTTAATGGAGATGGTCGCGACGATGTAATGTTCGAGGGTCTTGTCATAGGCGAAAGACGACGGATGGAGATATATCTTTCTGACGGCAACGGATTTTATGATAGTGCCATAGATCTTGACTTTACCAATGACAATGCCCGTATAATAGGTGATTTCAACGGCGACGGGGCAGCCGATATTATGTTTGCCGTTCCCGGTACTACCAGTGCGCATTTCCATATTTCGCAACTTTCAGACAAAATGATTACCCCTATGGCACTGGCATTTGAGGCATTCGTGTCCGAGCCGTGGGAGGAAATACAGACCGGCAATTTCGACGGAGGCCATGATACGGATATAATCAATCTGCAAAAAGACAGCCATATATGCTATGCCGTCAACGAGGAAAAACGCGTTTTGGAGATAATCCACAGGGGCGGATTCCCCACCCGGTCAGAAACCCATTATCTTGGCGACTTCAACGGCGACGGCATGACCGACGTGGTAATGACAACATACAATGGAAACAAGTACCTGATGCGGGAAGCTCCCGTAATGTGCCTATGCACCGGCACCCAGTTTGTCACGGAGAACATGGAACGTTACGGTACGTCTGTATTCCGTTATGACAGAAAGGTGCTGGTCACAGATGTCAATGGCGATGGAAAAGATGACTTCATATCAATTCCAAACAGTAATTCCTATTCAAACGAGTCGATATTGACACTATTCAGCCAGGGTGATGGACTCAGATACTATCAGGACATGTATATTTCTTCTGATATTACCTTTGCCGACAAGTGCTATTACAGCATGCAGGATATCTATGGCGAAGGTAAGCACACACTGTTCGGCCTACCTCATACCGATGAAAGGATTTCCGGAGAATACCTCATCTACAACGAACGCACCCCTTGCGAGAACGTCATAACCGGTATATCAGACTGCATGGGGAATACCACCGAGTTTCAATACGAGCGTTGGACCGACTATACCAATTCCCCGTTCATCGAGGTATGGGAAGATTACCCGTATTCGGGATGCAGCATGGCCATCCCTTTGGTGAAGAAGATGTCGCAATCCAACGGACGCGGCGGCATGCTTACCACACTTTATGAATACAAGAACGCCCGCACCCATCTCGGCAAGATGGGATTCCTCGGCTTCAAGAACGTAATGACTACCAAGCCGGAGGAGAAGATGGTGCGCAATGACAACTATATGCTCGATCCCGATTACGGCATGCTTAACGTACTGAGTACCATTTATACCATTGATGGCCAGCGGCTACAGATGGAAAAGAATGTATATGACACGCAACCATCCCCGGCAGGTACGATAATGGTGCAGCCTGTGGCGAATGCCCGCCATAGCTATTCACCTGTAAATTTGTCAAACTACCTTACGGTCAAAACAGGAAGAACATATGATAAATGGGGGAATATATTGACAGAACGGGTCACGACCAATGACAAGCATAAGCAGATAACTACTTATACCTACAGTTTGGAAGAATCTCTCCATTGGATGCATCGTCTCGCTTCTCGACAAGTTGAGACATCTGTCTCCGGCGGTGACTCGCATATAGAAAAAGAAACTTATTTGTACGCAGGAAGTTTGTCTGACCAATCCTTGCAAACATCTCGTAAAAGCTCATACTTCGACGGCAATGAGACGCATAGAGAAGAGTATGGCTACGACACGTTCGGCAACTGTGACTCGACAGCTACCGGAGGTATCGCCTCGAGTGTGCGTAGTATAAAAAGGACATATACACCTGATGGACGCCTGTGCGTAAATGAGCAGATGCCGATGAATTATTCAAAGGCTTACCAATATGATAATTTCGGTAATCCATTGGTCGTATCGGCTTCGGACGGATTGATTGACTCACTTGCCTACGATTCGTTCGGCAACAATATCTCTACAAAAAAGATAGGAGTGACCACGTTGCAAGGCTCGGTCTGGAGCAGCAACATTCCGCACAATCCCGACCATGGAGCGTATTGCCGATACACCAAATACGGCTCCGACCCATATCGGTTGACTTTCTTCGACACGAAAGGTATAAAATTGCGCGAGTGTTACGATATGGCCGGTAGAACCGTAGCTGTCGACTATGCTTATGACGATTTGGGACGACTCCTGTCCGAAAGCCGGCCGTACTATATTGATAGCGAGGATAAGAAGCTTACAAACTACACATATGATGACTTCGGCAATCTTGTGATGACCGTATATCCTAACGGCTACGTTCAATCTATGGAGTACGACTATTCGATCGATGGCATAGCTGTTACCTCTACTACCGAAAAGGGAAGCACTATTCAGATGCACGACCATTTCAACCGCCTACTATGGAGCGAAAACGAACTTGGTGAGCGTGTAGACTATTCTTATGATGCCGTAGGGCGGTGTATAAGTGCGGATATTGATAGGCAGTGTACTTCATTTTTTTACAATATAATAGGAGGAACTTTCCAAAGAACCGTACAAAGCCAAGATTTCGGAACTGTTAATTATAGAAATGATGAATTTAAGCAAATTAAACGGAGTACGCGAGATTATATAGGGCAAACATCATATGCATACGACCAACTTGGAAATGTAAGAGTGAAAAGTACTCCTCATGCTGGACGTTTTTCGTATAATTATTTTGATGGTCAACCATTTTGTCTTGCTGAAGTAAAAGATTTGTATAATACCTATTTTCACTTTTATGATTATGACGAATATAATCGTATAAAAGAAGAAATATTATGTTTATATAACGAATTTTATGGGTTTTCTTATAAATACGATAATAATAAGATTAAAGAATTCACTTATCCGAATGGATTAAAACTTTCGTATGAATATTCTGGCGATATAGTCGTTTGTATAAGAAACACATCGGATAATACTGTAATATGGAAAGCGGATAGCTTGGATGCGTCAGGTAGGCCAATATCCTGTTCGTATGGAGATTCCATAACAGCATATTATCAATACGATTTATCTACCGGAGGCCTTCTTAAGGCAGATTATGGGTCAATATTGTCAATTCTCTATACTCGTAACAATCGAGGTATTATTGATTCACGGCGAGAGGGGCCTGATTTCTATGAATATGGATATGACAAATTGAATAGGTTATCTTCTGTGTCTCATAGGTTCGAATATGTCATAGATCACCCTTTTGTGCCCGGGTATCCTATTGAGCCGGGAATACCGCGTGATTCTTTAGTCGTAAGACCGTTGTCATTTGGGAGCATAATTCTGCCTAAAGATACCTTGTCTCATATAGCGAAGCCTATTTATGACAATAAAAATACTTATAGATATGATAGCCAAGGCAATATAAGTGCGATTGTCCAGAATGATACAGTTGGTATAACATATCGAGAGAATTCTACGCATATCTATAGCAATGAACTTGATTCTGCAATGATGAGATGGAATCGGCTCACAATGTCGGCAATAAATCGCATAGATACGATATCGAATGATTCTTATTCATTGGCATTGAAATATGGATCGGATAATATTCGTTTTAAGAGTGTTCTCATGTCTGATGACAGCACGACAATAACACGCGATTATGTTTCAACATATTATGAAGTAATAAAAGCAGGTGGAAAAAGTATACCAATATGCTACATCTATGCCAATGACAGATTGGTAGCTCTTCAAGCGCAAGGGCATATCTATTATGTATTGACCGATCACCTCGGTTCAGTGATGCGCATTGTCGATGGAGAGAAGAATGTTGTCGCTTCCTACAGTTACTCCGAGTGGGGTAAGCGCTATGTGGGTACGCTAAAGACCGAGGAGCATCCATGGGTGAAATACTTCAACCGTGGCTTCTGCGGACATGAACATCTGCCCGAGTTCTCGCTCATCAATATGGGTGCGCGCGTCTATGACCCCGTCGACATGCGCTTCCTAAGCCCTGATCCGTTGGTGCAGAACCCCGCACTTCCCCAAAACTTCAACCGCTACTCTTACTGCCTCAACAATCCCATAAACTATACCGATCCTAACGGTGAATTCTTTATAATAGATGATTTTATAGTAGGGTTCTTTAGTAGCCTCGTCACCGGTCATGGTCTTAAAACTGCGGTTAGGGAGGGTGCTCGACGTTCTTCTTTAAGTATCAAGTTGTTGGGCGGATTGTTTAAGACTGGCTATAAACATGGATTCTGGAATCGCACTCTGGAATTATTCTCTCGCTTCACATGGCAGCTGCCTCAGACTTTGCTGGGTTATGAATGGGCTGCGATGAATAATACATTCGGATGTGTCGATGATGTGCAGTATTATGGAGGGACTACTGTAGTGACCTCTAAGATGATGTCCCATTCTACAGCAGTCACTATGGGTAACTATATAGTAGGTGGAACTGATTTGGAGGCAAGTCCGTATAATTCATTGTTCCAGCATGAGTATGGCCACTATCTTCAGAGCCAAAAATGGGGTCCGCTATGGATCAATGCTTTTGGAGTTCCAAGTTTGGTTAGCATGGCGTATGATAAAGTGACTGGAAAGAAAACACATAAATGGTTTTATACTGAAATAGATGCAAATAAACGAGCATATAAATATTTCAGTGAAAGAATACCGGGATATCAATTCAGCAGGAATCCTGCCAATCAAGACGGATGGTATATCGACAGACATCCAATACATGGTCGTTCATCAATTATAGGAGAAAATAATAACTCAACTAATGGAAATCTAAGTACTTTAATCAATCTATTAAACATAAGATGAGTATGCGTATAATAAAAATAATGCTATGCAGTGCGTTTGTCCTGATGACGATGATAATGGGTTCATGTTGTGAACCTGAAGAAATGTGGACTATAGGAAATCATGCCAAGTTTTCTGTGCAGGTAATCAACACATATATCAAAAACAATGAAACAGTTGTCGAGGAGGCTCAGATAGGGCCATTCCAAGGAATTTACATAGCATCCGATGATGTTGTTGATGTTACTTCGTTTTTAAACAGAGACTGGGCTTTTTCGGAACGCCCCGGTTTGACACTATACTTTGTTCCATGCTTTGAGGGCCTTGATGAGTATCCGTTGTCTGAACGTTGGAAGTTCGCAGCAGCATCCATTGTTTTGAATGAGCAATGGATGAGCAGTCATGATTGGCATATTAACTTTCCGGAGGACTGCGTTGTCAATCCCGATTTGTGGAAGCTCTACGACCTCGACAAGTTCGTTGAGTGGTACGGGCCGCTCAATGCGCAGGGCTGGGACGAAGTGTGGCGCAAGTGGGAGGAAAGCAAGCGGACCGGCGAGGTCGAGACGGAAATGGCAGCTTTTCTTCCGTTGTGCTGCGAATAGGAGCTGACGTGCCGAGGTGTGGAAGTATATGGCCGGCGGGGAATCTTTTCTAATCGATCTAAAGCTTTAAATATCAAATGAAATTATACGAACAGGCTCATTTTCTTATTGATATCCATATTGATACTTGTCATTAACTTTGGCTGTGAACCATTTGATCCTGTCGCAGTATGGGTTATTGATAATAAATCTGCTATCAATATATCCGTACAGACTAAGTATGAATATGAGGATAGGTTTGAGGAATGTCCTTATGTGCGTACTGTTGATGTTAATGCTATGTCTGTATGTCAAGTCAGGACTACGAGCTATAATATGAGGGAGATCCAAGAGATGCTCAGCCATTACATTCGACTGAATTTTAGTGTGTCAGATTGCGGCTTGGGGGGCGACAAGAAAGATGATATTTGTATCGCCTATTGTAATCTGACTAAAGATTGGTTGATAGAACATGGGGAGGTAATCAACTTCCCGGAGGACTGCACGGTGAATCCCGATTTGTGGAAGATCTACGACCTCGACAAGTTCGTTGAGTGGTACGGGCCGCTCAATGCGCAGGGCTGGGACGAAGTGTGGCGCAAGTGGGAGGAAAGCAAGCGGACCGGCGAGGTCGAGACGGAAATGGCAGCTTTTCCTCCGTTGTGCTGCGAATAGGAGCTGACGTGCCGAGGTGTGGAAGCACGTGGGCGGCGCGGAATCACAATAAATGGGGATTGCGGGGAAGATGCGGGGTGAGTAACTTTGCGGCATGATGAAGAGATGGAATGAAACGTCGCGTGGCGCGAGAGCTGCTGCGCTTATATGTGCGTCCAGACGGATGGCCGTGTCGGCGATAGTTGTCGCAACCGTGGCAAATGCGGCTTATGGCGCCGACAGGGCTATGCCGGAGCCTTCGGGTGCGCCGACGGAGTGGGCCGACACGACAGTGACGCTCGGCGAAGTGGGGGTGACGGCCATAAAGGCCACCGCCGCCATCGACCGCCTGCCGGTGGCATCGACCGTGGTGGGCGAGCGCGAAGTGGAGCGCCTCAACATCACCACCATCAAGGGTATGAGCGAGGTGGCGCCCAACTTCTACATCCCCGACTACGGGTCGAGGATGACCTCGTCGGTCTATATCCGTGGCATCGGGGCACGTATCGACCAGCCGGTGGTGGGGCTTAACGTTGACAACGTGCCCTATCTAAACAAGGACAACTTCGATTTCGACCTGAGCGACATCGAGCGCATAGAGCTGCTGCGCGGCCCGCAGTCGACCCTCTACGGGCGCAATACCATGGGCGGCCTCATCAACATATACACCCTTTCGCCGATGAAGGTGCAGGGGGTGCGCGCCATGCTGGAGTATGGCAGCCGCAACAGCGTGCGTGCCGGGGTGTCGTACTACGGGCGTGTAAACCGCCGGCTCGGCATGGCGGTGAGCGGCAATTTCAGCCATACCGACGGATTCTACCGCAATCTGCACACCGGCGAGAAATGCGACAAGGAGAACCAAGGCTCCGCCCGCTGGAAAACGGTGTGGCTTCCGTCGGAGCTCGTCAGTGTGGAGAACACGGCTTCCTTCCAGATCGTAAGGCAGGGCGGATACCCATATGAATCGCTTGAGACACGGCGTATCGACTACAACGACACATGTTTCTACCGACGCTCGTCGTTTACCGACGGGCTTACCGTGCAGTGGAAGCCGTCGGAGCGCGTGGCGCTGTCGAGCATCACGTCGGTGCAGTATGTCACCGACAACATGACCCTCGACCAGGATTTCCTTCCGCAGGACTATTTCACGTTGACGCAGCGCCGCCACGAGTGGGCCTTGACGCAGGATTTCGTGGCGAAAGGCACGGCGGGAGAGCATTACAGCTGGCTCGCCGGCCTGTTCGGATTCCACAGGCACACGTCGATGTGGGCGCCGGTCACGTTCAAATCGACAGGCATCCGGGAGCTTATCACGTCGAATATCCCTTTGCAGTCGGAGTGGCACGGCGACAGCTTCGTGCTCCACAGCGACTTCTCCGCGCCTGTCGACGGCGGCGCCATCTATCATCAGGGTTCCTGGCGGCAGGGACGCTGGACATTCACCCTCGGGCTGCGCCTCGACGTTGAGCACACGGCGCTTACCTACAACAGCCGGTGCAGAACGGGTCTGACGGTGCATGTGCCGATGGGTCCGATGGGAGTGCGTCCCGTGAGCCGCGACGTGGATATAGACGAGCACGGACATATGTCGAAAACCTATGTCGAATTCCTCCCGAAAGTGGCAGCCACCTATTCATTCGGCTCACGAGGCGAGAGCAATGTCTATGCCTCCATAGCCCGGGGCTACAAGTCGGGTGGCTACAACACGCAGATGTTCAGCGACATCCTACAACAGACGATGATGGCGCAGCTCGGGCGTGGGAACGGAGAACTTGATGTAGACGATGTCACCTCCTACCGTCCGGAGCAGAGCTGGAACTATGAGGCCGGTGCCCACCTGTCGCTTCTCGGCGGGGCGCTGTCAGTCGACGGGGCGCTGTTCCTGATCCAATGCCGCGACCAGCAGCTGACCGTGTTTCCCGAAGGGAGCCAGACCGGACGCCGCATGACCAACGCCGGCCGCACGCGCATCTATGGAGCGGAGCTGTCGGCACATTGGCGCACTCCGCTTGACGGCTTGAGCATCAGCGCCTCATACGGGCATACCGACGCATGTTTCCGTAGCTATCGGTCGGGCGACGAGGATTTCCGCGGGAAGCAGATACCGTATGCTCCGAAGAATACGCTTTTTGCAGCTGCCGACTACCGTATCGGCGTGGATGGCAAGATGTTAAATGATGTTATTCTCAATGTCAACTGCCGTGGCACGGGTGACATCATGTGGGATGACCAGAACACTGTGAAACAGCCGTTTTATGCCCTTATGGGCGCATCAATCACCTTCGAGGCGGCGAAGTATTCGCTGTCGCTATGGGGCGAGAACCTGACCGGCACGCAATATGACACATTTTATTTCGTTTCTATTGAGAACTCCTTCGTGCAGCGCGGAAAGCCTTGCCGTCTGGGAGCTACGCTAAGACTGAAATTCTGAAACAAAAACATTATTATGAAATTGACTAAGACACTATTGACCGGATTGCTCTCTGTCGGCATCCTATCTTCTTGTAACAGCAAAAGCGATGATCCAAGGTATGAGATGACGATTCCGCGTACGTTGCTTGTTAAGACGTCCAACAGTGCCACATCGCAGTCTGCCACCACACTTACCTCGGCAAAGGTTGGCCTTGACCTCTATAATAATACTACGGCCACATTCAGCGTCAACAATGTGCGTATGCCCAACGGATCGATGGAGGTGATAAGCGCCGGGCCGATGAAGTACACTACCAATTCCATCGGTTACCGCTTCATTCCTCAGGCAGGCACCTCTTATTCGGGCGTGAGCGATCCATCGGAGTTCGATTTCTATATGGGAGGAATCAATCAGGTGAATTCCCGTCTTAAGATTGAGGATGGCGATATGTCAGTGCTCGGCTACAGCAACACGATGTACCTGTTCACGTCTACCACCGTCACCGGCAACGGAGCACCGTTCACCACTACCGAGGCCAACAAGAATGTCATACAGTTTATCATCCAGAACGGTGACATGGACGGACAGTTCAAGTCTACATTATACTGGATGAAGCCCTTTTTCTCCAATACTGTTACCGATGAGTCAAACATGGGCATAGCCGGACTGTCAGCTAATGTCAATATCGACAACAGCACGCTTGAAATTGTCAGCGGCGATACCCCGATTGTCCCAAAGAAGGTTGAGGACGGTTCGGCAACCCTTACCACTGACATGACGGCCTATAAGGTGAGCAATCTGCGCCTGACCATAGGTGATTTCTCCGGCTCAGTGAACCGTCTTGAGTTCGATCTTGAGCATACTCCGGCAGTAGCCGAAGGTGAGACTCCCGTCACCAACAGCTACCATGTCAGCGCCGTTCTGCGAGAGTCTCCGGACAATAACTGAAAAATTGCATTACATACATAATCCGGCGGGGTGTCACCATTGGCATCCCGCCGTTTTTATGTCAGAACGGGGGTCAATCCTCGTCGTCGTAGATCTGGCGTGTCAGGAAGAAACGTTTGGTAAAGAGGAAGAAAAGTGCCGTACCGGTAGCCTGCATTACGGCCGTGGTCCAGAATGCGGCGCTGTAGCCGGCGTATTCCACGAGCATTCCTCCGGCGAGAATACCGAGTCCCATGCCGGTGTCCCAGGATGTGAGTATCGATGAGTTGGCAGTGCCGCGCTGGTCATGCCGCGCCACGCGCACAAACATCGTGAGCATGGCGGGATACATGTGACCGTTGCCCAAGCCTATAAGCATAGCCGACAGGAAGTAAGCCCACGGTTGTTCCACTGCGGCAAAAAGCGTGTAGCCCAGGAGCGACAGCACTACCCCTTCGGCGCAGTTCGCTGTAAGCTTGCCCTGGCGGAGGGCCTTGGCGCCCTGAAGCCTGGATGCGAACAGTCCGAACGACAGGAGCATGAAGAATATCCCCGTGCCGTTGGTGATGCCAAGTTCTTCCTTGCCGTAGATGGCTACATAGTTGCTCATCACACCCCAGCACAATCCGAACAATGAGATGTTGACCGCCATGAGCCATGCGCGTGTGAGGAAGAACCGGTCGAGGCTAAGCTTGGCTTTCTTCAGTACAGGCTTTCTCGGTTCCATCTTTATTGTCGACACGGCGTAGAAGCCAACCATGGCGAGTACCAGGGCGATCCAGAACAGCAGCTCGAAATTGTCCGTGGCGGAGTATATGTAGATCCCGGTGGTGGGGGCGAAGGCCATGGCGAGGTTGTTGCTCAGACCGTAGTACCCTATCCCCTCGTTGCGCCTTTCCGACGGAAGCACATCCATCGCCACGGTGCTGTTGGCTACGGTGACAGCACCGAATGGAAGTCCATGCAATGTCCTGACTATGGCGAACATCAGCACCGTGCCTGCTCCGATATATCCGGCAAACAGTATGAAAAAGAAGAAAAAGCATGTCACGAGCACCTTCTTACGGTTGAATGTGTCGACAATGAATCCGCTGAATGGCCTTACCAGAAGTGCGGCCAGCACATAGCCCGAAAGTACTATGCCGATAAGGTCCTTGTCGGCGTTGAACTGAGCGTCAAGATATATCGGCAGTAAGGGCGTGAGTATGTAGAATGAAAAGAACAGCAGGAAGTTACCGGTCATGGCACGCATGTAGTTGGCGTTCCATAGCTGCGAGTCCTCTCTTTTGTCGTTCTTTATTTCAGTTATCATAGGTTACGGTCCTTATATATTAATGTGTGAGAAGTGGCGTTGCGGCCGATTACGGCGCTGCAAAGTTACTAAGCGGCGGAGTTAAACCGCTTTCGGGTGATATATAATGTAACAAAAATGTAATTGATTAAGTATTAGTGATATGCCTTAATAAATGTAAAAGCATGGGAAAACAGACCAAAAAATCGGCCAAAATCATTGTTTTGCGCACAAAACGACTGTTTGTGCATAAAAAAGTTTTAGTAATTCGATTAAAATTACTTACTTTGCACTGCAAAATCGCAAATCATTAATTTTAAAATTTATAACTATGTCTGAAATTGCATCTCGAGTAAAGGCTATCATCGCCGACAAGCTCAATGTTGATGAAACCGAAGTAACCGAAAACGCAGAATTCACCAAGGACCTCGGCGCAGACAGCCTCGACACCGTAGAGCTTATCATGGAGTTTGAGAAGGAATTCGGCATCTCTATCCCCGATGACAAGGCCGAAGGCATCACCACTGTCAAGGATGCTATCGACTTCATCGAAGAGGCCAAGAAGTAATTCCGGCTTCAGCTTCTAACAAAACAGACTGTAAATCTAACCTCACTAATGGAATTAAAGAGAGTTGTCGTAACAGGACTCGGAACCCTCAACCCTCTGGGCAACGACGTGGAAACCACGTGGAAGAACGCCCTTGATGGAGTGAGCGGAGCCGGCCCTATTACACATTTTGACGCCTCTAAGTTCAAGACACAGTTTGCCTGCGAGGTTAAGGACTTCAACACCAACGATCATTTCGATCGCAAGAAGGCCCGTCAGCTCGACCTATACGCACAGTATGCGCTCGTGGCTGCCAAGCAGGCAATACAGGACGCGGCCCTCGACTACGAGGGGCTTGACAAGAACCGTGTCGGTGTCATCGTGGCTGCCGGCATCGGTGGTCTGCATACTTTCGAGGAGGAAGCGGGCTACTTCGCCCTCCACGGAGAAGAACAGGGGCCAAAATACAATCCTTTCTTCATCCCCAAGATGATCGCCGACATCGCAAGCGGCCATATCTCCATGGAGTATGGCTTCCACGGCCCTAATTACGGCGTGGTGTCGGCTTGCGCCACTTCCACCAACGCGATCATCGACGCGTACAACCTCATCCGTCTCGGAAAGGCTGACGCAATCGTCACAGGCGGTGCCGAGGCGGCCATCTACCCTGCGGGTGTAGGCGGATTCAACTCCATGCACGCCCTCTCCACCCGCAACGACAGCCCTGCCACCGCTTCGCGTCCGTTCAGCGCCTCGCGCGACGGATTCGTGATGGGCGAGGGTTCGGCGGTGCTCATCCTCGAAGAGCTTGAGCATGCCAAGGCACGTGGAGCCAAAATCTACGCTGAAGTCGTAGGTGGCGGAATGTCGGCTGATGCCTACCATCTCACTGCTACCCATCCCGAAGGGTTGGGCGCCAAGCTTGTGATGGAGAATGCGCTTGAGGATGCGGAGATGAAGCCTGAGGATATCGATTATATCAACGTGCATGGCACTTCGACACCGGTTGGCGACAAATCGGAGGTGAAGGCTATCAAGGAGGTGTTTGGCGATCATGCCTACAATCTCAACATCAGTTCTACCAAGTCGATGACAGGCCATCTCCTCGGCGCTACCGGAGCCCTGGAAGCTTTGTTCTGTGTCAAGGCTGTGCAGGACGATGTCGTGCCTCCTACCATCAACCATGCCGATGATGATCTTGATGAGGAGATTGATTATAATCTCAACTTCACCTTCAACAAGGCTCAGAAGCGCACCGTCAACGCCGCGTTGTCCAACACGTTCGGTTTCGGCGGCCACAACGCTTCGATCATTGTTAAGAAGTACGCTGAATAATCTTTATGCTTGCAGGCCTCTGTCTGCGTGCTGCTGATTATAAAATCTTATTATAGCGGTGTGCCGGAATTTTCGGTACACCGCTTTGCGGTTATTCATACACACTCTAAAGTCATGTGTGATCTGCCAAATACATTCAATATAATAGTCGCCGCAGGTAGCGGTTCGCGGTTCGGTGCCTATCTACCGAAGCAATTTTGCCTTTTGGCCGGACGTCCGGTGCTGTTCCATACAATCGAGGCGTTCAGACGGGCGTTGCCCGGAGGTGAGATACTGCTCGTGATCAGCGATGCGCATCGCGATTTGTGGCATGGCCTGTGCGACCGTCATGGCTTCGAGTCGCCGCTCATTGTTGGCGGTGGCGCGAGCCGCTGGGAATCGGTGCGTAATGCCGTCATGGCGATTGAAGCTCCTACGTCGGGCGATGTCATTACAGTGCACGACGGTGCTCGGCCTCTTGTGTCCGACCGGGTTATCCGCGAAGCCGTGATTGCAGCGGCACGCGACGGCGTGGACGGCGCAGTTCCGGCGGTTCCGGTAACCGACTCTGTTAGGATGCTCGACGATGATGGTGGGTCTGTGCCGCTGGTACGTCAGCGCCTGCGTGCCGTGCAGACTCCGCAGGCATTTCCGGCACATTTGCTCCGTGAGGCCTACGAACTGCCTTTCTCGACAGAATTCACCGACGACGCTTCGGTGATGTCAGCTGCCGGTCATTGCGGCATAGTGCTGACGGAAGGTTCATGCGAGAACATAAAGATAACGCATCCCGATGACCTTGCTTTGGCGGAGATGATACTGGCCCGTCGTGAGGGAAGCGCCGTGCGCACGGTGTGATTGCGTGAAAATGCCATTACGGGATAGGCTGATGGAATGACAATATCAATGTAGGTGGATGGAAAAGTTGCGCAACAGCAATGTCATGTATCTGCGCGGGATAGGACCGCGACGTGCCGAACTGCTCGACAAGCAGCTCGGCATACGCAGTTACCGTGACCTGCTGTATCACTTCCCGACGCGTTATGTCGACCGCTCCATGATGTATCGCGTGGCCGACTTTGACGGCGACATGCCGATGGTGCAGGTGCGCGGCAGGTTCATCACCATGAACGAGCAGGGCGACGGTGCCAAAAGACGTCTTGTCGGACTGTTCACCGACGGCACGCAGATGATGGAAGTGGTATGGTTTCGCCGCATCAAGCAGATCCGGGAAGCCTACCATCTCGACACGGAGTATGTTCTGTTCGGTAAACCGGAGGTTTTCAACAACCGCTGGTCGATGGTGCATCCTGAGATCGACACTCCGCAGTCGTTGACTGCGGCACAAGGTCTGAGAGGGGTCTACTCCCTCACCGAAAAGCTGACCGCTCAGGGGATAGGCACACGACAGCTGTTCGGTTGGGTGCAGAACGTGCTCGCCGCCACACCTGTGATCCGAGAGACGCTTCCACAGTCCATTATAGCGCGCCTGCGTCTGCCCGGGCTGCGCGAAGCCCTTGCCGACATACACAACCCGGCATCCAACGAACGGCTGCAGGCGGCACGACTGAGGCTGAAGTTCGAGGAGCTGTTCTACCTGCAGCTCGACATTCTCCGCTATAGCCGCCGGCGCAATGCTTCGATAGGCGGTTTCCGTTTCAGCCGCGTTGGCGACTATTTCAACCGGTTTTATTTCGAGCAGCTGCCGTTCCCGCTCACCGGGGCGCAGAAGAGGGTGATAAAAGAGATTCGCGCCGACATGGGGAGCGGTCGGCAGATGAACCGCCTGCTCCAGGGCGATGTAGGCAGCGGAAAAACTCTCGTGGCGCTACTTACCATGCTTATCGCCCTCGACAACGGCTACCAGGCATGCCTTATGGCGCCTACGGAGATTCTTGCCACACAGCATTATGCCACACTTAGTGAGCTTGTGGCTCCTCTCGGCGTGAACGTAAGATTGCTTACCGGCTCCACGCGCAAGAAGGAGCGCGATGTCATCCACGAGCAGTTGCTCGACGGCAGTCTGCACATTCTTGTCGGCACGCATGCCGTGATCGAGGACAACGTGTGTTTCCGCAATCTCGGCTTTGTGGTGATCGACGAGCAGCATCGTTTCGGAGTGGCGCAACGTGCGCGGCTCTGGGGCAAGAACAGCTGCGTGCCGCACGTGCTGGTAATGACAGCCACTCCCATACCCCGTACTCTCGCCATGACAGTCTATGGCGACCTGAGCGTCTCGGTCATTGACGAACTTCCGCCGGGACGCAAGCCTGTCACAACGCTTCTGCGCTATGAGGAGAATCGCGAGCAGGTATATCGCTCGGTAGGGCGGGAGCTTGCCGCAGGCAGGCAGGTCTACGTGGTGTATCCTCTTATCCAGGAAAATGAGAAACTCGACCTGCAATGTCTGGAGGAGGGATATGAGCGCATCTGCGAGACATTTCCGAGCTATAAGTCGAGCTTTGTCCACGGGCGCATGAAGCCTGCGGCCAAGGAGTACCAGATGAGTCAGTTCGCTTCGGGAGAGGCTCGTATATTGGTAGCCACCACGGTGATAGAGGTTGGCGTCAACGTGCCCAACGCGTCGGTGATGATTATCGAGAATGCCGAACGTTTCGGCTTGTCGCAGCTGCACCAGCTCCGCGGCAGAGTGGGACGGGGAGCGGCGCAGAGTTTCTGCATACTCATGTCGAAACGTAAGATTTCGGGCGACACGCGCAAACGGCTGGAGGTGATGACATCGACCACCGACGGTTTTGTTATAGCCGAGGCCGACATGAAGATGCGTGGTCCGGGCGATATCGAGGGCACGATGCAGAGCGGTCTGGCATTCGACCTCAAGATAGCGGATCTCGCGCGCGACGGCCAGATCGTGGAGCTTGCAAGGCGTGAGGCCGAGGCTCTGCTGGAGGCTGACCCTACGTTTTCGTCGCCCGACAATGCCGTGATTGCCAAAGAACTTTCGGCCAACACATCACGCAAGGTCGATTGGTCGCGGATAAGCTGACCGGGTTGATGTCAGCATCGATTGCTGAAAATGTTTTTTAACGTTTGATTAAGGCTGCGCAACATTCGCGCAAGCAGATTTGTTTAAAATATGTTGTAAAACATGTTTTAATAACTCGTTGATTGTCAGTGCGTTCTGGTGGTATTTTTGATATGCTTGTTGTTTTTCACACTTTTTAGCCGCCTTGATTCGGCCTAAACGGGCAAATTGTGTTATATTTGGGAAACGGACGATAGAAATGTTAAAAATCCAATTCTCATGGAGCAGACCTTAGTAATACTGAAACCGGCGGCAGTGCACCGCCACATCATGGGCGAAGTGATCTCCCGTTTTGAAAAGAAAGGGCTTTACATCACCGGTATGAAGATGATGCAGCTTGACGAGAGCATATTGCGTGAGCATTACGCGCATCTTGTCGAGAAACCTTTCTTCCCTTCGCTTCTGGAGTCGATGATGTCGACCCCGGTAGTCGTGATGTGTGTCGAGGGCAAGGATGCCGTCGAGGTGGTGCGGCTCATGGTCGGTGCCACCAACGGGCGCAAGGCGTTGCCCGGAACCATCCGCGGCGATTTCTCCATGAGCGGTCAGGAAAACATAGTCCATGCTTCCGACAGCGTGGATAATGCGCAGATCGAGCTTGCGCGCTTCTTCCGCAAGGGGGAAATTCTCGATTACAGGCCGTCGGATCTGAGATTCTATTACGCACCGGACGAATCGAAGTAACGACAAAAAAAGAAAGAGGAAATGCAGTTAAATATAGTAAAGATATCAGCCACATTACTTTTAGGATTAGCAGCAATTTTACCGGCTTCGGCGCAGGACTTGCGTCGCCCGGCACAGCATAACGCAAACCACGAGGATCTTCTCGCCATGCAAAAAACGATTTCTTCGGAAATCAAGCTGAAGGAGACCCTCGATTATATGGACGATCTTTTCAAGGAGGAGGAAGCTCCTGAAAATGACCTCTACGAGACATACAAGAACGACCGTACGGTCAATCCGTTCCGCAATGCCGACGTCCCCGAGACGGCAGTCATCGACGTGACTGAATTCTGCATGCCTACCATGGGCTATGTGACATCGCCCTACGGCTATCGTCGTCGCTTCCGCCGCATGCACAAGGGTATCGACCTCAAGGTGCAGATCGGCGACACTATCCGCGCGGCATTTTCCGGCTATGTGCGCCTGACCAACTTCGAGCGCCGTGGCTACGGCAACTACGTGATCCTAAGCCATAAGGATGGCTTCGAGACCATCTACGGCCACTTGTCGAAGTTCCTCGTAAAATCGGGTGAATACGTGAAGGCAGGCACTCCCATCGCTCTTGGCGGCAACACGGGCCGTTCTACCGGACCCCATCTCCACTTCGAGACACGCTTCATGGGCTATGCGATAAATCCGGCGGCCATATTCGACTTCGAGAACAAGACCACGCACACCGACACATATACCTTCAACAAGGCCACGTTCAAGAATGCACGCGACTACTCCCCGAAGAGTCGGTCAAAGTCGTCACTTGCTTCGAAAAGTTCAAAGAGCACTGCCGGCGGCGCGTCATACAAGGTAAGAAAAGGCGACAACCTTGGCAAGATAGCGCGTGCTCATGGCACCACTGTCGCTGCCATCAAGAAGGCAAACGGCCTCAAGAGCGACAATATCGCAGTAGGCCAGCGTCTGAAACTGTAGGTGTCAGAAGCCGTACCTGAGGTAACCCAGACCTTGGTAACCTGACATATATTAAAGATAACACACGGGAAGTAGATTATTCATAGGTCTGCTTCCCGTATTTTTTTCGAAACGATAATTTATTGCGATATGAAACGATTATTTATGGCTACCGCCTTGGCTGCGGTAGTAGCGGCGGGTTGGTGTGGTTCTAAAGACCCCATAGTGGCTAACCCGATCAGCCTCAATTATCAGTTCGGAATGGGCGGTGGCGACGAGCGCTCGCGCCGCGAGGCCGCCGATCCAGTGATTGAGATGTGGAATGACGATTACTATCTCTTTGCGTCGAAGTCAAGCGGCTACTGGCGTTCTCACGACCTCGCATCGTGGGAGTATATTCCCGCGCCGTCTATTGCCACCATCAATGAGTATGCGCCCACGGTGTGTGCCATTGACGGCGAATTCTATTTCATGGCTTCCGATGTCAACCGTATATTCAAGACCCTCACTCCCGAGGATGGCAACTCATGGGTGGAGGTGGAATGCCGGTTTCCGATCAAGCAGCATGACCCGTGCTTGTGGCAGGATGATGACGGACGTGTATTCCTATATTGGGGCTGTCATGACAAGGAGCCGATTTATGGCGTGGAGGTCGATGTGGCCGACGGCTTCGCTCCCAAGTGTGAGCCGGTGGTACTTATCGACCACAACATAGACAAATATGGTTGGGAGGTGCCCGGCGCGAACAATGAAGAGACCTTTCATCAAGGATGGAACGAAGGGCCTGCGATGCTGAAGCAGGATGGCAAATATTATCTCCAATATGCGGCTCCGGGCACGCAGTGGCGTATATACGGCGACGGTGTATATGTCGGTGATTCGCCACTCGGCCCGTTCACCTACATGGAGAGCAACCCGTTCTCCTTCAAGCCGGGTGGATTCATCGGGGGCGCAGGCCACGGCCACACCTTCCGCGACCGGTATGGCAACCTCTGGCATGTGGCAACGATGAAGATATCGGTACGCCACTGGTTTGAGCGCCGTTTGGGACTGTTCCCGGTGGTGCTTGACAGCAAGAAAAATACTATGCGCGCCATTACGGAATGGAGCGACTATCCATTCACGATACCGCAGCGCCGGTTCGACGCATCGAAGAAACAGTTGTCGTGCGGCTACAAGCAGCTTGCCGCCGGGGCGCAGGCGAAAGCATCATCTGAGAAGCTCGGACACGCAGCCGCCTCGGCCACCGACGATACAGTGGAAACATGGTGGGCAGCCGGGAGCGGACACAAGGGAGAGTGGCTGGAGGTGGACCTTGGCCGCGAATGCCGCATCAAGGCTCTACAGCCCAATTTCGCCGACGACAGCATGCAGGTGTTCGCCCCGTATGATTTTCCGGTAGTCTACAAATATCATATTGATGCTTCGAAGGATGGGAAGAGTTGGACTACCATGATCGACCGTAGCGCTAATACCGCCGACATGCCTCATGAGCTTGTCGTGCTCGACAAGCCGGTGGCCGCACGTTACGTCAGAATAGTCAACGACGAGGACATCGACGGAAACTTCTCGCTTTACGACTTGCGCGTGTTCGGCAGCGACAGCCGTAAACCTCTCGACAAAAAAGTGGCCAATACGGTGACGCGTGATGCTTCCGATCCGCGCCATATAATCGTGGAGTGGACTCCGGTCGATGGTGCCGAACGTTACATAGTGCGGTGGGGCGTGGCCGGATCGCGCCTGAGGCCCAACAGCGACGAGGTGCGCGGCACCACCGTCCTCGATGCCCGCTGGTACAACCGCGACACCGCCTATCACTTCGAAGTCACAGCCTACTGATAAAGTTACAACCTTATGAGCGGGAATAATACCCCGTTTCTTTGCGCACGGCATGCCTAACTGCGGGCATGCCGTGCTTGCTTTAGCCATAGTTTATGTCGGAATTCAGTGGTCTTGGCGAGCGTATACCGGCAGATAGGAAGAATGGCGTCGGTTTATGAAAGAATAGCGTCGGAGGATGTGGGTCGGTAATTCTAACTTTGGTTGGGTAAAATAACATATAATCGGCGATGGCCGGGCGTTAGTCAATACGTATTTTCCAGTGTGAATTACACAATATGTATTGATAATATTACCATTGTCGGTATGTGTAACTGTGATAACTGTATTTGAAAATTTATTATGTAAAATTTAATTTTTGTTTAAGTAATTTCTGTGATGAGTGTGTGTCTATTGTAGACTCATCGGGAAAATGAGTTTAAATTTTCAAACATATCTTTAACCAATTCTTTTACACATGACATTAAAACAAGCAGTAGCGCTGTCTACATTCTTAGTGGCATCGGCCGTCGGAGCAAATGCACAGCAGCCGTGGGCCGGATGCTGGTTTCCTGATGATGTGAGGGACTGGACTCCGCAATATGACAGGGATGCCAGATTCAATAAGTCGAGAGTAGAGTTGAAAAAACGTATATCCACCCCGGGGGCTATGAAAGCCAATTCCGAACAGGGCACACTTGGTCATGTCATGGTCGCATCCGTATCGTCCAAAATGTGCGGCCAGTGTTCCGCGCAGGGATTTGACAATTTCATCGGCTATAATCCCACCTATTGGCAATACATGGACAAGATGGTCAACTGGGGAGGCGCCGATGACGAAGGAATAATCGTGCCTCCTCCCGCCGGAACCATCGACGCAGCCCATGCACAGGGTGTCAAGGTCTACGCCAACATGTTCTTTCAGGCCACAACCAACGGTAAGCCCTGGGCAAAGCAGATTCTTACTGAAGAGAACGGTGTCTATCCCTATGCAAGAAAATTGGTGGAGATGGCGCTTTATTACGGTTTCGACGGATATTTCATAAACGACGAATCTAATCAAGGACTCCACTCCTATTGGACATCGTGGATAAAAGACTTCTATAAGGCATGTGACGAGGTCGGCGACAACAACCTCGAGATCATCTGGTATGACGCAAGCGACAAGCCGGATATTGAGAAACTGAACACTCATCCCAGAACGTCGCATTTCATCGATTACCAGTACTGGTATAACTATGACATGAATTTCCATAATCTGGCATCGCAGATCAACACCACGTTTGAGAATACCTTCAACAAGGTCTACAATGGTGTCGAGTGTGCCATGGAGGGCTATCAGGGATTTGGTGCACATCTTGACCGCAATTTCCCGCGCAACGGCGAGCATATAGGCTCTATGGCCTTGTTCTGTCCTGAGGAACCCCATTGGAAGAATTTTGTCAACGGGCTGTTCTTCACCGAGAATGCCCGTGGCGAAGAGGCTTACAAGGCGATGAAGTCGACATTTGAACGCGAGCGCGCCACCTGGGTCAACAACTCAGGAGATCCCTCCACCACGTCCACTACATGGCGCGGCATCTCGGGCTGTGTGGTCGAGGCTTCTACGATAGACGGGTTCCCCTTCATCACCTCCTTCAACGTAGGCAACGGCAAGCACCGTTTTGCCCAGGGGAAGAAGCTCTGCACACGCGACTGGAGCTTTGCCGGAATGCAGAGCTATATGCCGACGTGGCGATATTGGATAGAGGGTGGTGACAAGCTTGTCGAGTCGATTGATTGGGATGACGCATACTCCGGCGGTAATTCGATAAAGATTTCAGGCACGCTGTCGGCAGGCTCTCATCTTATGCGCCTGTTCAAGACCATGGCCGCCTGTGATGGTGGAGAACTGAAGCTTACCTACAAGAGCACCAATACTGTAGTTCCCGTCCTACGTTTGTCGACCACATCGAGCACGAATACAGATATCGAGATCTCCGCGAAAGGCACTTCCACATCTAACGGATGGACCATAGCCAACTATGATCTTTCGTCGGTCAAGGGCAAGACAATCTATCTGGTCGGATTCGACCTGAAGGCCGACATCGAGCTTGCCAACTATGAGATGAAACTCGGACAGCTTACGATTACTCCCGCAGGGTATTCTCCGAAGCCAGTAGAGATCAGCGCTCTGAATCTGGAGAACAAGCTTGGCAACAAGGGCGGCGACATGCGCCTCACATGGGACTGGGCCGACAACAGCGACCTTGATCATTTTGATATATATGTGGTGTCACCTTCCGGCAACCGCACGCTCGCAGGTCAAACCAGAGGCGAGGCGTTCTACATCCCCGAGATAGTGCGTGACGGCAATGACGTAAATGTCACCATAGAAGTGGTGTCAGTAATGAAAGATGGCAAAGAGGGTGTAAAGAAGAGCGCCGTGGCAGAGTTCGAGCCTGAGACCGCTCCGGTGGTCACGATTACCACCTCAAGCAGCTATGCCAAGAAGGGTGATGTGATAACCCTCACAGCAACGGGCACGTTCAATCCCACATCATGCCGTTGGGAGATTCCAGAAGGATTGACTCTGGAAAATGGATCTTCCATAACCGATTTCAGTGTCCGCGTAAAGGTGGATGCACTCGGCTCGTTCAAGGCCAAGGCTTTCCTCACCAACAATATCGGCGAAGGGTCTGCCGAACGTTTCGTGGTGGATGGACTTTCCGATGATGCTTACGCAGGCGTATCAAACGTGGCATTGCTGAAGAAGATTGTCGGCGAGAGCGCTCCGTTCCAGTCCAACCAATCGGCGGAAATGCTCGTTGACGGAGACAAGACCCCTGTCAATTCGGATGAAAAGTGGCATTCTGTTTCCAAAAAGCCGTTTGCGGAGATTGACCTTCAGGATAATTATAAGATTTACGGGTTCGGACTGTTTGATTGCAAATCAGGCAACGACAATAGCGCCAATCTGCCCAATTACAAAATCGAGGTGAGCCGTGACGGGACAGACTGGACCGAAGTGGTCGATCACCGTAACAGCTCTGACGAGAATGTCAAATACGATTACATAGAGCCTGTCGTGGCTCGCTACGTTCGTCTCGCACCGTATCATACCAACACGATTACTACACGCGTCTGGGAATTTGAGGTATATGGATGCGATGTCACATCAATGACCATCGACTGCCCGGCGGAAATCGTTGTCAATGTCAATGACACAAAGACCTTCAAGGTAGGATACAACCTCAACGGCGAGGCACGCGCCGACAACTTCGGACTTACCGTGGAGGGCTCCGACAATTCCGTCAGGGTTGAAAGCGTGGTCGAGGACAAGGCCCAGAGTGCGTTCGATGTCACGATAGCGGGTGGTGATGTATATCGTATCTCATCGTTGAGCGTATTGCTGACCAACGGCGAATTCAGCCGCCAGCGTGATGTGAAGGTATATGTCGAGGATCCTGCGGAAGAAAGCCTTGCCAAGGGCGTGAAAGCGACCGTCTACCACTTCAACAAAGGGATGGATCCCAATGCCCCCATGACATTCTATTATGGCTCGCAAGCTTACACGAAGCTCGAACTGAATAACCTTACCGACGGCGATGTGACAACGGATGTACTCACCTCTTTGGAAAAGCCGTCAACGTACACCTACGACCTTTATGTAGACTTTTCACTGAAGGAGAGCGCCAAGATCGGTCGTGTGAAGATTTCATTCCCCTACAATAACTATGCGGAGAATGAAAACGGCACAATGTTGGAGATTGTCGATGCATTTATCATCCAGGATGCCCGGCGTGCTTCCTCAAACAAGTACACCGACCTCGGATCGGCAAAGAACATAGGCAGACGCGATTATTATCAATACGTGTTTGACGAGCCTGTCGATGTAAAGGATTTCCGTATCCGTTTCAACATCAAGGCGCTCGCATATCCTGCCCTTGCCGAAATAGAGGTGTATCCCTATAAGGAGACTACAGGAATAGAGGAAATCGAATCGGGTTTCGGGATTGCAGTCTCCGCGATTTACGACCTATATGGCCGCAAGGTCGAGAATCCGGTCGCAGGCATATATGTAGTAGTGTATGCCGACGGATCGACAAAGAAAATCTACGTAAAATAAATTTACCATTAACCTGATATATCTAATGAATTTAAAGCAATTTCTTGCAACATCAGCTCTCGTCCTGGCCGCTTTCGGCCCGGGCGAGATGCTTGCGCAGCAGCCGTATGCGGGTTGCTGGATGCCGAGTTATGTCAAGACATGGACTCCGGAGTCGGACCGCGATGTGAAGTTCAACCGTTCGCGAGTACCGTTGAAGAAGCGTGTAGTCACCCCGGAAGTGATGAAGGCCAATGCCGACCAGGGCACTTTCGGGCAGATTATGCTGACGTCGGTGACGGCAAAGATGTGCTCGCAGACATCGGCACAGGGTTTCGATAATTTCATAGGCTATAATCCGACTTACTGGCAGTATGTCGACAAGTTCGTCAACTGGGGTGGTGCCGACGACGAAGGCCTTGTCGTACTTCCTCCAGCAGGCACGGTCGATGCCGCGCATGCTCAGGGCGTGAAAGTATTCGCCAATCTGTTCTTTCACAACACCGGCGACTCGCGTAACCACAACCGCGACCTGCTTGTGAAGGAGAACGGCACATATCCCGTCGCCGAGAAGCTTGTGGAAATAGCGCGCTACTATGGTTTCGACGGATACTTCATAAACAACGAATGTTTTGTTGAGCGCACGAAAGGTTGGCTTCCGTGGGTCAAGGCTTTCTATGACAAATGCGAGGCACTTGGCGACGACAACCTTGAGCTGGTATGGTACGACAACTCCACCGTGCCCGATATCGCAATGCTGAAAAGCGGTAAGCGCACATGCCACTTCCTTGACTATGGCTACAATAACCCCGATGTAAAGGAATATGCATCGCAGGTCGGAGTATCGGAGGGTATGTATTCCATAAGATATACAATGGCGTGGAGTGTGCACGCTCAGGTTTGCTGGGCTACAATGGCGATCTCGACGGAGCTTTTCCGCGTGGTGGTGACCACAAGGGTTCGCTCGCGTTGTTCAATCCCGAGGAAGGTACATGGAAGAGCAATGTCAACAAGCTATTCAACACTGCCGATGCGCGCGGCGAAAAGGCCTACGAGGCCATGCGCAAGACATTCGAGAACGAGCGCAACACGTGGGTCAACGTCGCCGGCGACCCGTCGGATGTTAGCAGCACCACTTGGCGCGGCTTCTCCGGATGTATCGTCGAGGCAACTACAATCGACGGTTTCCCTTTTATCTCCAATTTCAATGTAGGCAACGGCAAGCACCGTTTCTTCGACGGACAGAGGCTCGGCACACGCGACTGGAGCCATTCGGGCATGCAGAGCTATCTGCCTACCTGGCGCTGGTGGATAGAGAACGGCGACGGCCTGAAGGAGAGCATCGACTGGGATGACGCATATGCCGGCGGCAACTCTATGCTGATTTCCGGCAACCTAAGTTCAGGAGACCATCTGGTGCTCCTGTTCAAGATGGCTGCCAAATGCGACGGAGGAAAGGCCCGGTTGGTCTACAAGTCAAACAATACGGTCGCTCCGACACTTCGTCTGTCGACCACTTCCTCCGTCAATCCCGACGTCGAGCTGACAGCGACAGTAACCACCGTCAACGGCTGGTCCGTGGCTGAATATGACCTGACGTCTGTGGCCGGAAAGCCCGTTTATATGGCGGGTGTCAACCTGAAGGCAGCCGGCGCTATTGCCAATTATGAGATGCATCTCGGTCAGCTTGCCATTATCCCTGACGGATATGCTCCGGCTGCTGCGTCAATCTCCAACCTCAAGGTCGAAAAGGCTCTCGGCGAGGAGGGTGGCGACCTGCGTATCACCTGGGACTGGACTGAAAATGCCGATGTCGATTATTTCAATGTATATACCGTAGACCATAAGAATGTGCGTACGCTTGTGGGCCAGACGCGCGACGAGGGTTTTTACGTGCCGGAAGTCAAGCGCGAAGGCAAAGAGTCCGGTATCGGAATCGAGGTAGTGGCCGTGATGAAGGATGGACGTGAAGGTGCCAAGGAGACGATGACAGCGGAATATCCCAAGGCGCAGCTTCCCAAGCCAAAGGTTGTCAACGGAAAAAGCTACCTTAAGGTTGGTGAAACTACCACCATCAGCGCAACGAGCGAAGATAAGACCACTGCATGCAAATGGATTCTTCCGGAAGGACTCGAATTTGCTGACGGCAGCAAGGAAAATGACTATGAAATCAAAGTCAAGGCCACTGCCGCAGGCCGCAAGATTGCTAAAGTAGAACTTACCAACGAGGCCGGGACAGGCTCGGTCGAGGGATTCGTGGCCGACGTGCTGTCTGACGAGGAGTATGCTGAGGTGAAGAACGTTGTCCTCGGCAAAAAGTCGACTGAGGCATCGACAACAATGTATGGCGGACCGGAACTGCTTGTCGACGGGAACAACACGTCCAACAGCATACTTGACAAATGGTCGTCGCGCGGCGATTCGCCTTATGCTTCATTTGACCTCGGCGACATATACCAGATCTACGGTTTTGGAATATATGACCTCAATAATGGCAGCGGCTACAAGAATTTTGACAAATACCGTATCTACATAAGCCAGGATGGCAGCGAATGGACTGAAATGGTAAACCGTACTGGGCGTGTAGGGGATGAAATTAAGTATGACTATCTGATGCCATGCGCCGCCCGCTATGTCAAGCTGAATCCTTACGGGTTGGGGGCGTTCGGCTCTGTGGCCGTTACGGAATTTGAGGTGTATGGCCGCGAAAGTGCCGCCATCAATTTCGACGGGCCTAAAGAGATTACCGCATATTCCGGCGAAGCAGTGGGCGTCACCGTTGCCTACGACCTGAAGGGCGCTGCCCACAGCGATGATTTCGACTATAACGTGGTTGCCGGCGGCAATCTGTCGGTAAGCAATGTCAAGGATGATGCCGCCAAGTCGGAAATCACGTTTGATGTAGTTGCCGAGCGCGTGTTCGGGCACTCCAAACTCACCGTCAAGGTGAACAACGGAGGCGGATGGCGAGAATTCGGTATTGATGTTGATATAGATGTGCCGGATGCCGAGAGCGCGATAAAGGGTCTGCCTGTAGAGGTGCGCAAATATTCCGCCAACTATTCGGAAGATGCCGCTTACACTCCGACAAGTGTGGGCACTCTGACCGATGGAAATACCGAGAAGGAAACTCTTGAAGAGGCATGTCCCGACGCGTCGCTGTACGAATATGATGTATGGGCTGTGGCCGATGCAGGCAAGACGCTCAACATTTCCAAGATAAAGGCCTACATCCCGGCATCGAACTATGGCATCAACGCCAATGATGTCGAAGGCATTGTCAACAAGGAGATTGCGTTCAAGGTGAGCGACGACGGCAAGATATGGAAGGACGTCAAGGTGTTCACCGGGCTTGGCCGTGAGTCGTCCCTGACGTGCATCCTCCCATCGTTTGTAGAAGCCCGCTATGTGGCTGTGGCATGCAATGTCAATCCTTACTTCTATGGCTCTTTGGCCGAGGTAGAGGTGTTCGAGCAGATTGCCGACAGGATTCCCGTGACCCGCGCGATTGCCATAAAGAGCGGATATAATTATGACGTGATCGCCGAGGCTTCCGACATCAAGTCGGCTACCACCGGTGCTCTGGATGGCGAGGGATGGGTGCTCTACACGGAAGATGTCAGGGCTTCCGGCTCGATTCCGGCTATAGACGGCATGATTACGTCGAGTACTTCAATCCCTTATCAGCTTGGCAGCTATGACAAGCCGAACGGCATGACTCTTTCGAAGAGCGAATCGGGCACTCTGGAGTTCGAGCAACCTGTCAATGCCGAAAAACTTTACCTGCTCACAATCAGTGCCGATGGAAGCGGCAAGGCTAATGTCACAGTCAACTATGAGGATGGCAGTAAAGAATCCGTACAGACGATTGTCACCACTGACTGGTATGCATCTTACGACAATGGATATGCGGTTTACGGCCTGGGACGTGTCAACCGTGCAGGCATGAACTTCGACACACGTAACTATTTCCTCATGACCGAGGCTACCATCGAGGCCAACGTGTCGAAGAAAGCGGTTTCCGTTACCGTCGATAATACATCCTCTAACCGTCCGACCGTACTTGCCGTGTCGATGACCGGAATCAACAGCACTTCGGGTATCGATGACGTCGCTACCGACGGTGTGGATGGCGAGGTTGCCGGCATCTATAATCTTCAGGGCGTGCGCGTGGAGAATCCCGGGCGTGGCATACATATCGTCGTCTACAGCGACGGCACGACGAAGAAGGTGCTTTTCCGCTGATATGGCTGAGTGAAAACCATTGCTTCAGGTTTGCATAGATTCTTTAAGATTCATTGAGGGGCGGCGCACCGGTTATCGGCGCGCCGCTTTTTATGCCAATATCGGTTGTCAGGAAGATGAATTTTGAAGGATTGCATAAATTTTATAACTTTATGTTAAGTAATATTGCCTACGAGTGTGTCTCTATTACGGATAGCGTGTGCTATCTATTAACCAATTCATATACACATGAAAGTCAAATTTTTACTTGCTGCGGCCGTAATGCATTGGGCTGCAATTAATTATGGGGGGGGGGTATTTATGCTCAACAACCCTATGCCGGATGCTGGTTCCCTAATGACGTAAAGAACTGGACTCCCGATTACGATAAGGACGCGAAGTTCAATCGTTCGCGCGTGCCTTTAAAAAAGCGCATCGCCACACCTGAGGCGATAAAAGCCAATAACGAGCAGTTTGCCGAAGGGCAAGTTATGGTTGCTTCGACCACCTCTAAGATGTGTTCTCAAACCTCGTCGCAGGGATTTGATAATTTCATCGGCTATAATCCGACCTACTGGCAGTATATGGAGAAATTCGTAAATTGGGGCGGTGCGGATAATGAGGGTGTCGTTTCTTTTCCTTCTCCGGGGATTATTGATGCTGCCCATGCCCAAGGAGTAAAGGTATTTGCCACCATATTCCTGTATCCGGGCGGATTGGGCGCAAAATGGGGAAAGGAATTTTTGACCAAGGAGGCCGATGGAACATTCAAATGTGCCGACCGGCTCTACGAAATGGCGAAATTCTATGGAATAGACGGGTATTTCATCAATAATGAGGCTTATTCATCCGATGAATGGGGTAATTTTATTGAGGCCATTGATAAGGCTGCTGAGGAGGCCGGGGATGACAATATGGAAATTGTCTGGTATGATGCCTCCCAAACTCCTAATGTGAAAATTATAAAACGAGGTGCTCGTACTTCTCATTTCCTTGACTATCCGGGTGGCCCTGGTGACTATAGTTCTTATGCGGAATCTATAGGAATTCCCGAAAAGGATATATTCCATCGAGTATATGGCGGAATAGAATGCGCGTCCGCAGGCTTGGCGGGATACAGCTATAGTCTTGATAAAGCATTCGGGCGTACTGGACATGTAGGCTCCGTAGGTCTGTTCTGTCCGGAAGAAGGAACTTGGAAAGCAAACGTGGAGAAACTGTTCTTTACAGAGGATGCGAAAGGCGAGGTTGCCTATAAGGCGATGGAAAAGACCTTTGAAAATGAGCGCATCACCTGGGTGAACCGAAAGGGAGATCCATCAAAGATAGAAAATCAGTCGGGATTATACCCTTGGAGAGGTATATCCGGATGTGTGGTAGAGGCCTCTACTATTGATGGCTTCCCGTTTATCACCTCGTTTAATGTCGGCAACGGCAAATCTCGTTTTGTAGAAGGCGTCAATGCCGGTTCGAGAGACTGGAGTCATCCGGGAATGCAGAGTTATCTTCCTACGTGGAGATGGTGGATTGAGAACGGGGATGCTCTCCGCGAATCGATTGACTGGGACGATGCTTATGACGGTGGTAACTCGATTCTCATATCTGGATCTCTTACGGAGGGTTCGCACCTGATGCGTCTATATAAGAGTGCGGCTTCGTGCAACGGGGGTATATTGCGTCTGGTCTATAAGAGTAACAACCCAGTTGCGCCTGTGCTTCATCTATCCACCGAAATGGTTGTTAATCCCGACATTGAAATAACGGCACAAGGAATATCGCAGATCAATGGATGGACTGTGGCGGAATACAATCTTTTCCCGGCCAAGGGCAAGACAATATATATGATAGCTCTCGACCTGAAGGCCGATGCCGCTATTTCAAACTATGAGATGCGTCTCGGTCAGCTGGTCGTCATTCCTGATGGATTTGCTCCTAAACCTGTGGATGTGGCGAATCTTGCCATAGAGAATAGTCTTAGCGCGGAGGGCGGCGACTTACGTGTGGTCTGGGATTGGAATGACAATGTCGACTTCGATCACTTTAATATATATATGATTGATTCGGGTAACAATCGTACTTTGGTCGGTCAGACTCGTGACGAGGCGTATTATATTCCTGAAGTCAGGAGACAGGGCTCTGAGTCCGGTGTCACGATTGAGGTTTTGCCGGTGATGAAAGATGCCTCCACCGGCACTCCCAAGCGTGTGACGGCTGACTATCCCCGACAGACGGTGCCGGTAGTAGAGATCAGAAGGGGCGTCTCATATGCGAAAATCGGTATGGAGATTGTGCTTACCGCAAAGGGTACATGCAATCCGACGACTTGCAAATGGATATTGCCGGAAGGCCTGGAGTTTGTAGAGGGATTTGACGGTACGGAGTTTGAAACCAAGGTAAAAGGCGACGTTATCGGATCGTACACCGTGAAAGCATTGCTGGCTAATGAGATTGGAACCGGTGAACTGGAAGCTTTCGCTTTTGAAGTCATGTCGGAAGAGGATTATGCCAAGATATACAATGTCGCCTTGGATAAGACCATATTGGAGGAGTCGGATCCTTCTGATTGGGACAAAGCGGCAAAGTATCTTATCGATGGAGGAAAATTTCCGTATTATAGTTGGTCCTCGACAAATCCTCATGTGGTTATCGACCTGATTGAGCCGTATATGATCTATGGCTTCGCGATATTCGATAATAAATCGAATTCCCGCAACGGGTTGAATTTCTGGAATTACCGCATTTTCTTGAGTGATGATGCGAAAGTCTGGAGCGAAGTGATAAACGAGACTAATCGTGAGAAAGATGACATTAAATATGATTACATCGCACCGCATAAAGCCCGTTATGTGAAGTTGGTTCCATATGCTCGAGGTGTCATTACTCCCAATATATGGGAATTTGAGGTGTATGGATCCGAAGCTGAAACGATCAAAATCGATGCACCTGCGGAAGTTGCCGTGAATAACGCAGAGGAGACATGCGTGAGAGTCGGATATGACATAATCGGAAGCCTGCGAGATGAGAATTTCACGTATGAGGTAAAGGCTCGGGATGAATACGTGCATGTTAGTGATATCATGGATGACCCTGACAAGCACGAGATTCAGTTCCATGTAATTTCCACCAAGGATATGTTCGGAGTGTCATCATTGACTGTGACGTTTGATAACCACGGTGTGGTACGAAGCCGTGATATTGCTGTGGCGATAGAGCGGAAAAGTGCGGTCAATGTCTTAAAAGGGCTTCCTGCGGAGGTGCGTAAATATGATGGAGATTATACCATAGGAGCCAACTATACGTCTTATGTCGTTTCGACTTTAACCGACGGGAATACTGGAAAAGACGCCTTTGAGGTGATTGAAGAGTCATCCATGTCGAGGTATGATGTCTGGGCCATAGTAGATGCAGGCCGTTATATCAATCTTTCCAAAGTTGCGCTCCATATTCCGGAGAACAATTACGGATTGAATGCCAATGACGTGGAAGGTCTGGTAAATAAAGAAATCACCATCAAAGTGAGCGTTGATGGCCAGAAATGGAAGGACGTTAGAACATTCAGTAATCTTGATCGAATCTCAGAATTGGCTTGCACCCTTCCAGCATGCCTTGAAGTGCGTTATATTGCCGTAGCATGTGACGTAAATATGTACTTCTATGGGGCACTTGCCGAGATTGAGGCTTATGAGCAAAATGAGAGGGAGCTTTCTTCGACGCGTCCGATCCTGATAAAGGATGGTTTTAATGTCGATGTCATCGCAGAAAGCAGTGTTATATCCGAAGTAACCACCGATGGCTTCGATGGACAGGGATTTGTGTTCTATTCTTCGGATGTGAAGGAGGCCGGTTCTTTGCCTAGCGACGGCATGCTCGTGTCGATAAGCGGGACGCAATATTCCCTTGGCGCTTATGACGGGAATAATGGCCTTAAAATTCCCAAATGGGAAGGGGAGGGAAATTTGGAATTCCTCTCGCCTGTGGCAACGGAAAAATTATATGTATTGATTGTATGTGCCGATGGTAGCCGGGAGATCTCTGTGACTGTAAATTATGACGACGGAACTAACAGTGGGCCGATTAGCGTCAATACTTATGACTGGTATGCTGAAGCTGCATATGAATGGAATGGGTGTGCTGTATATGGTCTTGGTCGTGTAAGCCGTAAAGGCGCACAATTTGATAACAGATATAAATTCATGATGACAGAAAGCGTGATTGATACGGATAAGTCAAAGAATATAGTATCATTGCATTTTGAGAACATGACGCCATGTCAACCAACGATAATGGCTGTTTCTGCTGTAAGGAATAGTGGCCTCTCGGGAACCTTCGACATTATTAATGATCTTGATTCGCCAAAGGAGATGGTAGGAGTCTATAATCTTCAGGGCGTGCGCGTGGAGAATCCCGGGCGTGGCATACATATCGTCGTCTACAGCGACGGCACGACGAAGAAGGTGCTTTTCCGCTGATATGGCTGAGTGAAAATCATTGCTTCAGGTTTGCATAGATTCTTTAAGATTCATTGAGGGGCGGCGCGTCGGTTATCGGCGCGCCGCTTTTCAATTATGTCGGTGGAATTTATTACCTTTGCAGTCGTAAGACCGGTCCGCACGGGTTCAGCCGGTAGAGACTGTTACAAATCTTTAAAACAACATATTATGGCAAAGAAAGCACTTTTGATGATTCTCGACGGATGGGGTCTCGGCAACCATTCGAAGGGTGATGTGATTTTTAACACTCCGACCCCTTACTGGGACTATCTGATGAGCACCTACCCCCACTCCCAGCTTCAGGCTTCGGGTGAGAACGTCGGTCTGCCCGACGGACAGATGGGCAACTCGGAGGTGGGCCATCTCAATATAGGGGCCGGCCGCGTGGTCTACCAGGATCTGGTGAAGATCAACAAGGCATGCGAGGACGGTTCAATCCTGAAGAATCCGGAAATCGTCAACGCGTTCAGCTATGCCCGTGACAACGGCAAGGCTATCCACTTCATGGGACTGACATCGAACGGCGGCGTTCACTCTTCGCTCGACCATCTTTTCGCCCTGTGCGATATAGCCAAAGAATACGGTCTGGAGAAGGTGTATATCCACTGCTTCATGGATGGCCGCGACACCGACCCGCGCAGCGGCAAGGGATTCATCGAGGAGCTTGAGGCGCATTGCGTGAAGTCGGCAGGCAAGGTGGCATCAATCATAGGCCGCTACTATGCCATGGACCGCGACAAGCGCTGGGAGCGCGTGAAAGAGGCCTACGACCTGCTCGTGAACGGCATCGGCAAGAAGAGCGCCGACATGGTTCAGGCCATGCAGGAATCGTATGACGCCGATGTGACCGACGAATTCGTGAAGCCTATCGTGAACTCTACCGTCGACGGCACTATCAAGGATGGCGATGCCGTGATTTTCTTCAACTACCGCAACGACCGTGCAAAGGAGCTTACGATGGTGCTCACCCAGCGCGACATGCCCGAGGCCGGGATGCACACCATCCCCGGACTACAGTATTACTGCATGACTCCTTACGATGCCTCCTTTACCGGCGTGCATATCCTTTTCGACAAGGAGAACGTGACCAACACACTCGGCGAATATCTTTCGTCGCTCGATAAGAAGCAGCTCCATATCGCCGAGACCGAGAAGTATGCCCATGTGACCTTCTTCTTCAACGGCGGCCGCGAGGCTCCCTATGAGGGCGAAGAGCGCATCCTCGTGGCCTCTCCCAAGGTGGCGACCTACGACCTCAAGCCTGAGATGAGCGCCTATGAGGTGAAAGACAAGCTCGTGGAGGCAATCAAGAGCCAGGAATATGACTTCATTGTTGTGAACTACGCCAACGGCGACATGGTGGGCCACACCGGCGTGTATGAGGCGATAGAGAAGGCCGTGAAAGCCGTGGATGCTTGCGTCAAGGACACCGTCGAGGCCGCCAAGGAGGCTGATTATGAGGTGATAATCATAGCCGACCACGGCAATGCCGACAATGCCATCAATGCCGATGGCACTCCCAACACGGCCCACTCGCTCAACCCCGTTCCATGCATCTACGTGACGGAGCGCAAGGATGCCCACGTGGGGGATGGTCGTCTGGCCGACGTGGCTCCTACGGTGCTCAAGATCATGGGTCTTGCGCAGCCTGCCGAAATGACCGGGCATGCGCTTATCGGCTGATATGCGTGTCGAGTGGTAATTGTCGCGAGACAGACCAAGATTAATAACGGCGATGTGTCAGTGGAATGCGACACATCGCCGTTTTTTGTGGCCGGAGATGGCGATAAGGCCGCCAATAACCCACACCGTTTGTCTTGCCGTATTTTGGCAGTAATTGATATTGGTAGCGCATTTTCTGTCAATTTGCCCGCTCAGTGGCGCTAAAAAGGCTTTAATAATGAAATTATTGTTAAATCGATGGCAAAATGTACGGAAATATTTTGCAGGAATTAGAGAGATGTCTATCTTTGCAACGTGTTTTTCATGGTATTAGATTTAAGGTTAACTAAGATTGGTTGTCGGGATGACAATCAATTTTTTTTATGCCCATAAGTCTGTTCGCTGATACTGGGTCAATAGTTATTTAGTGGGGACAGAATAACGCGCAGAGCACACGAAATTATAAATCGCACAGAGCTTACTGAGTGCATCGAGAATAAATGGCTAATGCTCTTTCTATCTCTGCGTTCCTTGTGTGAGTTTAATTCCTCAATAGAACCGAGCACATTATTATTTTAGAAATTTTAGTATCTGAAATTTTGCAGAACGGTGTCCAACCTTTAACTTTGCAGGGATACACTATTCTTATGGGGCTGACTGGCTTTGACAGCGTGTAGAGGTGGTGTGTAAGCATGCAGAGCGAT
>NZ_CAJTYX010000014.1 GCF_910583865.1 uncultured Muribaculum sp.
ACAAATTATTTCCAAGGGTCAAATCAACCTTGGCCCCAGGGGGCATCCGCGCCTGGGTTTTCCAATAAGCACGGAGAGCTCTTTCTTATCGCGGTACCGACCCGTCTCAATGTGGTTTTCGACCTTTCGGATCTACTCGCCTGCATATTTATCGGCTATCGCTCATCGCTGACTCTTCCGGTGGTCTCCCGTCCGGGCGGTATCAGCGGAATTTCCAGACTTGTCAAGGTACTCTTCTTTGGTTGCGAGAATGGCAGGAATCGAACCTGCACCTACCGGATCCTCGTTGCGCTACCATTAAGCTACATTCTCGGGGCTAAAGCCCTCGGCCTAATCGATGTCAGCCGTCCTTATGTGGGAGTAGCAGGAGTCGAACCTGCAGCCACTCGCTTTCGTTAGCGGGCCTCTACCAAATTGAGATTATCGATACTCCCGAATTGAACCCCTTTCGGGGCCGGGTCTCTCTTGACCCTCGGCATTGCTCACTCCTGAGCACCGTAGTTGGGTGGTTTGACTTTGGCGGATTAATCTTCAAAGAATTTTGCTACATATCCTTCGAGGGTTACAGCAACGGCAGCTTGTGCAACGGAGATTTCCTGCTTGTCATCAAGGTTGCCTTTGGTGCGCTGTTGGTAGGCGTGGAACCGGATATGGCCCTCCATACGCTTGAGCGGTTCTCCGCTGTCAACGGTAAATCCGTTGATTTTGCGGAGGTATCCGGCTACATAGCAGTTTAGACCGAATTGCCAGTTTGCTTGCTTATATTCTTCGGGAGATATATTCATCTTCTCCAGTTTGGCAAAAGCCTTTTCTGCACGGTTTACATGGTCATTGATGTCGTGCTCAAAAGCAGCACGGATATCATCAAGTTTTGTTTCTGTTGTTGCCATATAGGTACGATTTATTATTAGTCTGAAATTTCGTCAAGGGTCTCAGTAATCACATACCATTCATAGCGACAGCCTTTCAGTTGCTCGTCAGAGAGGGAGCAACAATGCTTGGTGGCGTAGAAATAGAGAGCTTTAGTTGTTGTGCCATCCTCGTTTTCAATGACCCCGAAAGAGCGGTCACGTTTTTTGAAACCGAGCTTTTTCAATTCCTCCCAAGTGGTCAGCAGCGCGGGGCGATGGCCTCCCCAAATGGGTGCGCTGATTTCTTTACCTTTGATTGATGTAGCCATATCTGGTCGTTTTTAGTTGATTATGTCCTTGTTACTCTCAATCAAAATCACTAATTTTGTAATGTTTGATTTAAGATATTGCAAAAGTAATCGTATTTACGTTTATATCCAAACGTAAATACGATTGTCAGTGTAGTTTTAAATATTATTAACGCTTTTACGTTCACAGCATGACTTCTCTCAACGCAAAAATTCGAGATATAATCTCTGCCTACAAATTGTCTGACAGACAGTTCGCAATTAAGATAGGGGTAACCCAGTCTGTCATTGGTTCAATGTTTCAAAAGGGTACAGAGCCATCATCCAAAGTAATCCGAAATACTTTGACTGCTTTCCCAGAAATTTCAGCCGATTGGTTTCTACGCGATTCGGGGGAGATGCTGAAATCTCAAAGCAAAGAGATTGAACGCATTAATTCTTTGCTTGATACTATAACCACTCTTCAACAAGCAATTAATGCAAAATCAGATACAATAGCAGCACTCAACGAACGTATCAAACAACTCGAAAACCAACTCAACAAATGAAGAATATCTTAACATTGACAACACTCATCTGTTGCTTACTTTTGACAGCCTGTAGCTCGGACGATGAGCCTCAAGCAGAATATACCGGCCCTTGGGTTGTGATATATTATGAATCATATCACGGCATGCACAATAACAGTGAAGAATTCATGGTGTGGTTTCAAAACCACATTGGCGATTTTGATGCAGCCATATTTGAGAAGTCAAACGGAGAGTCGTGGATTCTTCAAGCTTCCAACGATGATTGGATAGAGTTAAACGATTATGGCAATTGGTATAATGGAGAAATCCAATGGATTGAAACAATCGACAAAGCTTCAGAGGAAGATATTAAAACAAAGGCCGCTGAATTTGAATCATTCAGCATAACGGATGAAATAAGCAGACATTACGATTCTTTCAAAGCGCATTATCAAAGAATGAAGTAACTTCCAGCAAAACATTTCCGTATTATTGTCGGCACGGAATTAAAACCTATTGAAAGAACAAGTATTTCAGTCGACTACGCGGATATACGGCAAATTTTCGTTAATTTTACAGCGCAAAATTAGGTGAGAATCAGCGGCAAAGCAATAACTTACCGGTTGGTTTGACCCTTACCGAAAAGTTTGTTTTGCACAAAATCAATAAGTTCCGACATCGAGAAATGGCAAAAAAATTGGACTACGAATATTGCAAGGCTGCTCCCATGCTTGAATGGATGGGCAACAAATGGGCCTTGGTGGTGCTCCTGAAAGTTTCGGAGAATGAGCCTGCGCGGTTCAACGAACTTTATCGGACAATCCCGGCTATATCAGAAAAAGTCCTCTCGCAAGTCCTGCGCCAGTTATATACCGACGGTATTCTTGACCGTCAGCTCTATCCCGATGTACCTCCGAGGGTAGAATACTCAGTTTCCGATTTCGGCAAGACGTTGTTGCCGCTCGTTCAGAATCTTATTACTTGGGGTCAGGAGAATTTCGACACGATAATAAAGAATCGACAAGATAGAGAAATAATACTTAATCCGCCAAGCCGAAATAGTTTGCAATTTGTCGGCTCAAAATTTGTGGCTGGGAGCGAAATTGACTAACTTTGACAAGTTAAAGAGGCTCGAAAGGGTATCGCTTTAAATTTCCCATCTTTGAAGAACGTACATATATAATTGTCATACAATAAAATACAATGGAAGTAGAAGGTAAAATCATATTGGCTCTTCCCGAGCAGTCGGGTGTGTCGCGTGCCGGAAACAACTGGAAAAAACGTGAATACGTTTTGGAGACGCATGAGACTTATCCTAAGAAGGTGTTCTTTGTGCTTTTCGGTGACCGTGCCGACCAGTATCCTCTTAATGTAGGCGACGAGATACGTCTGAGCTTCGACATCAACAGCCGCGAGTATAATGGACGTTGGTTTACTTCGATCGACGGATGGAAGGTTGAGCCGGCCACCGCACCTGCGGCTCCCGGCGCTCCCGCGCCCCAGACTTACGCCCAGGCTCCCGCTTATGGCGCTCCTGCCGCTCCTGTGCCCGATCTCACTCCTGAACCCAACGACGATCTGCCGTTCTGATTTCGCACTTCGTGTCGTGCGGCGACATGACGCGGACATATATAAGCATATAGAAACAATGCGCCGAATCATGCGAGAGTCTGTAGATGACGATGCGTGATTCGGCGCAGTGTTTTACTGTGGCGTGCCGGGGCTATGACGCGGGTGTGCCGTCCGTGCGGTCTTTGGGGGAATCTGCTTTGTCTTTGCCTGAGGAGGGGCGGCGATGCTTGTAGCGCCGGTTTCCGTGTTTCTTGCCGGAGTTCCCCTTATCGGTTTCCTTTTCTGCGGTTTCTTTGTCGGTGGTCTCCGGTGCGGACGATGCATTCGGCGTGCCAGGGCGTGCGCCTTTCGGTGCATCTTGCTTCTTTTGTCGTCGTCGATCCTTGGTGGCGGAACGGTCACTACGTCCAGCGTCGGCTCCTGGGACTGCGTCCTCCAGGGGTATCTTTATTTTCAATGTGGATTCCACGCGTGAGAATGCACGTTTGTCGCGCGGCGACACGAGGGTGACGGCGGTGCCTTCGGCGTTGGCGCGACCGGTGCGCCCTACGCGGTGAACATAATCCTCCGGTTCGCGGGGAACGTCGTAATTGACCACCATGGATATGTCGTCTATGTCGATGCCTCGGGCGAGCAGGTCGGTGGCGACGAGCACGTCGAGGCGTTCTGCTCGGAAGTCGTGGATAGTGTCGTCGCGTTCTTTCTGTCCGAGGTCGGAGTGTATCTCTGCGGCTTTTATTCCGGATCGGCGCAGTGAGCGGGTGAGGTCGCGCACGCCGAGTTTCGAAGAGGCGAACACTATGACTTTCGAGCCGTGGCGCTCCTTCAGCAGGCGCAGCAGCACTCCATCTTTCTGGGCGTCACCGCACATTATGGCCGACTGGGCTATCTTTTCCACGGGGCGCGAGGGCGCGATTTTTATTTCCACGGGATCGCTGAGGATGTCCTTGGCGAGCTTTCGTATGCGAGGGGGCATTGTGGCCGAGAACAGCAGTGTCTGGCGTTCCGTAGGAAGTTGGGCGGCGATGCGCATGATATCGTCGTAGAATCCCATGTCGAGCATCCTGTCTGCCTCGTCGAGGATGAAGTATTTGACTTTTCCGAGATTGATGCCGCCCATCTGCAGGAGTGCCTGGAGGCGTCCGGGTGTGGCGATGACCACGTCGGCACCTTCGCGCATTGCACGTTGCTGGCGGGCGAAAGTGGCGCCGTCAGTGCCGCCGTAGATGGCGAGTGAGGAGATTGGGAGATAGTAGGAGAATCCGTCCATCTGCTGCTCGATTTGCTGTGCAAGCTCGCGGGTGGGGGCCATGACTATGCAGTTGACCCCGGCATCCGGCGCGGGAAGGTCCGCGAGGAGGTCAATCACCGGGAGGAGGTAGGCGGCGGTCTTGCCTGTGCCGGTCTGGGCTATGGCTATGAGGTCGCGTCCTTGCAGTACGATCGGGATGGCTTGTTCCTGTATAGGAGTGCACTCGTCGAAGTGCATCGCGTAGATAGCGTCGAGTATATCGTCGCTTAAATCAAGATCTTCAAAATGCATATCGCAAATTTAACAAATATATACGGATTGCGCAACCTGTGGCGTTGCATTTGGGGTAGGGGGATAAAAAAATAAGACTACCTCACGGCACCCTTATTTCTCGCTTGTTGCTTGTTGAATATCTATTCTGTCTTTATTGGAAAGTTACGTATGAAAAAGTATTCTGTTTACCTTTGTATTTGTTGTTGGTGTTGTTTCGGTGGTTGTCAGATTTCTTAGATTAGCTAAGAAGATTTCTTGTCAAGCGGGGGTCTTTGTTTCCCTCTTGCGTTGCAAAGGTAATAATTTGTTTTGTACTGTCAATGGGATGTGGTACATGTTTAATAACATGTTTTGTCGAAATATCGGGAACCGGAGCGTCATGGCACTTGAATATAATAATAATTATGCTTCAAATGTTGAAAAGTTATTATAAAAGCGAGAATTGTAAAAGATGTAAAATATTTAAAATGTGTTAAAATTAAAGTTAGCGTGAATTTATGTCAGATATGCGCCTCCGGGAGCATTCCGAAAGGCGCATATCTGGCATTTTGCTATTAAATCTTGCCTTTGGCGATGGTGATAATTTTGAAGTCGTTGTCTCGAAATCATACAGCCATCTTCAGGAAAGATTTTTTCATTGCTGATATATGATATATGAGGAGAGTGGGGCCAGCGTGCCGGAGATCTTTCCTTCGGCTATCTCGAAATCGGAATGGTGGACGGCGTCGGTGTATCTGCCTTTCTTTAGGGATGAGGGGAGACTCAGTGTTTGCGTATCGGTGGAGATATTGATGAGAGCCACTCCTTTGATGCCGCGTTCCACGGCAATCACGGCCCCGTTGTCGCTTACGTTGATCTGTTCGGGCTGTCCGTGCATCTCATGGCGGAATCTATTGACAGCTACTACCTCGGGATTGAAGAACTCGTCGTTGCCACGTGCGCCTATGCGGTTGTTGCCCCAATAGTTTTGCCGCGTGGAACCCATCGGGCGGCTGAAGAATAGCGGAGTGCCGAAGCGGCGTGCTGCGAGGAACACGTAGCCTTCGCGTACCTGTGCATCCTCAAGGTCGGCCGATTCATGTTCGTTGGCATACGTGTCGTGCGACTCCACCCATGTGACAAGTTTTTCGGCGGGAGCGGGATGCTGCCAGTCGGCGAGACTATCGGCATAGTATGAACCTTCTTGGAGCGCATTGCGCAGGGCGTGGCCGTAGTTGCTGGCCGTGAGCGACATGTAGGCGGCGTAGTCGGCCTCGCGCACGTTCTTGTCCTGAAGCACTTCGCCGTAGATAAATAGGCTGTCGGCTGGGAGGGCGAGTGAGAGTCCCTGAACGCTTTCACGCCCTGTGGCTATATCCCAGAAATTGTTGCGCTGCGAGAGCGAGTCGCGCGGGTCGTCGGGCAGGCCTATGTGCTTGGCTGTGTCGTAGCGGAATCCACGTGCGCCGCATGCTATGAGGTCGTTGACATACTGTAGATAGTAATGCTGGAAGCCGGAATTCTCAGTGTTGACATCCGGCAGGCCTCCCATCATGCCTGTGGTGCACTCGTAGCGGTCGTTCCATTCGGTGATGTTGTTGAATCCGTTAGCATGAAAAAGCTTGTCGTGACCGCCTGCGGCGCTGTCGAGGGCGGCGGTGACGGCTGTGTGGTCGACAGCCGTATGGTTGGGGAGCACGTCTACTATCACTTTGACACCGTATTTGGTGGCGCTGTCGCACATGGCTTTGAACTGGTCGCGTGTGCCGAGGAGGTGGTTGCCGATTTTCCAGTCGATTGGCTGATAGTAGTAGTACCACTTGCCTTTCACTGAATCGCCTTCTTCGCTGAACAGCGCCATGCCGCCATCTTCACCGACGAAACATGTGTTGGCCGGTGATGTCTGCACGAAGTCGAAGCCTGCATCGGCAATAGTTTTCATGTTGGCTGCAATTGTGTCGAATGACCATGACCACGCGTGGAGGATGGCACTGTCGTTTGTCGGCACTTCGGGCTGCTTCGGGTTGCATGCGCCCAGGATCGCTCCGATGGCGATGCCTGTTACGGGAAGTAAAATGTAGTTTTTCATCATTCTTTGTAAATATCTTTAGAATACAATGTTTATGCGGTGTTTTAGAATCGGGGTTATAGGTGGTGGTCGGCCGGGTCGTGGCGACAGACGCATAGTGTCAGAACGAGGTAATGCGCTTGTCGTGGCAGCGCAGTAACCTTGCCGGGAATTGCTCCAGGAGGTTGAGGTTGTGGGTGGCCATTATCACGGCGGTACCTTCCTTGGCTATCTGGTGGAGGTAGGCCACGATCTGTTCGCCGGTGGCGGGATCGAGGTTGCCGGTAGGCTCGTCGGCGAGGATGAGGCGCGGGCGATTGAGGAGCGCACGCGCTATGACGATGCGTTGTTGCTCTCCGCCCGAAAGCTCGTGGGGCATCTTGTAGCTTTTGTTGAGCATCCCGACCTCTTTGAGTACCTCCTCGATACGCTCGTCCATGTCGGCCTTCGACTTCCACCCCGTGGCTTCAAGCACGAAGAGCAGGTTGTTGTAGACCGAGCGGTCGGTAAGCAGCTGGAAATCCTGGAACACGATACCTATCTCCCGTCGGAGCATCGGCACCTCCTTGCGCTTTATAGCGGAGAGGTCGTAGCCGAGCACGTCGGCCTTTCCGGCGATTACGGGGATGTCGGCATACATCGATTTCATAAGGCTGCTTTTCCCGCTTCCGACTTTTCCGATTATATACAGGAACTCTCCGGCTTCGACCCTAAGGTCGACGTCCTTGAGCACAATCAGCTCTTTGCGGTGGAGTTCCACTCCCTGATAGTCTACTAATGGCGCTTCCATGGCAGGATAGGTGGCTCATTCCTTGTGGCGTTTCTGAAGCTCGGCGGCAAGATCCTCGATGCGCAGACCTTGCGATGTGAGCAGCACTATGAGGTGGTAGATAAGGTCGGACGCTTCATAGATGAAGCCGTCGCGAGTGCCGTTGGTCGCTTCTATCACAGTCTCTACCGCTTCCTCGCCTACTTTCTGCGCCATGCGGTTGACACCCTTCTTGAACAGCGAAGTGGTATAGGAGCCTTCGGGCATCTCTGTGTGGCGGCGGTCGATGAAGTCCTGGAGATAGCGCAGAAACTCCACCCCCATCGTGTTTTCCGTGCCGAAGCATGTGTCAGTACCTTTGTGACACACCGGACCCACAGGCTTTACTTTCACGAGGAGCGTGTCGCGGTCGCAGTCCTCCTCAATGCTTACCACATTGAGGAAGTTACCGCTCTCCTCACCCTTTGTCCATAGGCGTCCTTTCGTGCGGCTGTAGAATGTAACCTTGCCTGTCTCTATGGTCTTGAGATAGGCTTCCTCGTTCATGAATCCGAGCATCAGGACGTTTTTCGTCGTGTCATCCTGTATGATGGCGGGTATGAGACCACCCATTTTATCGTAGTCAAGTAGTGTTGTCATAATCTTACGGGTATGTCGTTAAGTGATAAATAGCTTTTCAATTCCCGGAGGTTGATTTCACCGAAGTGGAATATACTTGCCGCCAGGGCGGCATCGGCATGGCCGTGTTTGAACACGTCGATGAAATGGTTCATCCGTCCGGCCCCTCCGGAGGCTATGACGGGTATTGACAGGCGTTCCGAGAGTTCGGCAAGGGCCTCGCAGGCGAACCCGGCCTTCACACCGTCGTGGTCCATCGAGGTGAACAGGATCTCTCCGGCGCCGCGTTCCTGAGCCTCGTGCGCCCATTCGAGGAGCGTGCATCCTACGGGTTTGCGTCCGCCGTTGATGTAGCAGCGCCAGATGCCGTCGTCATGGCGCGCATCGATTGCCACCACACACACCTGCGCCCCGTAGCGCGAGGCGATCCCGTCGATGAGGGCCGGTGAGCGCAGCGCGGCGGAATTGACCGACACCTTGTCGGCCCCGGCGTCGAGGAGTCGCGCCACGTCATCGACTTCACTTATCCCGCCTCCTACGGTGAAGGGTATGCTGATATTCTCGGCCACGCGCCTTACGAGGTCGATGAATGTTCCGCGTCCTTCGTGGGATGCCGTGATGTCGAGGTAGACCAGCTCGTCGGCTCCCTGATCGCTATATTGCCGGCCAAGTTCCACGGGATCTCCGGCATCGCGGAAATTTACGAAGTTGACACCTTTGACGGTTTTGCCGTCCTTGACATCGAGGCAGGGTATGATGCGCTTTGCTAACATTGTGAACGGTTGATGCGTGAGATATCTTCAATTGAGATGCGCCCCTCGTAGATTGCTTTCCCGACTATCACGGCGGGGACTGCGGCCTCGTCGAGAAGCTCTATGTCGGCCATTGAGCCGACACCTCCGCTTGCCACGAGCCATAGCCCGGGACACCTGTCGAGAATCCTGCGGTAAAGCTCTACGGCCGGCCCGGCGAGTGTGCCGTCGACACCGATCTCGGTGGATATGACCTTGGATACGCCGACCTCGGCGTATCCGGCGATGAATGGCACTATGTCGTTGTCGGACGTGGATGTCCACCCCTCCGACGCTATCTTTCCGTGGCGCGCGTCGGCACCGAGGATGATACGCTCCGGGCCGTATTTGTCGAGCCAATGGAGAAACCTGTCACGGTTGCGGAGCGCTATGCTTCCGCCTGTCACCATCGCCGCTCCGCATTCGAAAGCGATGCGCAGGTCGTCATCGCTTTTGAGGCCGCCTCCGAAGTCTATCACGAGTGGAGTGCGTGCGGCCACACGTTCGAGTGTACGGTAGTTCACGATGTGGCTGGCGCGTGCACCGTCGAGGTCCACGAGGTGGAGTCGCCGGCATCCGGCATCGGCGAAGCGCATCGCCATGTCGACGGGATCGTCGGAATATACCTTTGACGTGCCGTAGTCGCCTCGTGTCAGTCTTACGCATTTGCCGTCGATGATGTCGATGGCGGGTATGATCTCAATCATGATTTTTCAGAGTGCAAGGAAGTGCGACAATAGCGTGCTCCCGTCTGCACCGCTTTTTTCGGGATGGAACTGCACGGCATGGAAGTTGTCGTGGCGCATTGCCGCGCTCCATGTACCGCAATATTCTGTTACGGCGGCGGTATGTCGGCATACCGGCACGGCGTAGCTGTGAACGTAGTAAAAGTAATGGCCGTCAAGACCGGTAGGGACCGGGCCGTCGGGCGAAGTGAGCGCTACGGTGTCCCATCCGGTGTGGGGCACCTTGAATTCCGGTGACGGAGGTATCAGGCGCTTCACGTTGGCATCGAATATTCCGAGGCCGTCGACATCTCCCTCTTCAGAGTGTCGGCACATGAGCTGCTGGCCTATGCATATGCCAAGCACGGGGGCGGTCAGCGAGCGTATCACCCGGTCGAGTCCGGTGGCGCGCAGATGGTGCATGGCGGCGGCAGCCTCCCCCACGCCGGGGAATATCACGCGGTCGGCTTTTGCGAGCACGCTTTCATTGTCGGTGACGACGAATTCCGCGCCAAGCCTCCGGAGCGCGCATTCCACGGAAAACACGTTTCCGGCATTATATCTAACCACTGCTATCATAATCGCGGGGTTGGGTTGGACGATGACGTCAGATGCGGGCCATTGCCGTACAGGCAGGGCATGTCAGCTGAACACTACCGTCTTGTTCTTATAGGTCAGAATCTTTCGTTGTATATGTTTCTCCACCGCCCGCGAGAGGACTATCTTTTCCAGGTCGCGGCCTTTCTTTACCAGGTCGTCGATTGTGTCCTTGTGGGTGATGCGGGTAATGTCCTGTTCGATGATGGGGCCGGCATCAAGTTCGGTGGTGACGTAGTGCGACGTGGCGCCGATTAATTTTACGCCTCGGTCGTAGGCGGCATGATACGGTTTTGCTCCGACAAAGGCCGGGAGGAATGAATGGTGGATATTGATGATATGGTGCGGATACTGTCCGATAAACTCAGGCGAGAGTACCTGCATGTAGCGTGCGAGCACGATGAAGTCCACGTTGAGTTCGCGCAACAGCGCCATCTCGGCGGCTTCCATCTCGGCTTTGTTTTCCTTCGTGATGTGGAACACCTCGTAGCGTATGCCGAACTGGCTGGCCACTTTTTCCATATCGGGATGGTTGGATATGATGACGGGAATCTCGACCTCCCATTCTCCGGCCACCACGCGAGCGAGTATGTCGTAGAGGCAGTGCGACATCTTGCTGACGAAGATGGCCATGCGCTGCTTCTGTGAGGAGAATTTCAGCGAATAGCTAAGGTCGTAGCGGCAGGCGTAGAGGGTGTGGAAATAGTCGCGGATCTTCTCCTTAGGGATGATGAATCCTGCCAGATCCCACTCGACGCGCATGTAGAATATGCCGTTTGCCTTGTCGACATATTGGTCGAGGTACATGATGTTGCCGCCGTTGACGGTGATGAATTCGGTGATCACCGCTATTATCCCGGGCTGGTCGGGACAGTGCATGAGGAGTATCGCTGTATCTTTTTCTTTCTTTTCCACGATTTTTGTTCTTCTTTGACGGCAAAGTTACGTATTTTATATCAAAAAGCAAATAGGCGGCAATGCCATGCCGCCTATTTGACATTATGCGATGATCAGTTGCCGAGTTCGGAGAGGAATTTTATGCGCACGAGGCGTATCTCTTCCTCGCTGTATTCGTTTCCAAGCTCCTCGATGGCGGCTTCAAGGTCGTCGCTCTCGCTCTCCTTGAAGTAGTCGAAGATGTCGGCCTGACGGTCATCGTCCATTATCTCGTCGAGGAAATAGTTTATGTTGATTTTAGTGCCGGAATACACTATAGCCTCCACTTCGTCGAGAAGTTCGGAGAATTCGAGCCCCTTGCTCTCGGCCAGAGAGTCAAGTCCGATCTTACGGTCGATGCCCTGTATGATTGATATCTTGAGCTTGCTCTTGTTGGCCACGCTTCTTACGCGCAGGTCCTCGGGTCGCTCGATCTCGTTCTCCTCCACATGAGCCTTTATCACCTTGAGAAATTCTTCACCGTATCTCTTCGCCTTTCCGGCTCCGACCCCTGGAATGTTCTGAAGCTCGTCGATGGTAATGGGGTAGGTGGTGGCCATCGCTTCAAGCGACGGATCCTGGAATATGACGTAGGGGGGCAGTTCGAGGCGCTTCGCCATTTTCTTGCGAAGGTCTTTCAGGATATTGTAAAGCTCTGGATCGACGGCACATGCGGCGCCGCTTTTCATCACCTGTTCTTCTTCGTCCTCGCTGAAGTCGTTGTCCTCGACGACCTTGAAGGATGTCGGTTTCTTGTAATACGCTTTCCCTTTGGGTGTGAGCTTCAATATGCCGAAGTTTTCGATGTCGCGGTCGAGGTATCCGGCAATCTGGGCCTGGCGTATGATGGTTGACAGTGTGCGTGAATCGCTCCCTTGCAGACAGCCGAACACTTCCAGCTCGTCCTGGGCATAGGTCTTTACGGTAGGCGTGTTTTTACCGAGCATGACGTCGATGATCTGCTCGGGCTTGAATTTCTCTTTCAGTGCGCTGACTGTTTCAATTATGGCGCACAATTCATCTTTTGCTTCCACGAGTTTCTTTGGGTTTAAACAGTTATCACAGTTCCCGCAGTTTTCCTCGGTGTATGACTCACCGAAGTAGTGCAACAACAGTTTCCTTCTGCACAGTGAGGATTCGGCATAAGCCGCTGTCTCAAGGAGCAGCTGGCGTCCGATTTCCTGTTCTGCCGGCGGTTTTCCCTGCATGAATTTCTCCATTTTTTGGAGATCCTTGTGCATGTAGAATGCAATGCATCGGCCTTCGCCCCCGTCGCGGCCGGCGCGGCCGGTCTCCTGGTAATATCCTTCGAGTGATTTGGGTATGTCGTAGTGGATCACGAATCGCACGTCGGGCTTGTCGATACCCATGCCGAAAGCTATTGTCGCTACGATCACATCGACTTTCTCAAGGAGGAATGCGTCCTGGTTGGCGGCACGGGTGTTCTGATCAAGACCTGCATGATAGGGTAGGGCGCGAATGTCGTTCAGCCGGAGGATTTCGGCGAGTTCCTCTACCTTCTTACGGCTGAGGCAGTATATGATGCCGCTCTTGCCTTCCTGCTGCTTGATGAACCGGATTATGTCGCGGTCGATCGTAGATGTCTTTGGACGCACCTCATAGTAGAGGTTGGTGCGGTTGAACGACGACTTGAAGAGCATGGCGTTCTGCATGCCGAGGTTCTTCTGTATGTCGTGCTGCACCTTAGGTGTGGCCGTGGCAGTCAACGCGATCACCGGACGTGGCGAGATCTCGTTTATTATCGGTCGGATGCGCCGGTATTCAGGGCGGAAGTCATGCCCCCATTCGGATATGCAGTGGGCTTCGTCCACTGCGTAGAAGGAAATGGGTACTGTCTTTAGAAATTCTATATTGTCCTCTTTTGTAAGCGACTCCGGGGCCACGTAGAGCAGTTTGGTCTTTCCCGACATGATGTCGGCCTTCACCTCCTCGATTGCCGCCTTGGTGAGCGATGAGTTGAGGAAATGTGCGATCGCATCGACCTCACTGAAGCTGCGCATTGCATCGACCTGATTCTTCATGAGGGCGATGAGCGGAGATATCACGATTGCCGTGCCGGGCATGAGAAGCGCCGGGAGCTGGTAGCATAGCGACTTTCCCCCTCCTGTAGGCATGAGCACGAAAGTGTCGTTCCCATCCATGAGGGAGGTTATGATGGCTTCCTGGTTGCCTTTGAATGTGTCAAATCCGAAATGCTTTTTCAGCTCTTCGGTGAGGAGGATCGACTTGTCTGGCATGGTAGTGATCGTGATTAACGTGCCGGTGTCGCGGCGGAATTAATGATTGTTGCTTAATGTCGTTTATTGTTGACCGGACTCAACGGTCCGGTCATTTGGAATCGGAATTGTTGGTGTCGAAGTTGGCTTTATCGAGTTTCTCCAACGCATATTCGCGAGTGACGGTGAATGTGCGCTTACGTGTGGATGGAATCTCGAACATGCTGTCGATCATGATGGTCTCCACTATCGAGCGCAGTCCGCGCGCGCCGAGCTTGTACTCGATGGCCTTGTCGACAATCAGGTCGAGCGCGTCGTCGGCGAATGTCAGCTTCACTCCGTCCATCGCGAAAAGCTTCTCGTACTGTCGTACGATGGCGTTTTTCGGTTCGGTTAGCACCCTGCGCAGGGCCTCACGGTCGAGAGGCTCAAGGTTTGTCAGGATCGGGAGTCGGCCGATGATTTCCGGGATGAGTCCGAACGATTTCAAGTCCTGAGGCATCACATACTTCAGATAGTTGTCGCGCTTGATGCGCTGGCGCGCCTGGTCGGTGGAGTATCCCACTACGTGGGTGTTGAGGCGATGGGCTATCTTCTGCTCTATGCCGTCGAAAGCACCTCCGCAGATGAAGAGGATGTTTTTCGTGTTGACGGGTATCATCCTCTGCTCGGGATGCTTGCGGCCACCTTGCGGGGGCACGTTGACAACCGATCCTTCGAGCAGCTTCAAAAGACCCTGCTGCACGCCCTCGCCGCTCACGTCGCGGGTGATTGAAGGGTTGTCGCCTTTTCTGGCTATCTTGTCGATCTCGTCGATGAACACAATGCCCTTTTCGGCCTTTGCCACATCGTAGTCGGCCACCTGGAGCAGGCGTGTGAGCAGGCTCTCGATGTCCTCGCCGACGTAGCCGGCCTGAGTTAGTACGGTGGCGTCGACGATGGTGAACGGCACGTTGAGCAAACGTGCTATCGTCTTTGCTAACAAGGTCTTGCCTGTGCCTGTCGGGCCTACGAGTATTATGTTGCTCTTCTCGATGTCAACATCGTCGGAGTCCTGCGCCAGACGCTTGTAGTGGTTGTAAACGGCTACGGAGAGATATTTCTTGGCATCGTCCTGACCTATCACGTATTGGTCGAGAAACGCGCATATTTCCTTCGGCTTGGGGATGTCGGAGAGGCTGGTCGTGCTGTCGGAACTGTCGGCCTGCCGCGACTCGTTGCGCACCTCCTTGAGCATCTGCTCCATAGCGTCCACGCAATCGGTGCAGATGTATGTGCCGTTGTTGGTGGCCGAAGGGATCATCCCTTCGGCCATGTCTGCGGGGCGTCCGCAGAAAGAGCATACCGGTGTCGTTTTCTTTGCCATTGTCAGGAATCAGTGTTTGGCTTTTACAAGCACCTGATCGATCATGCCGTATTCCTTTGCTTCTTCGGCGGTCATCCAGTAGTCGCGGTCGGAGTCGCGCTCCACTTTCTCGAACGGCTGTCCGGAATGGTCGGCGATGATGGTGTAGAGTTCTTTCTTGAGTTTTTGGATTTCGCGTGCTGTGATCTCGATGTCGCTTGCCTGTCCTTGAGCGCCACCCATTGGCTGGTGTATCATGACGCGTGAGTGCTTGAGAGCGAAGCGCTTTCCGGCGGTGCCCGACACGAGGAGCACGGCTGCCATCGAAGCAGCGATGCCTGTACATATGGTGGCTACGTCCGATGATATGTACTGCATAGTGTCGTATATCCCCAGGCCGGCATATACCGAGCCGCCGGGAGAGTTGATGTAGATTGACACATCCTTGCCGGGATCGGCCGAGTCGAGGTAGAGCAGCTGAGCCTGGATCACGTTGGCGGTATAGTCGTTGACTTCAGTGCCGAGAAAGATGATGCGGTCCATCATAAGGCGGGAGAACACATCCATCTGGGCCACGTTGAGCTGGCGTTCCTCGATGATGGTGGGGGAGATGTAGCTGGAAGTTATGTTGGCGGAGTTGGTGGCGGCGACATACTGGTCGAGCGCGAGGCCATTGAGTCCGCAATGCTTTACAGCGTAGTTTCTAAAGTCGTTGTTCATGTTTTCTGTATGAATGGAGACGCCTTCCGGCATTTCCGGAAATTATTTATTCAAAGATAGTGAATTTTTATGATATTCCAAAAATATCGTGTGGCATATGCTTTTTTCCCCGTTTTTTTCTTGTTTTTCCGGAGGATGCATAGGAAAGGGCGATGTCGCACATGCCGTGCACATCGCCCTGTGGTGTGTATCTATTGTTCGGACGGAATTTCTCAGGCCTTCTGTGCGATCTCCTTGAATTCGTCGAGCGATACTGTCTTTTCGTCGAGCGACACCTTGGCCTCTACGGCGTTGAAGAGCTTCATGTCGCCTACTTCCTCTATCAGGCGCGGGCGATAGTTCTTGTCGGAGAGGATGCGCTTTGCATACTCTTCGAGGGTGTCGTCGGGCACGTTGGTCATGCCGTACTGGGCGAACTGCTGTCGGGCGATAAGTTTGGCGAAGTCGAGGAGGTCGTTCTCTTCGATCTTGATCTCGCAGAGCTCGGCCATGCGCTCCTTGATGAGCTGCCATTTGAGCGAGGGGAGCATCTTTTCGAATTCGGCATCGACATTCTCTTCGGTGATACCATCGTTGGATGCCACGAGCCACTTCTTGAGGGTCTCGGCGGGTATCTCCATGTCACCGTACTTGTCGGTCATGTACTTCTGCACGTCGGCGCGGAAGAGGTACTTGCTGTTCTGCTCAAGGTCGCGCTCTATCATGGCCTTCACGCCTGCGAGGTACTGAGACTCGTCGGTGGCGGCATCCTTGCCGAGCACGTTGTCGAACAGTTCCTGGTTGAGTTCGGCCGGACGCACGACGATAATCTCCGATATCGTCATTTCGAAATCGCCCTTGACGTCGGCAGCCTTATCCTTGTCTATGCCGAGCATAGAGGAAAGTTCGGCGACATTGCCTTCGCATGTTTTCCAGGGGTTGAACACCACCTTGTCGTCGACCTTCTTGCCTGCGAACTTCTCGGCCTCTTCCTTGTCTTTAAAATACATCGGGGCCACGATGCCGTTGATCATCTGTATGGCCGACTCGTCTGTCTTTACGTTGCCTTCGGAGTCATGCTCCATGATCGAGCCTTTGACAAGGGCGTTAGGCTCGACGGTATCGCCGGGCACCTGTGCGCCGAAGCGTTCGCGGAACTTGTCGCTCTGCTCGTTGACCATTTCGTCGGTCACATTAATCTTATAGTATGGCATGTGGATTTCCTTGTCGAGCACCACGTTGATTTCGGGCACGAGAGCCAGCAGATACTGGAATTGGAAATCCTTCTGGTTGTCGAGGTCGAGTTCCTTCACATCGACGGGAACGGGCTGGCCGAGCACTGCGAGCTTGTTGTCGCGGATGTAATTAACTACAGCATTGTATACTATATCGTTTATGGCGTCGGAAGTAGCCTGCTTTCCGAAACGCTTCTGTATCATGCCTGCGGGTACGTGACCTTTGCGGAATCCGGGTATGTTGGCGTTACGGGCGATTTCCTTGAGCTTCTTCTCTACTTCGGGCTTGTAGTCGTTTTCTTCAATCGACACGTTGAGCACGGCGCTCACGTTGTCTGTCTTGTCGAGTGTAACGTTCATTGCGTTGACTGTATTTATATTGTGATTATTTTTGCTGACATCGGATAATGCCGTGGAGAGGCTGGGGCGTATGTGCGCCATGTTAGACAAATCGGGCACAAATTTAGTGCTAAAAATGTCAAATCTGCAAATTTCCTCCGAATCTTTTTTGCAGGTGCTCCGGCGCATGCCGCATTTGCGGCTATAGTCGGCTATATGTCATAATGCAAATTGTGTGCCAAAGTTCTGGTGGCCTCCGCAAGATTATGGATTATTTGCATTGATGTGGGATAATATGACAGAAATTGGCTTTTTTGCGCCATGTTCCGGCTGGCGGCGGCATTTCTGTGGGCTGTAATCAGGACGAATCCCAACTTTTTGGCCAAATATCACGCAAATGAGCCGAAAATTTGTAATTTTGCACCCTATAGAGCGTATGCCCGCAGGGGACGTTACTCATAAACCAGTCATCAACATTTAGGAAACAGTTATATGGTTGTATTCTTCAAGAAAGGCGCCAATCTCATGATTGCTGTCGAAACCACCCACAAGCCCGATGCCAAAGAGGCTGAAAAGTTGTCGTGGTTGTTCGGGGGAGCTGTGATGCTTGCCTCCACAAGCCTGAAAGGCCGTTTTGTCGGCCCGCGACGCGAAATGATAACACCGTGGAGCACCAACGCCGTGGAGATAACCCAGAACATGGGTCTCGAAGGGATAACCCGCATCGAGGAGTTCGTGCGCACGTCGGATGAGAACCCCCGCTACGACAAGATGCTGCAGCGCGTCTATGAAGGGCTTAACAGCCGCATCTTCACTGTCGCAAAGACTCCCGACCCGATAGTCTATATAAATGACATTTCGGAATACAACAAGGCCGAGGGCCTCGCTCTCAGTCCTGATGAGGAACAGTATCTGCGCGATCTTGCCAAGAAACTCGGTCGCCCTCTTACCGACAGCGAGGTGTTCGGATTCTCGCAGGTTAACTCCGAGCATTGCCGCCATAAGATTTTCAACGGCACTTTCGTCATCGACGGGGAGGAGAAGCCTTCGTCGCTCTTCAAGCTTATAAAGAAAACTTCACAGGTCAACCCCAACAAGCTCGTCTCGGCATACAAGGACAATGTAGCCTTTGTCGACGGCCCTAAGGTTGACCAATTTTATCCTGTCAATCCGGACCGCCCCGATTATTTCGAGGTCAAGGATCTTGACACCGTGATCTCGCTGAAAGCCGAGACTCACAATTTCCCCACCACCGTGGAGCCTTTCAACGGCGCGGCCACAGGCACCGGCGGTGAAATCCGCGACCGTCTTGGCGGCGGCAAGGCCTCCCTGCCAATCGCCGGCATCGCCGTCTACATGACCTCTTATCCGCGCATGTCTCCCGAGCACCGTTGGGAACTGATGATGAATCCGCGCGTGTGGCTCTATCAGACCCCGTGTGACATCCTTATAAAGGCTTCCAATGGAGCCAGCGACTTCGGCAACAAGTTTGGACAGCCGCTTATCTGCGGTTCGCTGCTCACGTTCGAGCATGAAGAGAATGGCAAGAAGTATGCCTACGACAAGGTGATAATGCTTGCCGGCGGTGTTGGTTTCGCGGCTAAGAAAGACGCTTTGAAAGGTCATCCCGTAGCCGACGAGAAGGTGGTGGTGATGGGCGGTGACAACTACCGCATAGGTATGGGCGGTGGCGCAGTCTCTTCAGTGGAGACCGGACAGTATGCCAATGCTATCGAGCTTAACGCCGTGCAGCGTGCCAATCCGGAGATGCAGAAGCGCGTAAGCAACGTGATACGCGCTCTTGCCGAGAGCGACAACAACCCCATCGTCTCAATCCACGACCATGGCGCCGGTGGCCACCTCAACGCTCTTTCTGAGCTTGTCGAGGAGACCGGAGGCAAGATTCATATCGACGCGCTCCCCGTGGGCGACAAGACGCTTTCCGCGAAGGAGATTGTCGGCAACGAGAGCCAGGAACGCATGGGCCTTGTGATCGAGGAGAAGGATATTGATTACGTGCGCACGATTGCCGAGCGCGAGCGTGCGCCTCTCTATGTGGTCGGTGAGACCACCGGCGACGACCGTTTCGTGTTCGAGCAGGCCGACGGCGTTAAGCCCATCGACCTCGGCATGGCTGACATGTTCGGCAACTCGCCCAAGACCGTGCTTACCGACACCACGCAGGTGGCCACATACAAGGACGCCGCATATGATGAGAGCCGTATCGACGAATACCTCACCGACGTGCTTTCGCTCGAAGCCGTGGCCTGCAAGGACTGGCTTACCAACAAGGTCGACCGCTCAGTCACCGGCAAGATCGCCCGTCAGCAGTGCCAGGGTGAGATTCAGCTACCGTTGAGCGACTGCGGTGTGGTGGCTCTCGACTATCGCGGAAAGGCCGGCATAGCCACTTCCATCGGCCATGCTCCCCAGGTGGCGCTCATCGATGCCGCCAAGGGTTCGGTGATGGCCGTTGCAGAAGCTCTCACAAATATCGTGGGTGCTCCGATGGCCGAAGGTCTCAAGAGCGTTTCTCTAAGCGCCAACTGGATGTGGCCGTGCAAGAATCCCGGCGAGGACGCTTCTCTTTACCGTGCCGTAGAGGCGTGCTCCGACTTCGTGTGTGCGCTCGGCATCAACATCCCCACCGGCAAGGACTCCCTGTCGATGACACAGAAATATGGCGATGACAAGGTGTATGCCCCCGGTACAGTAATTATCTCTGCCGCCGGCGAGGTGAGCGATGTGCGCCGCACCCTTACTCCGGTTCTTCAAGACAAACCATCTACATTATATTATATAGATTTCTCCGGCACTCCGCTCTCGCTGGGCGGCTCGGCATTCGCGCAGTCGCTCAATGCGGTCGGAAGCGAAGCCCCGACGGTGGCCGATGCAGCACGCTTCGCCGCCACATTCAACGCCGTGCAGGCGCTTGTGAAGAAAGGTTGGCTTCTCGGCGGCCATGACGTTGCCGCAGGTGGTCTGGTGACTACGCTCCTTGAGATGGCTTTCGCCAACTGCGAGGGTGGTATGGACTTCAATACCGACGGTTTCATGGCCGACGGGGAGAAGGACCTCGTGAAGATACTTTTCGCTGAGAATCCCGCGTTGGTGGTGCAGGTGGCCGACGACAAGTGTCAGCGCGTGGAGGATGCCCTTGCCGCAGCAGGTGTGCGTTTCTTCCCCATAGGCGCGCCCTCAGCCGAACGCATGCTCACCGTCACACACGACGGCGCCGACCATATATTCTTCATCGATCATCTGCGCGATGTATGGTTCCGCTCGTCATATCTTATGGATGCCGTCCAGAGCGGCGAGAAATGTGCCGCCGAGCGCTTCGAGAACTACAAGAAGCAGCCCATACGCTATCGTTTCCCGTCGGGCTTCAAAGGCTCGCTCGCTTCGCGCGGTCTTTCGCTGCGTCGCGACGGCAAGTCTGGTGTGCGTGCCGCCATCATCCGCGAGAAGGGTGTGAACGGCGACCGTGAGATGGCTTATTCACTCTATCTCGCAGGGTTCGACGTGAAGGACGTGCACATGACCGACCTCATGTCAGGCCGCGAGACTCTGGAGGATGTCAACATGATCGTGTTCTGCGGAGGATTCTCCAACTCCGACGTGCTCGGTTCTGCCAAGGGCTGGGCCGGGGGATTCCTGTGGAACGACAAGGCCAAGGCAGCCCTGGAGGCATACTACAAGCGCACCGACACGCTGAGCCTTGGCATATGCAACGGATGCCAGCTGATGATTGAACTGAATCTCATCAACCCCGAGCATAAGCGCAAGACGACGATGGAGCACAACGTGAGCCACAAGTTCGAGTCGCAGTTCCTCGGGCTGACCATCCCTAAGAACGATTCCGTGATGTTCGGTTCGCTTTCCGGCTCGAAGCTCGGCATATGGGTGGCCCACGGCGAAGGGCGCTTCAACCTGCCCGAGCCGCTGTCGAGCTACAACATCGTGGCCAAGTACAACTACAATTCCTATCCCGCCAATCCCAACGGCAGCCGTGGCGCCGTGGCCGGCATCGCTTCGGCCGACGGCCGTCATCTCGCGATGATGCCCCATCTGGAACGTGCCATTTTCCCGTGGCAGTGCGGATATTATCCCGCCACTCGCCGTCAGGAGGATGTCACTCCATGGATAGATGCCTTCGTCAATGCCCGCCGATGGATTGAGGAAAAGACGAAATAATACGATTCACTTATCAGAAACTACTTATGGGTGGCTTTTTCGGCGTTGCAAAACGCACTGAATGCATCAATGAACTTTTCTACGGAGTTGACTACAACTCCCACATGGGAACCAAACGTGCCGGCATAGCCACGTGCAACAACGGCGTGTTTACCCGCTCGATCCACAACATCGAGAACAGCTATTTCCGCTCGAAGTTCGAGCCGGACCTGAAAGACTTCACGGGTAATGTCGGTGTCGGTGTCATCAGCGACACCGACGCGCAGCCCATCATCGTCAACTGCCATCTCGGTAAGTTCGCGATTGTCACGGTGGGACGCATCAACAACATTTCCCAGCTGGAGAAGGAGCTGCTTGCAAAGGGACACCACTTCTGCGAGCACTCCTACGACATCATCAATCCAACGGAGATGGTGGCCGCCCTCATATGCGAGGGAAATGACTATGTGAGCGGGATAGAGAATGTCTACAAGCGGCTGAAAGGTTCCTGCTCGATGCTCCTCTTGACAGAGAACAGCATAATCGCGGCCCGTGACCGCCTCGGACGCACTCCTATAATAATAGGAAAGAAAGAGGGATCGCACGCTTTGACAAGCGAGACATGCGCGTTTCCCAACCTTGGCTACGAGGTGTGCTACAATCTCGGACCTGCCGAAATTGTGGAGGTCAAGGCCGACGGGTTCCGTCAGCTCAAGGCCCCGGGCGAGGAGATGCAGGTGTGTGCATTCCTGTGGACATACTATGGCTATCCCGTGTGTGAGTACGAGGGGCGTAATGTCGACGAGATGCGCTATGAGGCCGGTATGGAGATGGGACGCAACGACGACCAGGAGGTTGATTTCGTGAGCGCCGTGCCCGATTCCGGAATCGGTATGGCTCTTGGATATGCCGAAGGCAAGGGTGTGCCTTACCGTCGCGGCATAGTCAAGTACACCCCGACATGGCCCAGAAGCTTCACTCCGTCAACCCAGGAACGCCGTGAGCTTGTGGCCCGCATGAAGCTTATCCCCAACGGGGCGTTGCTCTACAACAAGAGGGCTATATTCTGCGACGATTCGATCGTGCGCGGCACACAGCTCCGCGACAATGTGAAGGATCTGTTCGACTGTGGAGCCAAGGAGGTGCATGTGCGCATCAGCTGTCCGCCGCTTATCTACCCTTGCAAGTTCATCAACTTCACCGCTTCGAAGAGCGACATGGAGCTGATCACGCGCCGTGTGATAAAGGAGCTGGAGGGAAATCCCGACAAGGATCTCGAAAAGTATGCTACCACCGGCTCGCCGCAGTATAATGCCATGGTGGAGAAGATACGTGAACAACTCGGACTGACATCGTTGAAATTCAGCTCGGTGGAGACTGTCGTAAAGGCAATAGGATTGCCTAAGTGCAAGGTCTGCACCCATTGTTTCGACGGTACGAGCTACGAGTGAACCGATAGAATTCAATCAATACAATATTTATAACCTTAAAAGTATGAGTCTTAACATCATCGTGCTCGCCAAGCAGGTGCCCGACACCCGCAATGTGGGCAAAGATGCCATGAAGGCCGACGGTACGATTAACCGTGCCGCCCTTCCGGCAATCTTCAATCCGGAGGACTTGAACGCATTGGAGCAGGCGCTCCGTCTCAAGGATGCTAATCCGGGTTCTACGGTGACCCTCCTTACGATGGGTCTACCTCGTGCTGCTGAAATCATCCGTGAGGCCATGTACCGTGGCGCTGACACAGGCATAGTGCTTACCGACCGCGCTCTCGGAGGCGCCGACACACTGGCCACTTCCTATTCTCTGGCCCAGGCTGTGAAGAAGTTCGGTAATTATGATATCATTCTCGGCGGACGTCAGGCCATCGACGGCGACACCGCCCAGGTAGGCCCGCAGATTGCCGAGAAGCTTGGCATTCCGCAGGTTACTTATGCCGAGGAGATCCTTGACCTCAAGGATGGCAAGGTGACTGTGAAACGCCGTATCGAGGGCGGCGTGGAGACCGTAGTGGCTCCGCTCCCTTGCGTGGTGACTGTCAATGGTTCTGCAGCCGAGTGCCGTCCGCGCAATGCAAAGCGAGTGCAGAAATTCAAATATGCCGTGTCGCCTTCCGAGAAGGGCAACCTTGCTCCGGAGCTTCAGGCACTTGTTGATGCGCGTCCCTACCTTTCCCTCCAGGAGTGGAGCGCCGCATACGTAGATGCCGATCCCGCGCAGATCGGTCTGGCCGGTTCGCCAACAAAGGTGAAGGCCATTGAAAACGTAGTGTTCACCGCCAAGGAGAGCCGCACGCTCACAGACGACGACACTCAAATCGAGGATCTTATCAAGGAGCTTATCGTCAACCACACCATCGGCTAATTTTTAGAATCATGAACGACAACAACAATCTCATAGTATATTGCGAGTATGAGCATGGCAAGGTAGCCGACGTGAGCCTTGAACTTCTTACCAAGGGCCGTGTGCTCGCCGACAAGCTCGGTGTGAAACTCGAGGCGCTGGTAGTTGGCGACAAGCTCAACGGCATAGAGGACTCGCTTTTCCCTTACGGAGTAGACGTGGTTTACAAGGTGGAGGACGCGCGCCTCTATCCATATACCTCCAATCCCCATGCGGCTGTCCTCATCAACCTTTTCAAGGAAATCAAGCCCCAGATATGCCTCATGGGTGCGACATGCATAGGCCGCGACCTCGGCCCGCGCGTAAGCTCATGCCTCCACAGTGGTCTCACCGCCGACTGTACTTCGCTTGAGATCGGTGACCACACCGACCCCAAGACAGGCAAGAGCTATACCGACCTTCTCTATCAGATACGCCCGGCTTTCGGCGGCAACATCGTGGCTACGATCGTCAACCCCGACCATCGTCCTCAGATGGCTACCGTGCGCGAAGGCGTCATGAAGAAGGAGATCAAGGATCCCGCCTACAAGGGTACGGTGGTAAATCTCGATGCCTCGAAATATGTGAAGCCCGAGGATTTCGTCGTGGAGATCATCGACCGTCATATCGAGAAATCGAAGATCAACATCAAGAATTCGCCCATCATCGTTGCCGGCGGCTACGGAATGGGTTCGAAGGAGGGTTTCGACATGCTGTTCGACCTTGCCGCCACTCTCGGCGCCGAGGTTGGAGCGTCGCGTGCCGCTGTAGATGCCGGTTTTGCAGAGCATGACCGTCAGATCGGCCAGACCGGAGTCACCGTGCGTCCGAAGCTCTACATAGCCTGCGGCATATCCGGCCAGATCCAGCATATTGCCGGCATGCAGGAAAGCTCCATAATCATTTCGGTCAACAACGACCCCAACGCACCTATCAATACCATCGCCGACTATGTGATTACCGGCAATGTGGAGGATGTCGTGCCTAAACTCATTAAGTATTACAAGAAAAACTCGAAGTAATGGCAAATTTTTATAACGACAATCCGGTGCTCAAGCACCACCTTACCCATCCGCTGATGGGTAAGATTGTCGCACTGAAGGAACGCGATTTTTCCGAAGCTGACAAGTATGACTATGCTCCGTTCAACTTCGACGATGCCATGGATTCCTACGACAAGGTGCTCGATATCGTAGGTGAGATCACAGGCAACATCATAGCCCCCAATGCTGAGGATGTCGACCATCAGGGCCCGCAGGTGATCGATGGCCACGTGAAGTATGCCGACGCCACTTCCGTCAATCTCGATGCGTGCCGCAAGGCCGGACTGATGGGTATGGCGATGCCCCGTCGTTTCGGCGGTCTCAACTTCCCCATCACCCCCTACATCATGGCCGCTGACATTGTTAGCCGCGCGGATGCCGGATTCGAGAACTTGTGGGGGCTTCAGGATTGTGCCGAGACTATCTACGAGTTTGCCGACGAGGAGCAGAAAAAGCGTTTCATTACCCGCGTGTGCGAGGGTGAGACTATGTCGATGGACCTTACCGAGCCTGATGCCGGTTCCGACCTGCAGTCCGTGATGCTCAAGGCCACCGAGCAGCCCGACGGCACATGGCGTCTCAACGGTGTGAAGCGATTCATCACCAACGGCGACAGCGACATCCATCTGGTGCTTGCCCGTTCGGAGGATGGCACAAAGGATGGCCGAGGCCTTTCCATGTTCATCTACGACAAGCGCGACGGCGGTGTCACCGTGCGACGCATAGAGAACAAGATGGGCATCAAGGGATCGCCCACATGCGAGCTGGTCTATCGCAATGCCAAAGCCGAGCTGTGCGGCTCGCGCAAGCTTGGTCTTATCAAGTATGTGATGGCACTGATGAACGGTGCGCGTCTCGGCATCGCCGCCCAGTCGGTCGGCATCTCGGAGGCAGCCTACCGTGAGGCTCTCTCGTATGCACGCGACCGCAAGCAGTTCGGCAAGGCAATCATTGAGTTCCCTGCCGTCTACGAGATCCTTTCAGTGATGAAGGCCAAGCTTGAGGCTTCGCGTTCGCTTCTCTACGAGTGCTCCCGTTTCGTCGACATCTACAAGATCTACGACGATATCGCTAAGGAACGTCCCCTCACCCCGGAGGAACGCAAGGAAGCCAAGTACTACAGTAAGTTTGCCGATGCCTGCACTCCCCTTGTGAAGGGTTTGGGAAGCGAATATGCCAACCAGAATGCTTACGACGCCATACAGATCCACGGCGGCTCGGGCTTCATGAAGGATTATGCCTGCGAGCGCATCTACCGCGACGCACGCATCACATCCATCTATGAAGGCACGACTCAGCTCCAGGTAGTGGCTGCAATCCGCCACGTCACCACCGGTACCTACCTCAACCTCATCCGCACCTACGAGGCCCAGGAGATAGGGCATACCTACAAGCCTCTGCGCGACGAGCTGGCCAAGCTCACAGCCACCTACGAGGAGTGTGTGAAGAAGGTCACCGAGGCCAAAGATCCCGCATATCTCGACTTCATGGCACGTCGTCTGGTGGAGATGGCAGGAAACATCATCATGAGTCACCTGCTCATACTCGATGCCTCGCGCAATGCCGAGCTGTTTGATGCGAGCGCACGCGTTTACTTCAACCTCGCCCAGGCCGAAGTGACCAAGCATGCCGACTTCATCGGCCGCTTCAATCCCGCCGAGACCTCCATCTACAAGCAGGCCTGACCGAAAGGTTGTCCTTGATATACTGCGCCCTGCCTCGCATTTGTTTGCGAGGCAGGGCGCAGTCGTGACATGCAGGGAGGGCTGTCGGGTGGGATTACGTCAAAAATTACCCCTTATTTCAGCATGAAATGCCCCGTGGAGAGGGACTGCAATGTCTAAATTTGCATATTCCATATCCATATTCGTGAATATAATCTTAAATCCACATAACGGCATGAAATCAACCTCGTGTTTGTGCGCCATTTTCGCTATGGCGCTTGTCCCGGTCAATGCAGGTGCTGCAATAGAAGGTTCGCTCGATCCGGCTTCGGTCGTGGAGCAGTGGAGCGACGAGTCGGCCTATCCGAAGGTGATAGATATCAATTTCAGTGATGAATGTTGGCCGTCGACATGGCAGAAAGAGACGGGCCGCGACTGTCCTGAGTGGGCCGACGGCGGATATGTCAACGCAGTGCTCTCCACCCCGGCCAACGGGGGAGCCGATGTGACCTATCCTGTCCTGTTCCACAATTGCACTTTTGCCAACTGCAAGTCGTATAACGGACGCGCGGGTGTCACCGCCGCTTTCGCCCGACAGTATTATCTTGGCGAGAAATGTTCTGGCAACAGCGCCGCCTACTACAACAACTGGACAGTAAAAGGACACACGCATTATCTTGAGGACAACATCACGTATGGCGCCGACGGAAAGCCAAACTATGGCGAGGCCGGATTCGTGCAGATGTGCCGCAACGCCGCCATCGATGGCGAATCGATGCATGGCTGGATGGAGATAGACCATATCCCCTATGTCGAACGCGTGCAGTGGTCGTGGTCGTCGACATCGTGGGGACGCGGCATAAAGTGCGACTACAAGGTCGGTGACGGCGAGTGGAAACCGCTGGTATGGATGGGTTCCGAGCGTCAGAAAAACGGATGGACCTCTTTCTCCGACCAGGGATACTTTATGGAGAACGTCATCAACGCCTCCGACGTGTCGCTGCGTTGGCGCGTGTGGGACGGTGAAATCCAGGGCGCACCCGTACAGAGTGACGTGTTCAACCAGTATGTCGACCCTATGGCGCAGCGCCAGGCACCCCGTGTGCATAAGATACGTGTTTTCGGCAATGAGATCACGGCGGAACAGGCTGCCTATGCGAGAGAGCATCCGCTGGCCGATGTCGGCACGCTTTCCGACCTCGGCGACTACGGCTTCTCCGGCGAGACGGTTACCAAACCTGCGCCCGATGCGGATGCCCCTGTGGTAGTGTACACTGTCGGCATCGACGGAAAGTCGGATTACTCCACAGTGCAGCAGGCGATAGATGCTGTGCCTGCCGATACGCGCGGCATTATATACATAGCCCCCGGTGTGTATGAGGAGAACATCTATGCCGGGCGCAAAGGCGGAACGAGAAAATATATAAGCCTCATCGGCGAGAATCCGGACGTCACCATATTGACCTCATCGGTAGACCGCAGTGGATCGAATTCAGGTAATTCCTATCTTGACTGTGCCGCCCTTAACGTATTCTCCGAACGTTTTTATGCGGAGGGAATCACCATACGCAACACTTCCGGCAATGTCGGGCAGGCAGAGGCGCTCTATACGGCAGGAGACGCGCATATATTCAACAGGTGCGTGATTTCGGGCTATCAGGATACATACAAGGCCAACGTCGGCGCACGTGGCTATTTCAACGAATGTGTGCTCGCCGGTGCTGTCGACTTCATCTACGACGGAGGTCTGGAGTGGTTTGACAATTGCGAGATACGTAGCGTGAAGGGTGGGGGGTATATCACCGCCCCTGCCGAGAGCGGTATGCCTATGACACGCGTGCTCTACCCCGAACTGGGCGCCGAACGCTTCTATCCGGGCCTGTTCTTCCGCAGTTGCAGGCTTACTGCCGATGAAGGTGTCCCCAATGGTGCCTATACTCTCGGCCGTCCCTGGAAAGAGACGTGCGGTGCCATGTTCATGTGCTGCACGCTCGGCGAGCATATAAGCCGCGCCGGGTGGAGCGCATGGGACGGCACGGAAAACAATGCCTCTCTCTATGAATACAGGAATGTAGATGAGGAGGGCAATCCTGTGGACGTGTCCGGTCGTGCGTCGTTCAGCCGTCAGGCCACCGACGGGGAGGTCCAGGCTTACATGACTCCGGAGTTCATGTTCGGCAAACAGTCCGATGTGGAGTTCGACTTCAAATCGATACTGCGTGGATGCGCCGCTCCACACGATTTCGAGATTACCCCCGACGGCATATATTGGGAGGCCGATGACAATGCCGTCGCTTTCATAGTGTACAAGAACGGGGCTTTCGAAGCGATAGTCACTATGCCGGAGTTTACTTCTGGCTATGAAGATAGCGCCGACTATGCCGTGCGGTCTGTGTCGTGTCATGGTGTCATGTCGCCAAAGTCCGATGTGTCCGCTTCCCGCTCGCTCCTTGCTTTCCCTACAGCCGAGGGTTTCGGTAAGTACGCTACCGGCGGACGTGGGGGCAAGGTCGTCACGGTCACTTCGCTTGCCGATGACGGCTCGGAAGGAACTCTGCGATGGGCGTTCGCCCAGCATAAGGGATTTCCGCTCACCATAGTGTTTGCCGTGAGCGGCAACATAGAGCTTCAGAGCGAGCTGAGGGTGAACCGTTCAGACTGGACCCTTGCGGGACAGACCGCTCCGGGCGAAGGAATCCTCATAAGCCGAAACAAGGTTAACTTCGGCGGTTCGCAGAATTTCATCGTGCGCAACGTGCGTTTCCGCATAGGTCAGAAAAACATGTCCGGCGAAATCATTGCCGATAATGCATGCGGCGCCGAGAATTGTGCCCAGTTCATCTTCGACCATTGCGCGTTCGGATGGTCGGTAGAGGAGAACATGAACACCGCCGACAGCCATTTCCTCACGGTGCAGCATTCGATAGTGCATGAGGGCCTTTATAATGCAGGCCATTCCAAGGGGTCGCGCGGCTACGGTTGCCAGTGGGGAGGCTCGCCTGCCACATACCACCACAATCTTCTTGCCCACAACAATTCCCGTTCTCCGCGTTTCAACGGCGCACGTGGTGAGGATTATGTAGTGTTCATCGAGTATGCCAACAATGTCAACTACAATTACGGCACGCGCGGCGGCTGCTATGGAGGCGAAAACACCGCCGGTATAGAGTCGTACAACGGTCTTAACTCGGCTCATGAATGCAATTTCATGAACAACTACTATAAGCCCGGCACTAATTCGAGCAAGACCGAGCTGTGGTTTGTCAACTCAAGCTACGCACGCGAAGGCGCTACATCATGGGCGCCGGCGAAATGGTGGGTCGACGGCAACTTCGCGGAAGGATTCGCCGACGCCAGCGCCGACAACTGGAAAGGGATGAATGCCGAGGGGTATTCCCTTGACAAGATACGTGCCGACGAGCGCATAGTGCCGGCAAATCCTTACTACAAGTACACACTTGCAGGTGCGGTGGGTACATACGTACCTCAGCGCTACATGCTCTCGGGCTATCACACCGCCTCCGGGGCCTACGACTACGTGCTGGAACATGCCGGTACCGTCAACCGTGACAAGGTCGAGCGCCGTGTCGCCGAGGAGGCCCGTAGCGGTAAGAACAGTTTTGGCGGTTCGCTCGGATTCAAACGCGGTATCATCGACAAAGAGACAGATGCCGAGGGATTCTATCAGTATGCTACCGACTATTCCGTGCCTGTAGATACCGACGGTGACGGTATGCCCGACAAGTGGGAGGCCTCTGTTGGACTTGACAGCAACGTCGCCGACAATAATCGCCGCAATGCCGACGGTTATACCGCGCTGGAGGTTTATCTTGCCGCGCTCATGGGTGAAAGCATGTCATCCGATTTCTCCACGTCGTCAATCGAGGGGACAGTCGTTGCCACAGACATTTTATATGATGCCGTTACAGGAATCCTTACGACAGGCCCTGAGGCGATAGGGGCTATTGTGGCAGTATATGCGGTAGACGGACGTCTGTTGCGTACACAGACGATTGCATCTACGACTACCGGGCTATCTCTACCGGCAGGAGTCTATCTATTGCAACTGCACGGTAATAGCATTACGCCACGCGTGCTTAAAGTGGCCGGCAGGCTATAATGTTACTTTGTAATATATCGTTAAAGTCGCTGTCCTTGATTAAGGATAGTGACTTTTTTATTGCATCATGAACAATTGAAACGCTTCGGGTGTTATAGCCGCAGAGAATCTCAACAGATTGCCTTATTTAACACCAACTATTATACATAATTGCCACGAAATGAAAGATGTGAAATCTACCTTGCTTGATCGTCGCAGCATCCGGCGTTATGAGCGTGAAGATATCCCGGCCGATACGATGAATTTTATCTACGAGGCCATACGCAATACTCCTACAAGCTACAATGGCCAGCAGTTTTCGGTGATAGACATAGACGACCAGCCGACCAAGGAGAAGCTTTATGAGCTTACAGGCCAGAAGCAGATAAAGACATGCCGTCATTTCATGCTTTTCTGTGCCGATTACAACAAGATATCTCTCGTTGCCGAGGCAAAGGGCATTGATATGCCTGAATTCGCCCATACGGCGGATGGCGTTATCGTGGGAATCGTAGATGCCACACTTGCAATGATGAGCGCCCTTACCGCAGCCGAATCGGAAGGACTCGGAACCTGTCCTATAGGATATGCCCGCACTGCCGCTCCCGAGGCTATAGCCAGGCTTATGAAGCTGCCGCCAAAGGTGTTCGTGGTGTGTGGGCTCGCTCTTGGAATACCCCGGGAAATGCCTGACATCAAACCCAAGCAGCCGACTGACCTTGTCATATTCCATAATATGTACCGTCAGGATAATATCGTGCCTGAGATGATTGAATATGATGCCAATGTGAAGGATTACAATGCCACACGTAGTGGCACTAAAAGCGACAATGACTGGGTCGCCCACATCATATCCTACTATAAAGAGGCCATGGACTATCATACTCTTGATGCTCTGCGCCGTCGTGGTTTCGATATATGCCGGTGAACTGTCGTTACTCTTCGTGGGTTTATAGAGTCGGATACTACTTGGAATAGTTTGCGGAATACCTTTACATATTACATATATAGTGCGATTCCGGCCCTTTTGGGGGTCGGAGTCGCACTTATGTTTACCGGATGTTCGCTCATCTATGAGGATTACTCTCATTGTACGTGGGACAAGGCAAACGCAGACTTAGTCATCGATGTAGATTGGATGTATGATTCCGGTGCTGATCCGGAGGGTATGGCATATATTTTTTTCCCATGCGGAGGGTATGGCGACATCTGGAGATTCGATATCCCCGGAAAGAATGGCGGAACGGTCTCGGTCGCCGACGGGAGCTACCGTGTGGTCTGCATAAACGATGACACGTCGGGCATACTGTTTCGTGGCGAGGACAGCTACCACCGTTTTTCATGCTACTGCCGAGAAGGTGGGCTTTATGACGGATTGGGAGGCACGATAGATCATCCTTTAGGTCCTTCCGTGACACCTTCCGGGGAATCTGTCGAGATATGTCCCGACATGATATGGTGCGGAAGTGTATGGGAATTGGAACTTGAGGATGACGGGGAATGGGTGACTACAGAGGAGAATGCCGAAAGTGTGTATTCGCCACAAAGAGGTGTGAGGCTGTATCCACGTCCGGCCGTAGCTCATTACAGTTTTATAATAAACGATGTTAAGAACCTGGCAGGTGTTAGGCGCATGTGCGCATCTCTCAGCGGTATGGCTTCCGAAGTGTATCCGGCCACGTTGAAACGAGGCACCGAGGTTGTCACGTTGCCTCTGTCGGCACATGTGCTCGGTGATGATCGCATCGGAGGAGATTTTCTTACATTCGGATTGCCTCAAGACAGTACTACGCCAAATAAGCTGATGTTGTATGTATGGCTCACTGACGGCAGGAAGTTCAGTTATGAATTTGATGTTACATTGCAGGTGCGGAATGCTGCCGATCCTATGAGAGTGACCATTGCTGTCGGTGGAATCTCACTTCCCGTTTCGGATCCTGCGGGGGAAGGTGCTTTCGATGTCAGTATCGACGGCTGGATTACCGAGGTCATCGACATTGTGTCATGATTATGACTGCGGTCTGATATAAGGGTTTGTTGAAAACTAAAATGTTTTTTGGGTGTTATTATTATATAATTATTTGGCCTGTTAGGTTATTTAAGATTCGTAAACATGAATAAAAAGATTTTTTCAGCGTGCTGCATCGCACTATCCGGCATTATGGCCTCATGTTCGTCCGGAGATGAGACTGATATCCCGATGGTGGATAAGGCTGACAACGCCATCGCATTCAATGCAATGGTTCCGAAAGCGCCTCGTGCTGCATCTACCACTACTGCTACGATAAAAGAGTTCTACGTCTATGCTTTTACTGCCGGGAAGCCCTACATGGAGCGTGTTGCTGTCAGGCGCAACGGTTCGTCATGGACATATACCCCTGTCATGTATTGGCCTGACACGCCGGTGAACTTCTATGCGTATAGCCCGAACATCTCCAATTCGCCCGTGATTGGTGACGATGCCATAGGCGATATACCGGCCTATACCTGCGACGGCCAGACCGATCTGCTGTATGCCGTCAATATTGGTGAGACGGCACAGGCGTCTCCTGTCAACATGAACTTCCGTCATGCTCTCTCGAGGGTAAGTGTCATGCTGAGCAGTTCCAATGCCAATATAAGGGTTCATGTACGCTATGTAGTGCTTCATGATCTTTATCATACGGCTACATTCTATTTCCCGGATGCCACTACCTCGGCCTCAAGTCCGGGCATCATCGGTAACTGGCAGGATTTCAGCCTCAATGCCGATGTCGCGCTCTTCTATGCCATGGGCGACGAGGACAATATCGACCTTACCACGACACCTGTCGATATCACAGAGAACAACCTCAATGTAAGTTTCTTTATTCCACAGAAACTTAACAAGATGTCGTTGGAAGGCTCCAACTATACAGGCAATTATATAGAGGTCGATTGCGAGATTTTCGACAGCACTTCGGGAGTCAAGATATGGCCTACATCTTCCACTCCGCCATCGCAGCTTGTGCCAGAGACACCTGCCGGACGACTTGTATTCCCTCTGACCACCTCCACCATAGACCAATGGAAGATCGGCCATGCCTATATCTACAACATCAAAATCGACAATCCCACCGTACTCCAGCCTATTGACTTCAATGTAACCGTCGACGACTACGAGATAGGCGAATGACTAAGAGGTTGTTTTTAAACAACCTCTTAAATTAGGATAGCTTATATAAAGACCGGGTGCTGAACATAAGATATGGTTTAGCACCCGGCTTCTATATTGTTAAGGGTGAGGGTTAAAGGGTGATGAGGATTATTAAATCCATTCAATCTCTGAAAAAATTGCTATATTCGCAGAAAAATAGTAAGCGATACGATGATGAATGACAATCACACAGACGGGAGACCGGTGATACTGGTGTCCAACGACGACGGTATAAACGCGCCGGGCATACACCGGCTGATTGATTATGTGGCAGGACGCGGACGCATCGTGGCGGTCGCTCCCGACGGGGCGCGCAGCGGGCAGTCGTCGGCGCTCACCGTCAATAGCCCGCTCCGCATCACACGTCTGCCCGACTACAATGCCGCCGAGATGTACAGCGTCAACGGCACTCCTGTCGACTGCGTGAAACTCGGCGTGCATGTGGTGCTCGGCGACCGTTGTCCCGACCTGATGCTCGCGGGAATCAACCATGGCTCCAATTCAGCCATAAACGCCTTGTATTCCGGCACTATGGGCGCCGTGTTCGAAGGATGCCTGCTCGGTGCGCCGGCGATAGGATTCTCATATCACAGCCATGACGAAGGCGCGTCGCTCGACGCATGTGCCCCCGTGGTCGATGAGGTGGTGGGCCGCGTGCTGTCGGAAGGCCTCCCTGTCGGCGTGTGTCTCAACGTCAACATACCCAAGTGTGACAAGGTATCGGGCATAAAAGTGGTGCGGGCTGCCGAAGGCTATTGGACGGAGGAATTTGCCGCCTATACCGATCCGCACGGACATCCGTATTACTGGCTTACGGGACATTTTCACAATATGGAGCCGGATGCCGACGATACCGACCTCTACTGGACCGACAGGGGGTATGCATCCGTGGTCCCATGCCGTCCGGATCAGACAGCTTACGCCGATCTTTCGGCGATTAAGAGACTGTTTTAAACAACGACCTCTAAGTACATTATCGGCGGCTGAATGACAAATTCCCCGGCTGGGGAGGTAAAGTTGCATGCTATGTTACGTGCGTATCGATAAAATGAGTAACTTTGTGCCTGTATGGACTCTTCACTGCTCAAATCACGATCGCCATATAAGCGCGGCGCCGATTGGGGTGCGATTTTCGGCATATATCTCTCGGTGCTGTTCTTCGCCACATCCTATTCGGTGAGCAATCCCTGGTGTGCGCTTGCTTCCCTGTTGCTCATTGTCGGTGTGCCGGTGTGCATCTTCATCATGCTCCGCCGGAGCTATGTGTCCGACAACGGTACCACCATCTTCTCGTCGCTATGGATGGAGGGTATAGCCATATTCTTCTTCGGAGGGCTTATCGCGTCAATCGTGGCGATGGTGTATATGCGCTGGATCGCGCCCACGTTTTTCGAGGACAGGATCGACCTGCTCATCGAAATGTATGACTCGATGGACGGTATGCCGCGCGCCAAGGAGGCCGCCGAGATGTTACACGCCGCACGCGACCAGAAACTGCTGCCGAAGCCAGTGGAACTGACGGTCGACATGTTGTGGCTGATAGTGTTCAGCGGCTCGATACTGTCGATGGTCATGTCATGGCTCGTACAGCTAATAAAGGTGAAAGGGGCAGTGCACGGTTCTGGAAACAAATCAAGATAAGTAACTCATCAAAGCTATGGACATATCTGTCGTAGTACCTCTATATAATGAAGCGGAGTCTCTTCCGGAACTGGAAGCGTGGATCGACCGCGTGATGAAGGCCAACGGTTTCTCCTATGAGATACTGTTTATCAACGACGGTTCCACCGACGACTCATGGGAGGTGATCAGCCGTTTGTCGGAGAAGAACCCGTCTGTGCACGGGGTATGCTTCCGCCGCAACTACGGGAAGTCGCCTGCGCTCAACACCGGATTCGCCCGCGCCAAAGGTGATGTCGTGATCACTATGGACGCCGACCTTCAGGACAGCCCCGACGAGATTCCGGAGCTTTACCGCATGATCACCGCCGAGGGCTACGACCTCGTTAGCGGATGGAAGCAGAAACGCTATGACCCGCTGTCAAAGACCATACCTACCAAATTGTTCAACGCCACGGCCCGTAAGGTGAGCGGCATACACAACCTCCATGATTTCAACTGCGGCCTGAAGGCCTACCGCTCGAAGGTGGTGAAGCACATAGAGGTCTACGGCGACATGCACCGCTACATACCTTATCTGGCCAAGAATGCCGGATTCAAGAAGATAGGGGAGAAGGTTGTGCACCATCAGGCCCGCAAATACGGCAGCTCGAAGTTCGGTCTCGACCGTTTCGTCAACGGCTATCTCGACCTTGCCACGCTATGGTTTACCTCCAAGTTCGGTGTCAAGCCCATGCATCTGTTCGGCCTTCTTGGCTCGCTGATGTTCCTTCTCGGGTTCGTGGCTGTGGCTGTGGTGGGCTTTACCAAACTCTACAACATGCACCACGGTCTCGACTACAGGCTCGTGACCGATTCACCTTACTTCTATCTCGCCCTTACTCTGATGATATTGGGGTCGCAGCTGTTCCTTGCCGGTTTTGTCGGCGAACTGGTGGTGCGCAACGCTCCCGGCCGTAACCATTATGAGATTGAAGAGGAAATATGAATCCGTAATCTCTTGCCGTATACACATTAAAGATTCCTAAATAACCGATTGTAATGTATCCTCAGCTATATAATCTTATAGAGCAGCGCTACAGCTGCCGCCGATACCTTGACAGACCTGTCGACCGCGACCTTGTGTCAGCCATACTTGACGCCGCACGTCTTGCGCCCTCGGCATGCAACCGCCAGCCGTGGGAGTTCCTTGTGATCGACACCGACCCGTTGCGCGGAAAGGTGATCGACAGCTACGGGCGTGACTGGGTGAAGAACGTGCCGACATTCATAGTGGCGCTCGGACTGCACCACGAGGCGTGGGTGCGTCCTTCCGACGGCAAGGACCACACCGACATAGATGTCGCCATAGCCGTCGAGCACATATGCCTCGCCGCTACTTCGATGGGTCTCGGCACATGCTGGATATGCAATTTCGACGTGACTCGGCTTGCCGCCGACCTGGCTCTTCCCGAAGGTGTCGAGCCGATAGCCATCATACCGGTTGGCTATCCTGATCCCGAAGCTGCTGTGCCGACCAAAAACCGCAAGACATTCGACCAGATAGTGAAATGGGGAGCTTATTGAGAGATAAGGTAAGGGTTGCCGTTGCCGTATGCGTGGTGATGGCGATTGCCATGTTGCCGGGATGCAATTCCTCCGGATGCACCGACAACAAGAGTTCCATACCCCTTGCCGGATTCTATTCGTATGAGACACTTGCCGCCATTTCTGTCAACAAGATTTCGATAGGTGGCGTGGATGCCCCTGACGATTCGCTGATTGTAAACAACTCTTCGGCGTCGGAGGTGTACCTTCCGTTTCGTGCCGAATATGACGAGACGCGCTTTTACATCCACTATCATCAGCGCGGCATCGACGATCCGGCTTATAACGATACTCTCACGTTCCGTTACGACCGCGTGCCGTATTTCGCCTCGGAAGAGTGTGGCGCGATGTATAAGTACGAGATCACGGATTTTACGTCGACCTATCATCTCATTGACTCCGTTGCACTCCTTGACGTTGTGATCACCAACGCCGACAGGGAGAAGATAAGGATATACTTCCGCACTTACGAGGAGCCTCCGGTCGAGGAGCCCGACATTCCGGTCGATCCCGACAAACCGGTAGATCCTGACGATTCGGACCCTGAATCAAACATCGAGACAGCATGAGCATGATACGCCGCATATTGATGATATCCATTTGCGCTGTGGCCGCCGTGACGGTCATGGCGCAACGACGCATCACGCCCGTCGCCAATCCCGACAACAAAAAGCCTGAGACTGAAGTACCTGCCGTCAAGGAGGTGAAGCCCGGTGAGACTCCGCCCAGGCCTGCGAGCGTGGTCGAAAAGCGTGACATGGAGGGGCGTGTGGTGCTTGTCGACACTATATCCGGTGTGGAATACCACGACACCATCACTGTAAAAGCCCCGCGTACGATTTATCCGCGCTTCACCTCGGTGTCGGCTGGTGTCAACGTATGGGACGCGCTCGCACGCATCGCCGGACAGCAATACGGAGTAGGGGGCATATGGGCCGAACTGAGCATCCACAACTGGTTCAAGCCAATCGTGGAGTTTGGATTCGGTATGGCCGACTACATGCCTAAGGATGAGAGCTACCGCTATAAGTCGGGCTTCGCCCCATATTTCAAGATAGGACTCAATTACAACTTCCTGTACAATTCCACCCCCGACTATTCCGTATATCTCGGCCTGCGCTATGGCATCACTTCGTTCAGCTACCGGGTAGAGGATGTCATCTCCAACAACGGCTATTGGGACGAATCGACATCATTGAGCGTGCCGTCGCAGCATGCCACGGCAGGTTATCTCGAATTCCTTTTCGGACTCAGGGTAAAGATATGGCGAGACATATCGCTCGGATGGGAGCTGCGTGTCCACAAGATGCTACATCAGGGCGCACATCCTTACGGCGATCCATGGTACGTCCCCGGGTTCGGCACCAAGGGGTCGCTCTTCTCCGGCGCGTTTTCCATAAGCTATACCCTGCCGTTGACGCGCAAAGGCGGGAAATCGCTTCCGGAGATGCCTGAAATGATGGAAAATCCGCCTAAATGATTGCAAAATGTTGGAATTGGTCGTTGTATTTTGTATTTTTGCAGCATAAAACACAACTTGGATAGAAAAATAAACAATAGATATATGATGGAACATATTTCAGACCGTGTCAACGCACTTGCGCCTTCGCAGACTCTCGCCATGTCGCAGAAGAGCCAGGAACTGAAGGCGCAGGGAATCGATGTAATCAACCTTTCTGTCGGTGAACCGGACTTCAACACACCGGACCATATAAAGGCAGCCGCAGTAAAGGCTATCGAAGGGAACTTTTCGTTTTATAGCCCGGTTCCCGGCTACATGTCGCTGAGAAAGGCCATTTCCGAGACATTGAAGAAGGAGAACGGTATTGATTTCGCTCCCGAACAGATTGTAGTCAGCGGCGGTGCCAAGCAGTCGCTCTGCAACGTGGTGCTTACCGTCATCAATCCCGGCGACGAGGTGATAATCCCCACTCCGGCATGGGTTAGCTATGTCGAGATGGTGAATCTCGCAGGAGGTAAGAGCGTGGAGGTTCCGGCCACCATCGAGCATGACTTCAAGATCACTCCCGAGCAGCTTCGTGCGGCCATAACTCCGCGCACACGTCTGATCATGTTCAATTCGCCGAGCAATCCCACCGGGAGCGTCTATACCCGCGAAGAGCTGCAGGCACTTGTCGACGTGCTGGCCGACTATCCCGGCATACTCGTGCTCTCCGACGAAATTTACGAGCATATCAATTTCACAGGCTCCTTCACCTCCATGGCTTCCTTCCCCGCAATCGCCGACCGTACGGCTGTGGTCAACGGTGTGTCGAAGGCATATGCCATGACAGGCTGGCGTATAGGCTTCCTGGCTGCTCCGTTGTGGCTCGCCAAAGCCACTTCAAAGCTCCAGAGCCAGTACACATCGGGAGCCAGCTCCATAGCCCAGAAGGCCGCAGAGGCGGCATATACCGGCCCGCAGGAGTGTGTCGAGGATATGCGACGGGCGTTTGAGCGCCGCCGCGATCTTATCGTAGGGCTTGCGCGCACCATCCCCGGATGGAAGGTCAATGAGCCGCAGGGCGCGTTTTACCTTTTCCCTGAGGTGTCGAGCTATTTCGGAAAGCGCAACGGTGACTTTGTGATAGGTGACGATTCCGATCTTGCCATGTACCTTCTTCAGCAGGCACATGTGGCCACAGTGGCAGGTTCGGCATTCTGCGCTCCCGGCTACCTCCGCATGAGCTACGCCACTTCCGACTCCAATATCGTGGAGGCTATGAGGCGCATCAACGAGGCACTCTCGCTTCTGGTGTGACCCCACTTGATTTTTCATTCGACAGCAAACGTAATCACTGCAATGTCAGAATCAAAGTCGGTAGTCATCATCCCTACCTACAACGAGTGTGAGAACGTCGCCGCCATCATCGAGGCGGTGCTCGCCTTGTCTACTCCAATGGACGTGCTCGTGGTCGATGACGGTTCGCCTGACGGCACTGCCGCCATCGTCAAGGAGAAACAGGCCATGCATCCCGGGCGTGTACACCTTATAGAGAGGTCGGGCAAGCTCGGGCTTGGTACGGCATATCTCACCGGATTCCGCCGGGCGCTCGATCATGGATATGACTACATATTCGAGATGGATGCCGACTTTTCCCACAATCCGCTTGATCTTGAGAAGCTGTATGCCGCATGTGAGGGCGGCGCGGATGTCGCCGTCGGATCCCGCTATATCACCGGGGTCAATGTGGTCAACTGGCCCATGAGCCGCGTGCTCATGTCATATTTCGCGTCCAAGTATGTAAGGTTCGTCACCCGCATGCCGGTGCAGGACACCACTGCCGGTTTCGTGTGCTACCGTCGCCGCGTGCTGGAGGCTATGGAACTTGACAAGATCCGTTTCAAGGGCTACGCGTTCCAGATCGAGATGAAGTTTACGGCCTATAAGATGGGATTCCTTATCAAGGAGGTGCCTATAATATTCGTCAACCGCGTGCTTGGCACTAGCAAGATGAATTCCGGCATATTCTCCGAGGCAGTTTTCGGAGTGATACGTCTAAAGCTCGACAGTTGGTTCAGAAAATATCCACGCCGATGAACTATACGATAATATACAACGGTGTCATTGTGAATGATGGCCGTAGCTTCAAAGGATATATCCTTTTCGATGAGGAGGGCGAGATAAGGGCTGTGCGCCGGGGCATGCCGACACGTGGATTGGTCGACAGCTGTTCCGGCAGTTACGATGCCGAAGGGTGTCTCGTGCTTCCCGGCGTGATTGACGACCAGGTACATTTTCGTGATCCCGGGCTGACACATAAGGGCGACATAGCCACCGAGTCTCGTGCCGCCGCCGCCGGTGGCGTCACCTCGTTCATGGACATGCCCAATACTAAGCCACCCACGGTGACAGCCGAAGCCCTGCGCCACAAGCTTGAGCATGCGTGTGAGGTGTCGGCGGTCAACTATTCGTTCTTCATCGGGGCCACCAACGACAATCTCCACACTCTGCTTGCCACCGACTTCACGCGCTGTCCGGGGGTGAAGCTGTTCCTCGGCTCGTCTACGGGCAACATGCTTGTCGATGAGGAGAAAGCCTTGAACGACATATTCTCGCGTGTGCCGGCAATCATAGCGGTGCATTCGGAGGATGAGGCCACCATACGCGCAAACCGTGAGCGCATCTCCTCGGAACATCCCGAAGGTGTTCCTGTGGAGCTGCATCCCGCCATACGTTCGCGCGAGGCATGCGTGCTCAGTACAGCCAGGGCGATAAAACGTGCGCGGAAGTATGGCACGCGACTGCACGTGCTGCATCTGAGCACCGCCGAGGAGGCGCGCATGTTCTCCGGACGTCCGCTTTGCGCCAAGAGGATCACGTCGGAAGTGTCTGTGCATCATCTCTGGTTTTGCGACGAGGATTATGCACGCCTCGGCACGCGCATAAAGATGAATCCGGCGATAAAGAGCGCCGCCGACCGCGATGCGTTGCGCAAGGCGCTATGCGACGGGCGGATAGACATAGTGGCTACCGACCATGCCCCGCATCTCCTTTCCGAGAAGGAGGGCGATGCGCTCGTCGCTGCTTCAGGAGCCCCGATGGTGCAGTTCTCGCTGCCGCTCATGCTTGAGATGGCCGACATGGGCATCTTCACCCGTGAGCTTGTGGTAGAGAAGATGTGTCATGCTCCGGCTCGGCTTTTCGGCATACGCAAGCGCGGATTCCTGCGCAAGGGATATGCAGCCGACATAGCCGTGGTGCGTACCGACGCGCCATATACAGTGACCGACGACATGGCGCAGAGCCGCTGCGGCTGGACTCCTCTCGCAGGGACCACGCTTCACAACCGCGTGGTGGCCACATGGGTCGACGGCAAAGCCGTATGGCGCGACGGAGCTATCGACTGCGACGTGCGCGGAAAAGCCCTCCGTTTCGACAAGTGATATGTCACCTAAGTTTTGAAAATTAAACAAACACGCAATAATAGACCATCATGTTAGAAAAAGCTGATGTAAAGACCATCGACAAGGTGGTAGTAAGATTTTCCGGCGACTCCGGCGACGGCATGCAGCTTGCCGGCAACATTTTCACCAATGTGTCGGCCGGAGTGGGCAACCAGGTGTCCACGTTCCCCGACTATCCGGCCGAGGTGCGTGCCCCCCAGGGATCGCTCAGCGGAGTGTCGGGATTTCAGGTGAATCTCGGCGTCGGAGTCCATACTCCCGGCGACAAGGCCGATGTACTTATTGCTATGAATCCTGCTGCGTTGAAGCAGAATGTGAAGCATCTCAAGAAAGGTGGTGTCGCCATTGTCGATATCGACTCTTTCAAGGAGAACGACCTGAAGAAAGCGCAGTTCGCCACTTCCGATCCATATACCGAACTCGACCTCAAGGCGCAGGTCGTGGAAGTTCCCGTTACTTCAATGACAAAAGCAGCCCTCGCCGATTCCGGGCTTGACAATAAGGCTGTGCTTAAATGTCGCAACATATTTGCCCTTGGTCTCGTGTGCTGGCTGTTCGATCGTCCGCTTGAGGCGGCCATACATCATCTTCACAACAAGTTTGCCAAGAAGCCTGCCGTGTTTGAAGCCAATGCCAAGGTGATACGCGCCGGCTACGATTACGGCGCCAACATACATGCCGGCGTGTCGACCTACCGTATTGAGTCGGAGGCCGTGCGTCCGGGAGTCTATACCGACATCAACGGCAATACCGCCGTGGCCTGGGGACTCATACTCGCTTCAGAGAAAGCCGGTCGTCCGCTCTTCCTCGGCAGCTACCCCATTACTCCCGCCACCGACATCCTTCATGAGCTTGCAAAGCGTCGCGACCTCGGCGTGAAGGCCATACAGATGGAGGATGAGATTGGCGGTGTATGTGCCGCTATCGGCGCCTCTTTTGCCGGAAACATCGGAGTGACTTCCACTTCCGGGCCGGGACTCGCTCTGAAGAGCGAGGGTATCGGACTTGCCGTCATGGCCGAACTGCCTCTGGTGGTAATCGACGTGCAGCGCGGAGGACCTTCCACGGGACTCCCTACAAAGACCGAGCAGACCGACCTCATGCAGGCCCTTTACGGACGCAACGGCGAGTCGCCTGTAGTAGTTCTTGCTCCCGCGTCACCCACCGATTGCTTCACCATGGCTTTCGAGGCCGCACGCATCGCTATCGAGCATATGACTCCGGTGATCCTTCTTTCCGATGCGTTTATCGGCAACGGTTCGAGTGCCTGGCGTGTGCCTGAAGCCGGCGATTTCCCCGAGATACATCCGCGTTATGTCCCCGAGGAGTTGCGGGAGACATGGCGTCCGTATATGCGCGACGAGGCTACATTGGCTCGTTATTGGGCCATTCCGGGCACTCCTGGCCTTACGCACCGTCTCGGCGGCCTGGAGAAGGATTACAATACAGGCGCTATATCCATCGATCCCGTCAACCACGAGAAGATGGTCTATGCCCGACTGGAGAAAGTGGAGCGCATAGCCGATGACATTCCGCAGCTCGACGTGATAGGCAGCGGTGATGCCGATACGCTCCTCATAGGGTGGGGCGGTACTTACGGACATCTGCGCACCGCCGCCGAGGAACTTGTGAAAGAGGGCGTGAAGGTCGACTTCGCCCATTTCCGCTACATCAATCCTCTCCCCGCTAACACGATGGATGTGATTCTTCGCTACAAGAAGGTGATTTGCGCCGAACTCAACACCGGCCAGTTCGCCGACTTCCTCCAGAGCCGTATTCCTGCTCCCGGCGTGCAGATCCGTCGCATAAACAAGGTACAGGGACAACCGTTCCTCGTAAGCGAGGTTGTCGACAGCGTGAAAAGGATTATCGCGGATAATTTTTAAAGACTACTCACAATGGATACCATAAAATATACTTCAGCCGACTATAAAAGCGATCAATCGGTTCGCTGGTGCCCCGGATGCGGCGACCATGCCATTCTCAACGTGCTCCACAAGGCTATGGCCGAGATTGGAGTGCCACCACACATGACTGCGGTGATATCAGGCATCGGGTGCAGCTCCCGTCTGCCCTATTATATGAACACCTACGGTTTTCACACCATCCACGGACGTGCGGCAGCCATAGCCACTGGCTTCAAGGTGGCGAATCCGGAGATGACAGTCTGGCAGATTTCCGGTGACGGCGACGGCCTTGCCATCGGTGGAAACCACTTCATACATGCCGTGCGACGAAATGTCGACATCAACCTGTTGCTGCTCAACAATAAAATTTACGGCCTGACAAAGGGGCAGTATTCCCCGACCTCCGACCGTGGGTTCGTCAGCAAGTCATCGCCCTATGGCACTACCGAGGATCCGTTCATACCGGCTGAACTTGTGTTTGGCGCGCGAGGCACTTTCTTCGGGCGTTCCATCGATGTGGAACTCGCCACGTCGCAGGAGGTGATGGTAGCTGCCGGACGCCATCGTGGCACGTCGGTCGTGGAGCTGCTGCAGAACTGCGTGATTTTCAACAACGGCATACACAACCATATCACCGACCGCGAGTATCGTGCCGACCGCACCATCCATTTGCGCCACGGTGAGAAGATGCTTTTCGGCAAGGATATGAATTTCGGTCTTGTGCGTGACGGTTTCTATCTCAAGGCGGTAGAGATCGGGAAGGACGGCTACACTATCGATGATGTGCTCGTGCACGACGCACACACACCGTCCAACTTCCTCCACCAGCAGCTGGCTATGATGGATGGCCACGAACTGCCGTTGGCCATCGGTGTGATACGTGATGTCGAAGCTCCCGTCTACAATGAGGAGATTGATGCGCAGATAGCCGACGTGCGTTCACGCAAGGGTTTCGACTCGCTCCGTTCCATGATACTTGCAGGCGAGCACTGGACCGTGGGTTAAGATGTTGTTAAAAAACTCCTATTGATGTCGTGACGAGACAATAATATATTTCCCGGCAGCCAATGCATGGTTCAAAGGCATTGGTTGCCGGTTTTGTAAACACCGTTAAAATTTAGTTAACGCGTTTCGTTTATTCGCTCAATTGCCTTAACTTTGAATGTTATTAACACTATTCCGGTCAGTCAATGGGTTCGTTGCTCTACATAATGGTCAGAGGGCTTGCCATAGGCGTGCTGATATCGGCTCCGATGGGTCCGATCGGAATGTTGTGCATACAGCGTACCCTCAACAAGGGAAGGTGGCCGGCATTCTTCACCGGCGTAGGAGCGGCATTGAGCGATTTGATATACTGTCTGCTTACAGGACTGTGCATGTCGTTCATCACCGATTTCATAGAGACCAATCAGCTGATTCTACAGATTCTCGGCTCGGTGGTGCTCGGGGTGTTCGCGGTGGTGCTTTTCAGGCAGAATCCCGCACGAGGGCTGTCGACTCCCGCCGATGTGCCCAATACCTATTGGACTGATTTTGGCAGCGGATTTCTGCTTACATTCTCGAATCCTCTGATTCTGTTCTTTATCATAGGTCTTTTTGCCCGTTTCAACTTCCTTCTGCCGGAATTCCGCTATTATCACTATATAGCAGGCTATGCTTCCATATTCGGGGGCGCGCTGCTATGGTGGTATTTCATAACATATTTCGTAAACAAAGTCCGTACACATTTCAATGTGCGTTCCCTCTGGCTCTTCAACCGTATCATAGGTGGCATCCTCATGCTGATGGGCATAGTGGGTATCGTGATGGGTGTGAAAGATTACATATCGATTAACTGATGACACTTCAAGACAATAATACCGACATCCTTGCCGTGCCGTGCATAAGTGAGCTTGACGACCTGTCGGCCGACAATCTCATCACCACGCTCGACGACCGTGGGGTGCGGCGTACCATAGAGTTTGTGACCGACCCAAAGTTCCCTTATCGTCCGCTTACCACCTTCTCGATGGCTCATTCCGACAGGTATATCTATATAGATTTTTTTGTACGGTGCAATTTCCTGCGGGCGGTCAACTACGAGACCAACACAGCCGTCTATGAAGATTCGGCGGTGGCAGCGATGATACAGCCAAACACAAACGATCCGACATTCTATATCTTCACCTTTAACTGTATAGGCACAATGTCGGGATATGTGGTACGTCCCGGTTGTGAGCCGGAACTGATGGATTGCGCCGTTCTCGACCACATACAGCGCACGGCTTCATGCGGCTCGCGTCCTTTCCAGGAACTGGAGGGTCTGTTCACATGGAATATCCTTGTGGCCATCCCTCTTGATATAATGGGTATCTGCGGCAAATCGTGGCCGCTTGAGATAAAAGGCAACTTCTTCAAGTGTGCAACCGGCACATCGCAGCCCCATTTCCTGAGCTGGCTTCCTGTCGACGGGAACTTCCCCTCTGCAATGCAGCCTGAAAAGTTCGGCCGCATCATCCTGGACTGACACAACGTATGTTAACGTATAATATTGGGAATTATGAGAAGAATATACATATTACTATTTCTTGCCTTGTCAGGCATTCTCGGGGCTTCCGCCCAAAAAACCGATTTAGGATCCATCCTCAGCAAACTCTCGTCGGCCGGTGCTGCGAAGGACAGCACGTCGACCGGCACATCCGCGCAGACCTCTGGTCTCGGCGGTGTGCTTGGAAGCCTTCTGTCGAATGTGCTCGGCAACGATAAGATTGCTACTGACGATATGGTGGGGAGCTGGACCTATTCATCGCCGGCTGTCGCATTCAAGAGCGATGACCTCCTGAAGAAAGCCGGAGGTGCGGCTGCTTCAGCCGCAGTAGAGCAGAAGCTCGCCGAGTACTACAAGATAATCGGTTTTACGGGGATGACGCTGACCGTCGGCGATGACAAGAGTTTCACGATGAAGAGTTCGCGCCTGTCGCTCTCCGGCACCATAGAGCAGGGCGCCGAGCCGGGTGAAATCATATTCAGTTTCAAGGCTCTGAAGAAGATTCCTCTTGGCAGCTACACGGCACATGTATCGATAGTGGCAGGACGAATGACCGTAACTTTTGACACCACAAAGCTAATGAGTCTTGTAAACACTGTCGCCAAGTTTGCCGGAAGCAAATCCTTGTCGGCCATGAACTCTATTTTGCAGCAGTTCGACGGTATGGAAGCAGGTTTCGCCATGACAAAGAATAAATGACGATGTACTTTCTTTGTTTTCACCATTTTAACATTTGATTTTTAAAATATTCAAAAAAAGGTTGCACTTTTGTGCAACCTTTTGCATTGTTGCCGCATCTATCAGACGTATGATACATTTAAAAGACGTACATAAGACATATCCAGGAGCCGTGCCTCTGCACGTGCTGAAAGGGATCAATCTCGACATCGACCGTGGCGAGCTTGTGAGCATAATGGGTGCTTCCGGATCGGGCAAGTCGACCCTGCTAAATATTCTCGGTATTCTTGACAACTATGATTCCGGTGAATACATACTCGACGGACGCCTCATACGTGATCTCGGAGAGAATGCGGCTGCCGACCTGCGTAACCATCTTATCGGATTCGTGTTCCAGTCGTTCAATCTGATCAGCTATAAGGATGCGGTGGAGAATGTAGCGTTGCCGCTGTTCTATCAAGGTGTGTCGCGACGTAAGCGTAATGCCATGGCTCTCGAGCAACTCGACCGCATGGGACTTCGGGAGTGGGCCCACCATCTTCCCGGCGAGCTGTCGGGTGGACAGAAGCAACGTGTGGCGATAGCACGCGCCCTTATCACCAATCCGGCCATAATACTCGCCGATGAGCCGACAGGCGCTCTCGACAGCAAGACTTCCGTAGAGGTGATGAAGATATTCCGACAGCTTAACGACGAGGGTATGACTACTGTGATAGTGACACATGATCCGGGGGTGGGAGCACAGACCAACCGCATCATACGTATCTCCGACGGACTTATCCTCCCCGATAATCCGCGATAATCCGACAGACGGCTATGTTCGATCTTCTCAATGAAATATGGCAGACCATGCGCACCAACAAGCTGCGCACGATTCTTACCGGCATCGCCGTGGCATGGGGCATATTCATGCTCATAGTGCTTCTCGGACTTGCCAAGGGTGTGCGCACCGGCTTCGAGTCGTCGCCGATGGGCAACACCCGCAACGTGATACAGCTATGGGCCGGCAATACTTCGATGCCGTTCAACGGACTGAAGGAGGGCCGCTCCATATCTTTGCGCGAGCGTGACATGAAGGCGCTCCGTCATGACATAAAGGAGAATGTCTCGGATGTGTCGGGAATCCTTGAGGGGAGCAATGTAGTGATGCGTAGCGACAGCACGCACATTTCATCGACATACTCGGGAGTGTTCCCGGTGATGCGTGATGAAGAGCAGCTGAAGATGACCCACGGTCGTTTCATCTCCGACCGCGACGTATCACAATGCGAGAAGGTAGTGGTGCTTGAGGAGCGCAATGCCACAACGCTTTATGGCTCTCCCGACCGTGCTGTGGGAAGGTTGCTTGACATCAATGGTATCGCTTTCAAGGTGATAGGCGTGTACAAACACAATTGGTTCAATTCGGTGTTCATCCCTTATAGCGTGGCCAAGGCTATAAGCGGCTTTTCTGACACACTCGGCACGATACGCGTGAAAGTGGAAGGTATGTCGACTATGGATGAGGCCCAGGAGATAGAAAAGGAGATACGCAGGTCGGTAGGGCGCACGGAATCGTTCCATCCCGATGACAGCAGTGCCATATGGATCTGGAACCGTTTCGCCAATTACCTGAGCAACCAGACCGCCATGAGCGTGCTCAACTGGGTGATGTGGGCAATAGGACTGCTTACCTTGATTACCGGCATAGTGGGTGTGAGCAACATAATGTTTGTCAGTGTGCGCGAGCGCACGCATGAGATAGGCATCCGCAGGGCCATAGGCGCGCGTCCGCGCTACATACTCATACAGATAATCCTCGAAGGTGTGGTGATAACCACTCTGTTCGGATACATAGGTATAGTGCTCGGTACGGTGGCCGGAGAACTCATGGCTCATGCTTTCGCCGACACCATGTTTGTCAAGGATCCGCGTGTCGATGTCGGATTGGCAGTGCAGGTGACCGCTCTCCTTGTCGTGGCCGGGGCTTTGGCCGGGTTGTTCCCTGCCATGCGTGCCTTGAAGATACGTCCCGTGGAAGCCCTGCGCACAGAATGATACTATTCCGACCAATCAATCAAGTCAATGAAAAATCCTGTTTTCGACATAGACAACTGGCGTGAGATTACGGCCACGCTGTCGCGCAACAAGACGCGCACCTTTCTCACGGCCTTCGGCATATTCTGGGGCACGGCTATGCTCGCAATGCTGATCGGAGGCGCACAGGGTGTGCGTGGACTGATGATGCGCAACTTTGCCGGCTTCGCCACCAACTCGGCGTTTGTGTTCTCAAACAACACCACCCGCGCCTACAAGGGCTATCAGAAAGGCCGTGGATGGAATCTTACGCAGGGCGACGTCGATGCCATACGCAAGGCCGTTCCGGAAATCGAGTCGATATCCGGCGTCACGCAGAATGCCGGTGCGGTGTCCTACGGCGCCAAGTCTTATGCCAACGGGCGTGTGCAAGGGTTCACTCCCGACTATTACGGAATCATGTCGCCTCTTTTGCTTGAAGGACGCCTGCTGAATGAGAGCGACGAACAGATGAAGCGCAAGAATTGCCTCATAGGGTCGCGCGTGGCTTCGGAACTTTTCGGCACGGAATCGCCGGTAGGTAAATTCGTGCAGGTAAACAACATATACTACCGTGTGGTGGGTATGGTGAAGCAGCGCAACGACAATATCAATATCGGAGGGAGCATGGAGGAGGCCGTGATTATACCTTTGGCCGTGATGCGTCATAACTATAATCTCGGCGACAGGGTGTATTTCATCGCGTTTAACGTGAAACCGGGACATACACCGGCTGAATTACGCGACCGTATACGGAGAGTAATCCGTACCCGACACTCCATATCCCCTTACGACGATGACGCTGTGCCATTCTGGGACATTTCGGAGGAATTCGAGCAGGTCGACGGCCTTTTCAAGGGGATGGATCTCCTTGCTCTGTTCGTGGGGTTCGGATCGCTTCTGGCCGGTATAATCGGAGTGGGCAACATCATGTGGATAATCGTCAAGGAACGTACACAGGAGATAGGCATCCGCAGAGCCATAGGTGCGCGTCCACGTGACATCATAACGCAGATTCTATCCGAGGCGGTAGTGCTCACCACCGTGGCCGGTATCGGAGGGATATGTTTCGCCGTGCTTGTGCTGACGGTAGCCGGAAAGCTCACGGCGGGTGCTGACGGGACTGATGTAGGATTCCAGCTGGCATTCTCTTCCGCTGTGGCAATCCTTGTCGTGTTCCTTGTGCTCGGCACTGCCGCAGGAATAATCCCCGCGCTAAAGGCCATGCGCATAAAGCCGATCGAGGCGTTGAACGACAATTGATTTTTCAAGTAAGCAACTGTAAAAAAATATCACATTTAATAACCTACTGCAATGAGGAAAGCCTCACGTATCATTCTTTGGACAATAATCGGCCTACTGTTTGTTGGCACGTTCGTCTACCTTTTCTTGAATTCCCGCGAGAAGCCTGTCAGCTATGAACTGGTGTCACCTTCGACAGGCAACATAAGCCGTACTACCGTGCTCACCGGCAAGATCGAGCCACGCGACGAGATTGAGATCAAGCCGCAGATATCGGGCATCATAGCCGAAATCAATGTGGAAGCCGGCGATATGGTGCACGCCGGCGACGTGATAGCGCGCATAAAGGTCATCCCGGAGGAGTCGCAGCTCTCGTCGGCCCAGTCGAGAGTGTCGACGGCCAAAATCTCCCTCGACCAGGCCCGGATGGAGTATGAGCGTACGCGTAGCCTCTACGAGCGCAAGTTCGTGGCACGCGAGGAGTATGAGAAGTCGGAGACAGAGTATAAGAAGGCCACACAGGAACTTGAATCGGCGGAGGACGCGCTGCGTATCGTGCGTGAGGGTGTCAGCTCCTACAACGCCAAGGAATCCAATACCCTCGTGCGTGCCACTATCGACGGTCAGGTGCTGGAGGTACCTGTCAAAGTCGGTACTTCGGTGATTCAGGCCAATACGATGAACGACGGCACTACGGTGGCCAAGATAGCCGATATGCGCAACCTGATATTCAAAGGAAAAGCAGATGAGACCGAGGTCGGACTGATCAAGGTAGGAATGGCGACGGCGATAGCCATAGGCGCCCTTCCGGAGGTGTCGCCTACCGCTGTGATCGAATATATAGCCCCGAAGTCGACCGAGGATAACGGCTCAAATACCTTCGAGATAAAAGCCGCCCTTGAGATGCCCGATTCCGTTAATCTTCGTGCTGGCTACAGCGCCAATGCCACCATTACGCTTGCGCGTGCCGACTCGGTGATGACTGTGCCCGAATCCGTGATAGAGTGGGGCGGCGATTCGGCATTCGTCTATCGTCTTACCGACACCGTGCCGGAGTACAAGTTTGAACGTATCCCTGTGGGCACAGGCCTTTCCGATGGAATCAACATCCAGATCAAGGATGGCGTTACAGCCACCGACCGTCTGCGAGGCAATGAAATTTCAGATAAATAAACCTGCGAGTCATGAAGAACCTTGCATTATTCACCATCTTTCTCTTCGTGGGTGTCAATGCCGATGCCGCTGTGTGGAGTCTTGATTCATGTATAAACCATGCCGTGGAGCATTCGTTGCAGGTGCGTCAGCGCATAATCGACGTGCGTCAAGGCAATGTCGAGGTGTCCTCCGCCAAGTCGGGCTATCTGCCGTCACTGAACGCGCAGGTATCGCAGGGGTGGAATATCGGTCGAGGCCTGACTTCTGAAAATACCTATGCCGACCGTAATACCTCCAACACGCAGTGGGGTGTGAATCTTTCCGTGCCTTTGTTTGACGGACTCAGCACTCCGCGGCAGGTGGCCTATGCGAAGGCGTCTCTTGCTGCGTCGCTCCAGCAGCTTGAGGCTGTCAAGGACGATGTGACTCTAAACGTCATCGCAGCCTACCTCCAGGTGCTGTACCAGAAGGAGCTTCATCAGGAAGCACTGCATCAGGAAGAGCTGTCGGCCTACGAGCTTACGCGCCGTCAGGCGCTTCTGGACGCAGGAAAGATTCCGGAGGTGGACATGCTTGAGGCGCAGTCGCAGTTGGCGCAGGACCGGCTGTCGGTGGCCACGACCGAGAATGACACCCGTATGGCGCTCGTGGACCTTGCGCAGCTCCTTTATATAAACGATGACATAGAGGATTTCGACATCGAGCCTGTCGAGGAGGCTCTTCCTACAGAGCCGATGGCTCCTCTTGCCGAGCTTTACACCCGTGCGGTGGGCCGCAGCCATAACGTAAGTGCCGCCCGGGCCAATATCACCGCCGCACAGCGCGGCATCGATGCGGCACGTACGGGGTATATACCGCGCTTGTCGTTCAACGCCGGTATCGGTTCGAGCTACTATACGGTGAGTGGTTTTCCCAACGAACCGTTCGGACGCCAGATGAGGAACAATTATTCGACTTCCATGGGCTTTTCTCTGTCAATCCCGATATTCGACGGCTTGCAGACGCGCAATCAGGTAAACCGGGCGAAGGTGCAGAAAGTCAATGCGGAGCTGATGCTCGACCAGGCCGAGCAGGAGCTTATGCGCCAGGTACAGCAGGCATATTATCAGGCCGACGGTGCGCGCCGTCGTCTTGCTGCAGGAGAGATTGCGCGCAATGCGGCCGACAAGGCTTTTGAGGCGATGCAGGAGAAATATAGTGTGGGCCGCGCGACTCCCACCGACTATGAGCAAGCCAAATCCAAGGCGCTCACAGCTACAACACAGGCCATACAGGCGCGCTACGAGTTGATATTGCGCACACGTGTCCTCGATTTCCTCACTGATCCCTCCATTCGTTGAATCTATATCCACAGTCAAGGAATCACATAGGGAAAACGTGAAGAGCACAGAATCCGCGATGATGAAAATCCCATCAGGACTCTGTGCTCTTTGTATGTTTCTTGCCCGTATTACCTGATTGAAGTACCGTCGATGTCATTGAGGCGAGCGGAGAATGCGGGGATGTTGTCGGCCGGCATTGATACTGTCATGGCGCATGAGTTGTCAAATTCCTGGCCTGTTATTTTTACGGCACTATCCTTTACAAGGCGCATGACGTCGTTCATCGACAGGTAGGGGAATGTGAACGACAGTTCGGCCATCTCGCTACGTTCGACTATGTATCCGGCTTCAATCGCCTCTCGCGCCGCTTCACGGTAAGCGGAAATAAGTCCGGAGGTGCCGAGTTTGATGCCTCCGAAGTAGCGCACCACCACAATCACCACATCGGTAAGATTGAATGAGTTGATCTGTCCGAGTATTGGCTTTCCGGCTGTGCCCGACGGCTCGCCGTTGTCGGTGCTCTGGTAGTCGAGCCTTTTCGCCCCGAGCATGTAGGCCCAACATACATGGCGCGCGTCGTGATACCTGCGGGAATATTCCGCAATTATTCCTTTGGCTTCGTCGACAGTCGCCGCCGGATGGGCAAAGGCGAGAAACCTGCTCATTTTTTCGGTATATTTCGCCTCGGAAGGTGCGGCGAGTGTCAGATAGTCCATCGGTGTTGCCTTGGTCTTGGTGATGTTTTTTGAAAATATTTTTCAGGCGAGCAATGTAGCGATCTGATATACGATGAACGCCGCAATCCATGCCACCAGAGTGTTGTAGGTCACGGAGAATGCTCCGTAGCGCCATGACCCTGTCTCCCGCACTATGGCTACGACCGTTGCCATGCATGGGAAATAAAGCAGCACGAACACCATAAGGCTCAATGCGTTTGCAGGGTTGAAATCCGGTTTGCCTGTGGCAGGATTGGGTGTCGTGAGGCGCGTGGAGAGTGCGGAGTCGTCGATATCCTCGTCGCCGGTGTAAAGTACCCCGAGTGTCGACACGACTATCTCCTTTGCCGGTGCGCCCGCTATGGCGGCCACGGTAGAGCGCCAATGGAATCCGAGCGGTTCCATGACGGGATTTATGGCCTTTCCGATCATCTGAAGATAGGAATCACGTTCTGGATTTATCCTGGAATCTTCCTCGGGTGTGAGCCGTGATGACGTCACGCTTGAATCCTCGTCGTGCAGAGGGAAATAGTTGAGTGCCCACACGATTATACTTGCCACAAGGATTATTCCACCCATTTTTTTTAGGTACTGTTCGCCCTTGCCCCACATGTGGCGCAACGACGACTTGAATGTCGGCAGGCGATAGGGCGGGAGTTCCATCACGAAAGGAGTCTCGTCCTTCTTGAACCAGAATCGTCGCAGCATGCGCGCCGTGATCACGGCAACCAGTATGCCGAGCAGGTAGAGCGACAGGAACACGACGGCTGCGTGGCGCGAGAAGAAAGTGCCCACGAGCAGCACGTAGACCGGCAGACGGGCCGAGCATGACATGAACGGGTTTATCAGCACTGTGATTATGCGGCTCGAACGGCTTTCTATGGCGCGGGATGCCATTATGGCCGGCACGTTGCAGCCGAATCCCATCACAAGAGGTATGAACGATTTGCCATGAAGTCCGATCTTGTGCATGAGACGATCCATGATGAATGCCGCGCGAGCCATATAGCCCGAATCCTCCATGAATGAGATGAAGAAATACAATATGAGGATATTCGGCAGGAACACTATCACGCCTCCAACGCCTCCGATTATGCCGTCGGCCACAAGGTCCTTGAGCGGTCCTTCCGGCACGTAGGTCTCCACGAGGCGGGCTATCCATGCCACCGCGCTCTCGATCCATTCCATCGGGTAGGAGCCGATCTCGAACGTACACCAGAATATGAACAGCATTATGGCGAGGAATATCGGAAAACCGAAGAGCCTGTTGGTGACGAATGCATCGATTATGTGTGTGGTCTTGGCTTTCTCCTTGGTCGAGTCGACGAACGTCTCGGCGAGCGCACCGTGGATAAAACCGTACTTCTCGCTTGCGATGATTGCCGACACGTCGTCGCCGGTGCGTTTCTCGATGAGTGAGTCGCAATTGTCACGCAACTGCAGGAGTCTCTTGTGGTCGGGCGATTCCTTTACGATGGATTCTACCTCGGGATCGTGCTCAAGGAGTTTTATGGCAAGATAACGAGGCGAGAAGTGCACGCCTATCGCGGGGTCAGCCTTTATGGCATCCTTCACCGTGGTAACGCTCGGTTCTATCTCCGGGCCAAGATTCACGTGGACGTGACGCACCGCCTGCTCCCTTCCTTCATACACCCTTATGATAGTGTCGAAGAGAGCATTCAGGCCTTCGCCGGTACGTGATATCGTAGGAACGACAGGGACACCTATCATCTCGCCGAGTGTCTTGTAGTCGAGTGTGGCTCCGGAGCGTTCCAGCTCGTCATACATGTTCAGGGCTATCACCATCGATCTGTCCATGTCGATAAGCTCCGTGGTAAGGTACAGATTGCGTTCGAGATTCGAGGCTACCACCACATTGACCACCACGTCGGGCATCTCGTCGCGGAGATAGCGGCGCACATAAAGCTCCTCTGGGGAATAGCATGCGAGGGAATATGTGCCCGGGAGGTCTACGATGTTGAAGCGGTAGCCACCATAGGTGAAATGTCCGTATTTGGCATCGACTGTGACTCCACTGTAATTTCCGACATGCTCCTTTGAGCCAGAGGCGACATTGAAAAGAGAGGTTTTTCCGCAGTTTGGGTTGCCTACGAGAGCTATGTTGATGGTGCGTTGGGTGCGGCGTGCATGTTCGCGCGGATCGATGATTTCGGCCTCGGCGTCATCTTGTGCAGAGGCTGCCGGGACATCGGCATGAATGGGTGAATCGTTCGCATTGCCATGGTCGTTGATTCTGACCACTTCCACAAGATTGGCTTCGCTGCGCCGTAGCGACAGCTCGTAGCCCATTATGCTGTATTTTATGGGGTCGTTGAGCGGGGCGTTGAGTAGCGATTTTATCTCCTGCCCCTTGACAAAGCCCATTTCCATGACGCGCTTGCGGAATGCGCCATGGCCTAATATCTTTACTATCACGCCGGTCTCTCCGGTCTTTAATTCAGATAGTCTCATATCTCTCGTTTTTCAGGCACCGGACTCCTCTCGGACTCCCTGCTGGATGAAATTTACTGCAAATTTCCGAAATTCATTTTAATTCTCATTCCCGATGTGTGATATTATTTAGAGAGGGTTTAAATAATAACATTATTTAACTATGCGTTTATCATAAAAAATGTGTCGTCGCAACCTTGCGGCTACAGCGACACATTTCCATAGTGCCAATAGATATTTTCAAGCCGATTTATTGGCGGTGACGCATCACTTTATCAGCAGTTTTGTGACTGTATCGCCGCTTCTGACGATGTAGATTCCTGCGGGCACGACAGCACATTCACCGGCTGCCACGCAGGTTACCAAACGGCCGGACAAATCGTAGATACTTAGCGACTTATTGGCGTATATGGTGTTGCTCTCGATATGATAGGCCTTTTGGGTTGATTCCACGTTCTCCTCGATGCCGGAAGTTGTCGCTTTCAGGGCTGAGCCTTCAAATGTGAGCGAGATATCCGAATACATGAAGTATGCAGCAATCAGATAGCGTCCCGGCTCTGGTATGGCCTTGCCGCTCATGCCGTAATAACGGTTGGTGTAGGATGTATCCCAGAAGCTTGATGCATAAAACTTATAGGTCGATGTAGTGTAATTGTTATCTTCTCTTTCCTGATAGAAATAGAAAGATACGGAGCTTTTGGAATATATCGACAGGTCTCCTTCCTTCAGGTCGATGGAATACCATCGTGCGCTTGTGAATCCTTTTGGATTGGCCTCCATGGAGTATTCAAACGGAACCGATGACGATGTGATAGGGATGGCCACGGCCGGAGTCTCGCCCGGATCCAGGTCGGTAATCTCCAATGTGACGGTTTTGCCGACCTGTTCGCTCACGGAGGATACCTGAATGAGGTATTTCTTGCCTTCGTCGACATTGTACGTGGCCTGATTGAAGGTCTCGGCGGTAAGATCCGCCGCAAGCGATGCGAGTACATTGCCGCTCTCGTCGGAATACAGTTTCACGGAGTTCTCGCGTGTCGGCGAACTTACCACATCATATTTGAAGTCGGTCGAGATATGCAGTTTACCGTTGCGTTCCGGTTTATAGCTCCACCAATAGACTCCCGGCGTTTCCGGTATGCTTATCGAAGAGCCTTCGGCCTTGAAAGGATTGTCGCGCGATTCGCCCTGCGCATAGTCGGGAGTAGAGAAATCGAAAGATGTAGCCGCCTTGACTTTGGTGAAACGCAGCAGATAGCTGTGGCCGGTCTCGGCCTCGAACCGATATGCGTCACCATGGCGCAGTATAGTCACATTCTGCTCTGAAGTGCTCAGTTCGCTCTTTATGCGTTTGACCGTAGGAGCATTGATTGACATGTCGGCGGGAGTGACTATTACCCATGAACTCTTCGTAGCCTTATATAGATAATACTTGGCATCTCCGTCAGGCAGGTTGTTGTTGCCGATGTTTACATCGAACGGATTGCTTGCACCGTCGCCTTGCTGTAGATTCAGCAGACTTACGTTCAATGTGTTGCGTTTGTCATTCTCAACGGTAGTCACCTGGATGATATATTCCTTGGAGGCCTCGACCTCGCAATATATATCCGGTTCGCCGATATAGAGCGGTGTAGAAGAACTTTCGGGCTTGAAAAGACGTAAGTCGGATTTATCGCCGGTAAATGGATTCCCTGGGGCGGCTTTCAGGATATACGCACCTTCCGAAGGCGTTTTTATTCGGTAATAGTATGTGCCGGGATAGGGTGGCAATTTGACTTCCGCGCCGGATGCGATTTCCGCTCCGTTGTAGAAACTGTCGTAGGGCTGTGCGGTCTCGAAACGGACATTGAATTTCTGCGGTGAGGGGGTATCGCTCTTTTTGTCGACAACGATAAAATAGTGGCCACCTTTCGTGGCGGTCTGGCGGATATCAAACGAGCCGTCGGACACTGTCATCAGGCCTGATTCCACCTGCTTCCCCCATGATACAGTGCCGTCGAAGTCTGTTATATCGCTGCTGACCACTCCGTAGCCGCTTTCTGTGCCTGTTACCTCGTAATAATACTTGCCGCCCTTCGCGGGTATCTCGGCTTCAGTACCGGTCAGCACGAAAGGGTAATCCTCCGATTCTCCATATACCGGATGGGTCAGTTCGGAGGTGAGCATCTTGGCAGAGGTAGATGATATGCGCACTATGTATTCCTTCCCTTTATATACAGGAATGAATGTGCGGTAATTGTCGCCGGAGCGTTTGCACGTGATACCGGAGAACTCGCCGTTGACACCCTCGGCGTAATATGCCTCGTGGACATACCCTGAAAATGTCATTTCAAGGGCGCCGTCATCGGAAGCGGAATATTTCAGATATACGGGAACCTCCTTGTAGCTCTCCTCGCGGAACGGCACGAACATCGGCGCTCCGTCGGCAGTTATTTCTATGGCTTCGACGGCGGTTATGCCGAGATTATAGGGGTGGCTTCTGGCCGATGCCGATAATGATATGGGCGAGCTGTAGGTGGTGACATTGAGGTAGACGGTAGCGTCTTTAGCGACGATGAACAGATAATCGCCGCTATACTTTACCGATGGGAGTTGGCGGCTTCCATATGCCTGGCCGTCCGATGTCACTTTTATGGAGGTCTGGGAAGTGTTCGGGGTGACACTCACGAGTTGGTCGTCCGGAGCCGTGTATTTGTAGACCGGCGTAGAGTATGAACCGGTGAATTCGTAGGTGTTGTCTCCTCCTATTTCAAGTATTATGGGATTCTGTACTGTCCCGGGTTTGTGCGTTGTGTCCTGGGCATGTAATGTGGATGACGCAGCAAGCATCAAGGAGTAAATGAGTAAATGTTTCTTCATGTTTGGCTACATTTTGATTGGATTATCGAATTACGCAGTCCATTTTGATTGGTTGCATCGGCAAATTTAAGCATTTTTGCAATACAATGCAACGCAATTTATGAGATTATGCCTGAAAAATACGAAAATCAATCGAAATCAGCCGGCAACTTGTAATGTATGCGCTATTTCAACCGGTGGTAGTATACAAGGGAGTCGACAGGGAATGTGCCGGGATGGAAGATGGTGATGAGGTCGCGCAGGATAAGGTCGGGATGCATCACGCCGGATTCGTAGTAGTCGTTGCCTCCGGCCGGGTTGCTCCGGCGGTTGTTGTTGTAGACGTAGCCATTTCGGAAACAACGTGTGTCGGTGAACTTCGGGCATGCCGACCTGATTTCGTCGAGCGAGCGGGCCGCTCCAGTGTTTATCCACATGTCAGCCTCCGATGTGAGCATGTAGGCTTTCTCGATGTCGACGGGCCGGGATGAGTTGCCGGTGTTATCCTTGTAGATATAGTCGCCGCCTGCATCCTCAATCAGGCGGATGGCATAGCTTCGGGTGGATGGCATGAACCATGAATCGCCGTAAGGGATGTTGACCATCACTGAAGGTGCGTCGAGGGCTGTCGCGGCAATGGAGTCCTTCAATGTATTGTATCGCACGGGTATCTCGTCGAACACCTTCTCGCCGTATTTGCGATGTCCGGCGATTTCCGATATGGCGACTACCCATTCCGCCTTTCCGAGCGGTGACTCTTCGAGATAGTCGCCTATATATATATATGGTATGTCGAGTTCGTCGAGTTTGCCTTCCATAGGGTTCGGTCCGTTGACGCCATAGAGCATTACCAGGTCAGGGGATAGGCCTATAAGCTCCTCGTAGTCTACAGCTCCCTCGAATCCTATGTCCGCGATGCTGTCACGACGATTTCTTACTGTGGGGCTGCATATATAGTCGAGGCCCGAAATACCGTATATCCTTTTGCCGTCACCGATTGCATCGAGCATGGCAATCTGGGTGGATGACATGGTGACGATGCGTCGTGCGTCGCCGTTGATGATTTTGCCGTCGAATCCTTCAGGAGCTTTTTCGTCGCCTCGTTCGATAAACAGTCGTCGTACAATGCCATCGGCACCCTGCCATGGATTGACCGACTCGATTATCACACTCTGATGTGACGAATCTCCGAGTATGCGGAATCCGGCAGCATAGGAGGGTTTGTATATTTCGGCAGTAAATAGTGTGTTTCTGTTCTTGTCCGTATTTACGCACGAGGCCATCCCCATAATCATGACGGCCTGTAAAGCGATAAGTTTGATGATATTCCTCATGATGAAGCTATGTTTATTTCAATGATGGAAATGTATGCAAAATTGACCAAAATTTTTGAAATCCACGATATTGTATGGGAAAACTTTTGACCAGGCATGTGGCCGTCCGTTTATCAACCAGCACTCTGTGCACTCTTTGCGTAATATTTATCCATATATGCTACACCATGTCGGCACGCTTCGGAGTGGCGGTATAGGGCAAAAAAATGTCCGTTTCCCCTTTCTACAAGGTGAAATCGGACTTAAGCCAAAAGGCATGATTTTGTGATTCTAAAGATAGTTTGTCTTATAGCGATGTTTTTTCAGCCGTATGAGGCTGGAATCCATCGACCGGTGGACGCGCTTCACAGCATGGTCATCGCGGTCTGAGTTGCCTTTTTCTAAGTCCGAAAACGTGTTGAACAACAAGAAAAACGACAACATGAGTCTCTATTCGAGGACAAAGTTAGCAAAAAATGATGATAAAGAATGGATTTGTGTGAACTTTTTCTAAAATTTTGTGTTAAATATCATCTTTGTGCGGTTTATAATTAGGTTGACGACATGGTTATGTTGCGGCAAAATCGTGCTTCCGGAATTCAATAGGTGGATAAAGTCACAGTATTTTGTTACCTTTGCAATTGGAAAAAAGTAAAACAACAGGATATGAAAATATTAGTGACCGGTGCCAATGGTCAGTTGGGACGCGAATTGCGCACGGTGCTTGACCGGGACTTTCCCGGACAGACATTATATACTGATATAGAAGATTTAGATCTTACCGACGAGGGTGCTGTAAAACGCTTTGTCGAGGTCAACGATATAAGCCATATTGTCAATTGTGCTGCCTATACAGCAGTTGACCGCGCGGAAGAGGATAAGGCTCTGTGTTACAAAATCAATGTTGAGGCTGTGCGCAATCTTGCCAATGCTGCTTTTGAGACCGGCGCCAAGGTGATACACGTATCGACCGATTATGTTTTCGACGGACGTGCCTATCGCCCATATAACGAGGCTGACAAGGTAAACCCGGTGTCGCAGTACGGCACTACCAAGCGTCAGGGAGAGACGGCCTTGATAGCTCTTGCTCCAGACAGTATCATTATCCGCACGGCATGGCTCTACTCGCCTCACGGCAAGAATTTCGTAAAGACCATGCTGCGTCTGGCGGCCACACAGAATGAGATACGTGTCGTATCCGACCAGATAGGGTCGCCAACTTATGCCGGAGATCTTGCCGAGGCTATCGGAAAGGTGCTCCAGTCGCATCAGTGGGTGCCGGGCATATATCATTTCACTGATTCCGGAGTGGCTTCGTGGTACGACTTCACGCATGCTATCCTACGTCTGTCCGGCGTAGACTCGTCGGTAGTGAGGCCCATCCCGACCGAGGATTATCCGACAGCCGCCACACGCCCATTCTTCAGCGTGCTGAATACGTCGAAGATAAAGGCCACCTACAATGTGGAGACTCCATATTGGGTGGACTCGCTTGCAAAATGTATCGAACGTTTAAAGAAAAATGACTGATGGCTTCGCTTAACGATGAGATAAACCGTAGGCGCACGTTCGCCATCATATCCCACCCTGACGCGGGAAAGACTACCCTCACCGAGAAACTGCTCCTTTTCGGAGGTGCCATACACGTGGCGGGCGCGGTGAAGAGCAACAAGATAAAAAAGACCGCCACGTCCGACTGGATGGAAATCGAGAAGCAGAGAGGCATATCGGTGGCCACATCGGTGATGGGATTCAACTACTGTGACTACAAGATAAATATCCTTGACACCCCGGGACACCAGGATTTCGCCGAGGACACTTATCGCACGCTCACCGCTGTCGACTCGGTGATTATTGTAGTCGATGTGGCGAAGGGTGTCGAGCAGCAGACCAGGAAACTTATGGAGGTGTGCCGCATGCGCAACACCCCTGTGATAATATTCGTCAACAAGCTTGACCGGGAGGGGCGAGACCCGTTTGATATTCTCGACGAGCTTGAGTCGGAACTGAAGATTTCGGTGCGTCCGCTTTCGTGGCCCATCAACATCGGTGCGAAGTTCAAGGGAGTGTATAACATATATGAGCATTCACTCGACATCTTCACGCCGAGCAAGACCCAGGTAACGGAGCGTGTGGAGATTGACAGTGTGGATGATTCCCGCATCGATGAGGCTGTAGGGGAGAAGGATGCCGCCAAGCTGCGTGACGATCTGGAGCTTATCGAAGGTGTTTATTCCGAGTTCTCATCCGCCGATTATCTCGAAGGCAAGGTGGCGCCTGTGTTCTTCGGCTCTGCCCTCAATACGTTCGGCGTAAAGGAGCTTCTCGACTGCTTCGTCAAGATAGCACCTTCGCCACGTCCTGTAAAGGCGCTTGAACGCATTGTCGAACCGCAGGAAGAGCCGTTCAGCGGTTTCGTATTCAAGATTCATGCCAACATGGATCCCAACCACCGCTCGTGCATAGCCTTTGTCAAGGTGTGTTCCGGACGTTTCGAGCGCAATGCCCCGTACCGTCATGTGCGGTCCGGCAAGGTGATGAGGTTTGCAGCTCCCACAGCCTTTATGGCCCAGAAGAAGAGCGTTGTGGATGAGGCATATCCCGGAGATATCGTGGGCATACCTGATACCGGTAACTTCAAAATCGGCGATACTATCACCCAGGGTGAGGAGCTGCATTATCGAGGTCTGCCGAGTTTTTCTCCCGAGATGTTCAAGTATATCGAAAACACCGATCCCATGAAGTCAAAGCAGCTTGAGAAGGGATTGCAGCAACTTATGGATGAAGGTGTGGCGCAGCTTTTTGTCAACAGTTTCAACGGACGCAAGATCGTGGGTACAGTGGGACAACTCCAGTTTGAGGTAATTCAGTACCGACTTCTCCACGAATATGGGGCTACGGTGCGCTGGGAACCGCTGTCGATGTTCAAGGCATGCTGGGTAGAGAGCGACGATCCGCAGGCTCTCGAAGCATTCAAGAAGCGCAAACACCAGTTCATGGCCCTGGACCGTGAAGGGCGCGACGTGTTCATGGCCGACAGCAACTATGTGCTGCAGATGGCCCAGAACGACTTTCCGGCCATACGTTTCCATTTTTCAAGTGAGTATTGATGTAATAATCTATTTAACAATAAGATATATTTATGCTAAAGACTATCCTCGCCATTTCTGGCAAGCCCGGGCTTTACAAGCTCGTGAGCAACGGACGCAATATGCTCATCGTAGAGTCGCTTTCCACAGGCAAGCGCACTCCGGCATATTCGCATGACAAGATCGTGTCGCTTGGTGACATCGCCATCTATACCACCGAGGAGGATGTGCCTCTGTCGCGTGTGTTCGAAACAATAAAGGAGAAGAATGATGGCAAACCTGTCGATATGACCACTTTTGCCGATGACCATTCTTTGCGTGCGTATTTCAAGGAGATACTTCCTGATTTCGATGACGAACGAGTCTACACCAACGACATCCGCAAGGTGTTCAACTGGTACAATATCCTTGTCGGTGCAGGAATGACCGAATTTGCCGAGGCTGAAGAAGGAGAGAAGGGAGAGGACGTAGTAGAAGAGTAACAGGAGGGCTTTATCATACTCCGGAAATATGACAGGGAATTCTTGGCGCGTCGTGTGTCGACAGCCTTGGATTCCTTGTCTTGCCTATTGCCTTTGCGATTGTTTGGATACTCACGCTCGGCAAAATCAAATAAAATTTGTTTTTGCTCTCGACTTATTGCTATCTTTGCAGCATGAATTCTAACCGGACCCTTATATGGCGCGAATTAATTTAACAGGCATGGGAGTGGCTCTCGTCACTCCGTTTAAGCACGACAAATCCATTGATTATGCTGCTTTGGCCCGCTTGCTTGAATATCAGATAAAAAACGGTGTGGATTATCTCGTTGTGCTCGGCACTACGGCAGAGACTGCAACTCTGACAAGCGAGGAGAAATCCAGACTGCGTGAGTTTATCGCTGAACGTGTGGCCGGTCGTGTGCCGCTGGTAATCGGTATCGGCGGAAACAATACCATGGCCTTGATCGATGAACTCCATACGGTTGACCTTACTCCGTTCAGTGCTGTCCTGTCGGTTGTGCCGTATTACAACAAGCCGTCGCAGGAAGGCATTTATCAGCACTATAAAGCTATCGCGGAGGCATCTCCAATACCGGTAATATTATATAATGTTCCCGGGCGCACGGGGGTCAATATGACAGCCGACACTACTTTGCGTCTGGCTCGTGAGTTCGACAACATCATAGGCATAAAGGAGGCGTCGGGCAATATCAACCAGATGGACGACATCATCAAGAACAAGCCTACGGACTTCATGGTGATTTCAGGCGACGACGGTATAACTTTCCCATTGATCACACTTGGTGCGGTTGGTGTCATATCCGTGATAGGTAACGCATTCCCGCGAGAATTCTCGCGTATGGTGCGTCTGGCTCTTGAAGGCGATTATCAGCGTGCCCTCACCATACATCATCGCTTTACCGAACTGTTCAGCCTGCTTTTTGTCGACGGCAATCCCGCAGGCGTGAAATGCCTTCTTCATGCCATGGGCTTCATAGAGAATGAGCTAAGGCTTCCATTGGTGCCTACCCGCATTACCACGTATGAGCGTATACGCCAGGTGCTCGATTCTTTAGGATAGAGTTGCCTCTGAACTTTTATCGGTTGCACTTGTTTTAAATTTAAAGAACTTAAAATCTACCGTTATGTCTGAATTTAACGATATTATCAAGGATAAGAAACCGACACTTGTTGATTTCTATGCCACGTGGTGTGGACCGTGCAAGATGATGCATCCCATATTGGAACAGCTCAAGGAGAAGGTAGGGGATAGCGTGACAATCGTAAAGATTGATGTCGACAAGAATCAGGAACTTGCGCAGTCCTATCATGTGAGGTCGGTGCCTACACTTATAATCTTCGGCGACGGCGAGATGAAGTGGCGTGCTGCCGGAGTGCATACGGCCGACGATCTTGAGGCCAAGCTTAAAGAATATATGTAAATCCGTTTTATGTATCATATAACGACGGGGTATGCCGATAAAGATCGGCTATCCCGTCGTTTTGTATTGCAGACATGTGTGATACTCATTGGAAATTGATTAAATTTGAAGTATGGAATTGCGACGACAACAATTGACACGGTATGTTACGCCCTTGCGTGAGGGCGGTTCGCTTCCTGCGCTTGCAGAGGCTGACGATGGATTTGAATATGTGGTCAAGTTTCGCGGTGCCGGACATGGGAGTAAGGCTCTTATTGCAGAGTTGGTTGGTGGAGAGGTGGCTCGTGCACTCGGATTCAATGTGCCCGAACTGGTGTTTCTGGACCTTGACGAGGACTTCGGCCGCACGGAAGGAGATGAGGAAGTGCAGGATTTGCTCAAGGCAAGCCGCGGACTGAACCTCGGGCTTCACTTCCTGTCAGGTGCGTTCACGATAGATCCTTATGTCAACGAAATAGACGAATACACGGCATCGTGTATCGTATGGCTCGATGCGTTCCTTACCAACGTCGACAGGACTGTGCGCAACACCAACATGCTGCGTTGGCATCGGGAGCTGTGGCTCATTGATCACGGTGCGTCGCTCTATTTCCATCATGCATGGACCGATGTCGAGAAGGCAGCGCTCTCACCTTTCTCTTATATACGTGATCATGCGCTGTTGCCAAGGGCGTCGCGTATATACGAAGCCGACAAGAATCTGCGTCAGAAGATCACTCCGCGTACCCTCCAGAAAATTGTAAGGCTTATACCGGACGAATGGCTTGTATGGGACGGATCCGACAAGTCGCCGGCGGAATTGCGCGAAGCTTATGCCGAATTTCTTATCAAGCGTCTGGCTAATAGTGCGATATTTGTAAAAGAAGCTATCGATGCACGACAAAGACTTATATGAATACGCGGTGATACGCTATGTGCCCGATGTCGAGAGGGAGGAGTTTGTAAATGTCGGGCTGCTGATGATGTGTAAGCGTCGGCGATGGATACGTGTGCGCGTAGATGTCGACTATGGGCGTGTCGCACGGTTGCATGACGTGCATGATTGCGAGGAGATAGAGGCACAGCTCGGTACATTTTCGGCAACTGCGGCGGGCGTTACGAGTGCCGGTCCGATGGGGGAGCTGCCTGTGGAGGAGCGATTTCGTTGGCTCACTGCGGTGAAGAGCGCGTCGCTTCAGACCTCACGTCCGCATCCAGGATTTTCTGAAAATCTCGACGAGACCTTTGACCGGTTGTTCGACCGTCTCGTGAGGTAGCCTCGGTTCGCTGTTAAATATACTCTGTTGATGTCGATATCGGACATGACAAATTCCTTAGGGGTGTTTAAACTCTTTTAATAATGGTTTGTTTTAGTTTTATAAATTAAATTCTCTAATGCAATCTATTATGAAAAAGCTGTATTACATTTTATGCGCTCTGCCGATGTTGCTTCTGGCAGCTTGTGGCGATGATGATAAGGTACCCGAGTTTGATGTCGAGGTTACGTTCGCGCCTGAAGTAAATGTCGTGGATAATGTGATCACCGTGCCTCAAGGTGAATCATTTACCATAGAGTCGGTGCGTCCCGTCAATAGCACAGCAAAGGAAATCACTTTTGGCACCGTTACCTATCAGATTGATTATGGGCTGGGATTCCCGACAATGGTAAAGCCTTATACAGCCACATTCAGTACGGATGGCCTGCGTGTCGGTCGTCATATGCTTCGCATATTTATCGGTGTATGGGCTGTGGATTATAGTCCGGCTAATGCCATAGTTTCGTACTATCTCGATGTCACGGAGCCTCTCCCCGATGAAGGCGGTGATACCCCGGGCGGTGGCGAAGAGGGTGATCCGGATCAGGATGCTCCTACAGTGCTTGTGGTTCATCCGAGTGTAAAGCCTGCATGAAAAAATCAGTTAAGAATACTATATAGAAATTTATTGGCGGTGTGTCGGTAAATCCGACGCATCGCTTCTTTGTACACGGCAGACGCATCTTAAATAACCTTAACGGCTGTTGACCAATAAAAACCGG
>NZ_CAJTYX010000015.1 GCF_910583865.1 uncultured Muribaculum sp.
TGGAATCGGTCCTATTTTTCAATCGCCCTCTAAAGTTTAGCGGACAGTAATAATCCGGAATTCCACTCTTTGCCCGACGGAAATCTTATGTTCGCCTACCGCTCGGGCGCGTCGGGCCGTGGAAATATGGTGATGAACCGCTATGACCGTACCACCGGGCGATGGACACGCCTCCACGACATACTTATCGACGGCGAAGGGAAACGCAATGCCTACTGGCAGATGTGTACCGGCGCCGACGGCACAATCCACCTGTCATGGGTATGGCGCGAGACATGGCTCGTGGAGACCAACCACGACCTATGTTACGCACGCTCGACCGACGGCGGGGTCACATGGCAGCGAAGCGACGGCACTCCTTACGTGCTGCCGATTACTATGGAGAGCGCCGAAACGGCATGGGCTGTACCGCAGAATTCGGAGCTGATCAACCAGACATCGATGACGGCTGATCCCGACGGCAATCCATTGATAGCCACTTATTGGAGGGATGCAACGGATTCCGTACCACGTTATCGTCTGGTAAGCCTCGGAAACGACGGCAAATGGCGCATGGAGAAAGTCAGCTACCGGAGTACCCCGTTCTCGCTGTCAGGAGGAGGGACGAAGATGATACCAATAGCGCGTCCACGAGTGGTGAGCGATGGCACGAGGCTCTACTACCTCTTCCGCGATGAAGAGCGCGGCAGCAGGGTCTCCATGGCCTCGCGCGCGCTGGCCGACAAGCAATGGAGCGTTACGGACCTCACCGACTTCAGTGTGGATGCCTGGGAACCGTCAATCGACAACGACCTGTGGCGCACAGGCAGCCTTCTGGACATATACGTGCAGAAAACGTCGCAGGGCGATGGAGAGAAAGTCACCGATTCCGCCCCCGGGCCTGTCTATGTCCTGGAGTATCGTCCCGAATGACGGAAGTAAACCGCAACGAACTACACCAATCAACAGACAACCCAACATCCATCAACATTATTATGAAAACCAAAATCATTAAAACCAAAGCAATAGTCTTATCGGCACTTTTGGCTGCCGCATTGAATGTCTCCGGCGAAAGCGTATCCGGCCCGGACGGACGCCTTGTGGTCGATGTCACCGCACAGGATGGGACACCGGTATATTCCGTCACCTACGACGGTAAAAACGCTATCCTTCCCGCCCCCCTCGGATTCGAGAGCGATATTGACGATTTCTCAAAAGGCATGACACTTGTCGGGACAAAGAGATCGACCATCGACAAGTCGTACACGCAATCGCGTATAAAGAAAGGGGAAATCGACTTCAAGGCCAACGTGATGGAATGCACCTTCCGCAACGACAAAGGACACGAGATGACCGTAGAGTTCGTGGTTGCCGACAACGACCTGGCGTTCCGCTATGCCGTCCCCACACAAGGCCCGACTTCGGCCATCAGGATTCTCGACGAAAAGACCTCGTTCAGACTTCCCGAGGGGACTACCACATTTCTCACTCCGCAGAGCAAGGCCATGATAGGATGGAAGAGGTCGAAACCGTCATATGAGGAAGAGTACAGTCACGACGCCCCGATGGACACAACCTCCAAGTATGGCAACGGCTATACGTTCCCCGCACTGTTCAACCTGAATCCGGAAGGCCTTTGGGTGCTTGTGAGCGAGACAGGTGTCGACGGGCGCTACTGCGCGTCGCGTCTGGGCGAGTTCAGGGACGCCGGATATGAGATCGAATTCCCTATGCCGGAGGAGAACAACGGCAACGGCACGTCCGAGCCTGCATTCGCGCTCCCGGGCCACACCCCGTGGCGCACCTTGACAGTCGGTAATTCATTGAAGCCTGTCGTAGAGACAACCATACCATGGGATGTGGTGGCCCCCCTTTATGAGCCTTCGACGGACTATATGCCGGGGAAAGGCACCTGGGCATGGATATTGTGGCAGGATGCAAGCAGCAATTACGAGGATCTAAAGACTTTTATCGACTTTGCCGCTGACATGGGTTACGAATATTCTCTGATTGACGCGAATTGGGATAAGAACCCCGGTCGTGAGAAAACCGCTGAATTGATGCGCTACGCAGTTTCGCGCGGAGTAAGTCCGTTCATGTGGTACTCCTCAAGCGGCTATTGGAATGATATCCGCCAGACACCCGTTAACCATATGGACAATCCCGTCGTGCGCAAGAAAGAGATGAAATGGCTCAAAGAGAACGGTGCCAAAGGCATAAAGGTCGATTTCTTCGGCGGAGACAAGCAGGAGACAATGCGTCTCTACGAGCAGATCCTCTCGGATGCCGATGACTACGGGCTGATGGTGATATTCCATGGCTGCACTCTGCCGCGAGGTTGGGAACGCATGTATCCCAACTACGTAGGGTCTGAAGCCGTGCTCGCTTCGGAGAATCTGATCTTCGACCAGCATTTCTGCGATGAGGAGGCCCGCAACGCCACGCTGCATCCTTTCATACGCAATACCGTGGGATCCATGGAATATGGCGGCTCTTTCATGAACCGGCGTATGAACCGTGGAAACGATGGCGGCAATTACCGTCGCACATCCGACATATTCGAGTTGGCGCTTGCCATACTTTTCCAGAATTCTGTGCAGAACTTCGCGCTCGCACCCAACAATCTGTCGGACGCTCCGGAGATATGCATGGATTTTCTGAAGGACGTGCCTGTCAGCTGGGATGAGACGGTATTTATCGACGGCTACCCCGGCAAATATGCCGTGATAGGCCGCCGGAATGCCGACAAGTGGTATATCGGTGCCATAAACGCCACTTCGGAGCCGTTGAAGCTCGAACTGCCGCTCCCGATGATTGCCGGTGAAAAGGTGAAGTTATATAACGACACTTACCGCAAGGGTGTCTCCGGGGAGATACGAAAAGCTGCACGAAAGGGCGAGATGCGACCCGCGCTGGCCGATGATTTCGTACCGTCGCTGCACGATGCCTCGATACCCTCCGACGGGGTATTCCCTGTCACTATCCTACCCTCCGGAGGCATAGTGATTGTAGGTGCGGCCAAATAAAATGGTCATTTTTTACAACATATTGAACTGATTTAAAAGCATTACATATGAAATCGATCCTCATAGCATCGGCACTTTCGATGGCTGCAATAAGCGCAACTGCCGACGTGCCGGCGTTCGATGTACGGTGTGACAAGGTTGGTGCGGAGATAGCGCCGACAATGTATGGCATATTCTTCGAGGATATAAACTATGGCGCCGACGGCGGCCTTTATGCCGAGATGGTCAAGAACCGGTCGTTTGAATTCCCGCAGACCCTGATGGGATGGAACACTATCGGTGACATAAGCGTGCGCGACGACGGGCCCTTCCCTCGTAACCCCCACTATCTGCGTATGTCACCTACCGGACACCGCGAGAAGCGCACTGTCATTGAAAATGAAGGTTTCTTTGGCGTAAGCTTTGAGAAAGACAAAGAATACCGCTTCTCGCTCTGGGCAAGAAAGGCCGGAGATGGCAAAGGCGAAATGCGTATCGAGCTGTGCGATCCATCGTCAGCCTCCGACAATACGGCCATGGTCTCGGCACAGCTCGACATCGATTCACCCGACTGGAAGAAGTACACGGTCATTCTCAAGCCCTCGGCCACTGTAGAGGATGGCACGCTGAGAATCTATCTTGTCGACCCGGTGAAGAGCGCCGACATAGACGTGGAGCATGTATCACTATTCCCCGTCGATACATGGCGCGGACATGAGAACGGCTTGCGCGCCGATATGGCCGGGGCGCTCTACGACCTTCATCCGGGTGTGTTCCGTTTTCCCGGCGGCTGCATCGTCGAAGGCACCCGTCCCGCCGACCGTTATCAGTGGAAAAACACCGTAGGGCCGGTGGAAAACCGCCCGACAATCGCCAACAGGTGGGCTGATACATTCCCTTCGCGCCTTGCCCCTGATTATTACCAGTCGGGAGGGCTCGGATTCTATGAGTACTTTCAACTGGCGGAGGAGATAGGCGCCGAGCCGCTTCCCGTGCTCAATGTGGGCATGCTATGCCAGTACCAGAACACCCCCGACGCACACGTGCCTGTAGACAGCCTCGACTGCTACGTGCGCGACGCGCTCGATCTGGTGGAATTCGCCAACGGCGACACGCTATCGACATGGGGCGCGCTACGTGCCTCCATGGGACATCCGGCGTCGTTCAACCTGAAATATGTGGCCATCGGCAACGAACAATGGGGATCTGAGTATGTCGAACGTCTCGAACCGTTCGTCAAGGCCATGCGCAAGGCTCATCCGGAAATCAACATCATCGGCTCGTCCGGCCCGGGGGTGGATGATCCCAAGTTCGACTACCTGTGGCCCGAGATGACACGTCTCGGGGTTGACCTCGTCGACGAGCACTACTACAGGAACGAGGATTGGTTTCTCGCCAATGCCGCACGCTATGATGCATATGACCGCAAGCGCCCCAAGGTATTTGCAGGAGAGTACGCATGCCATCCAAAAGGACAGAAACGCAACAACTACACCGGCGCTCTCAGCGAAGCCGCATTCATGACCGGACTTGAACGCAACGCCGATGTTGTTAACATGTGCACCTACGCCCCGCTTTTCGCCAATGTCAACGGATGGCAATGGAGACCCGACCTCATCTGGGTCGACAACTTCAAGGTAATCCCCACCGACAGCTACGAGATACAGCGGCTGTATTCGCTCAACAAGGGCACCAACGTCGTGCCGCTCACCATGGACGGTAGGCCTGTAGCCGGTGGCGACGGGCAGCAGGGCCTGTATGCGAGTGCGGTCTACGACAAGGATGCCGGTACATATATCGTGAAAGTCGCCAACACCTCGTTAGAGCCGCGCGACTTCAAGATAAACATGATGCGCCTCCCGAAGAAAGCATCATGGTCGGGCGTTACACGCACGCTCTTTACCCGCGCTGCCGAAAGTATCAACGCTGCCGCCGGCTCGACAGACGACCTGCACACTTCCGTCATATCTACCGAGTCGCTGCCCACGGACTTCTCGCGCAAAGGTTCTACCGACACGTTCTCCTCAACCCTCCCCGCCCGCTCATTTGCCATCTACCGCTACAGTATTTCCCGTTAATATAATCATAGGCATGGCAGTGGGGTATATGCTGTTTCTTTCAGCATATACCCCACTGCCGGCGTTCTATCAGTTACCCTATAATGGATTTAACATTTCGTAATAAGTTTAAATCAGTTCATTATTTGGTTTTTAGGCGACGATGATATACTTTTGCGAATAAAGGGGTCTGAGCCTCATCCGGAGGCTTGTCCGTAAAACATTTGTGTCATGAGAAAATTCGCGATTTTTGTAGTCGTTGCCGGGGCGGTGGCATGCCTGGCAGCCGCTTGTTCTTCACGTGGCAGCAAAAAAAGCTCTCCGTCAGCCATAGACAGCACCGCCACCACGGTAGTCCACCCCGAATGGGCCGAGAATTCAGTAATCTACGAAGTAAACCTGCGCCAATACACCCCTGAAGGGACACTGGCGGCATTCAGCCGGCATCTCCCAAGATTGAAACAGCTCGGAGCCGACATCCTCTGGTTCATGCCCGTACATCCAATTTCCAAAGATGGCCGCAAAGGCGGCCTCGGCAGCTACTACGCCGTGGCCGACTACAAGGCCTTAAATCCCGAATTCGGCACACTTGATGAGTTCAGGACCCTGGTACGCAAGGCCCACGACATGGGCTTCAAGGTGATAATCGACTGGGTGCCCAACCATACCGGACGCGACAACATATGGGTCAGCGAGCATCCCGACCGCTACGTGCGCGACTCTTCAGGAAACTTCGTGTCGCCCTACGACTGGACCGACGTGTACAAGCTCGACTACACCAATCCGTCGACCCGCAAGGGTATGATCGACGCGATGGCCTTCTGGCTGCGCGAGGCCGACATCGACGGATTCCGCTGCGACGTGGCCGGCGAGGTTCCGACCGACTTCTGGAACGAGGCCCGCAAAAGCCTCGAAGCGGTGAAACCCGAGCTGTTCATGCTCGCAGAGGCCAGCAAGCCGGAACTTCAGAAGGACGCATTCGACATGGGCTACAACTGGCCGATGAAGGACCTTTTCAACGCAATCGCCGCCACAGCGGGACAGAACAACTATGTCAGCTCCGACAGTACAAAGGTGGAATATCCCGTGAAACGCGCCATCGACATCGACACGCTTCTCGCGCGCCAATCGATCGAATACCCCGCCGGCACCTATATGATGAACATGATCACCAACCACGACCTCAACTCGTGGGAAGGCACCGAATTCGAGCGCCTCGGCAATCTTACCGATGCCATGGCCGTGCTCATGTACACGCTGCCCGGCATGCCGCTGATATATACCGGCCAGGAAACAGGCCTCGACCGCGCATTGCTCTTTTTCGACAAGGATGACGCTCCGCAATGGACACCGCGCAACGGCCACTTCGACTTCTATCAGAAACTCAACCACCTGAAGCACACCCACCCGTCGCTACGCGCCGGCAGCGCGGGAGCGCCGATGAAGCGCTACCCCACCGAGAGCGACGACGTGTATGCATTCAGCCGCAGCGACGAGGATGGCGCCACGGTCTACGTGTTTGTCAACCTCGGCTCCAAAGCCGCCCCGGTGCGCTACACCGGCAATGCGCCAAAGGCCGATGCCACCGCCGTCAATTTCTTCACCGGCAGGATGGAAGCGTTTCCCGACTCGCTCGAATCCGGCGAATACAGAATCTACGTATCGCGTTGATCGGATACCAACGCTCGGCAAAGCACAAATAAATTTGGCTTTGCGCTCGACTTATTCGTATCTTTGGCTATCGCCTTAGATACTCGCGCTCGGAAAAGCACAAGCAAGCTTGTCCTTTTCTCTCGACTTATTCGTATCTTTGAGGTCGAAATAAGATACCGACATGGACCGAAAAGGCAAACTATATTTCCGCTACGGCACTATGGGATCGGCCAAGACCGCCCTGCTGCTAACCCAGGCCTACAACTTCGAGGAACGCAAGATGAGCTACGTGTGCCTGAAGCCGGTGGTGGATACCCGCGAGAAAGACAATGTGATACGCTCACGCATAGGCATCGAGCGGAAATGCACCTGGATCTACGCCGACACCGACCTCTATGAGATGGCCCGCAATCTTTTCGAGGAAGCCGGCGCGGTGATCGACTGGATGCTGGTCGACGAGGCGCAATTCCTCTCGGAGCAGCAGGTGGACCAGCTCGCCCGGATAGTCGATGACTATGGGAGCAACGTGGTATGCTACGGACTGCGCACCGACTTCCGGACACGTCTGTTCGAAGGCTCGCGGCGGCTCTTCGAGATAGCCGACACCATCGACGAGATCAAGAGCACATGCTCATGCGGACGAAAGACCATAGTCAACGCACGTATCGACGCCAACGGCGACTTCGTGACGGAGGGACAGCAACTCGAAATCGGCGGCGACGACCGCTATATCGCCGTATGCCGCAAATGCTGGCGCAACAACCGCATCGAGCAGGCCGCACGCCATGCCCTCCCTCTGCTGTGATTAAACTTTACACACATACCACTGTCAATTACTACTAAAACATATTCATCAACATGGTAATAGGAAATCTAACCGACACATTCCGCTACGACAGCCTCTCACCGGCGATCGCCGATGCGCTGGCATGGGTAAAGGCCAACATCGACATGCCCGGATTCGAAGCGGGCAAAAAAATCGTGCTCGCCGACGGCGACATCGTGGTAAACTGCCAGGAAGTGGAGCTTAAAGCGGCCGACAAGGCCGTCATGGAGGCCCACCGCGAATGGATCGACATACAGGTGTCGATCGACACACCCGAGCTTATGGGATGGGCGCCTGTAGAGGCATGCAGCCGGATAGTCCAGGAATATGATTCCGAAAAAGACTGCCTCCTCGCTTCCGACGAGCCGCAGTGCCTGGTGCCGATGCTTCCGCGACAGTTCATGATCCTATACCCGGAGGACGCGCACGCACCCAATATCGGCGAAGGACGCCACCGAAAATACGTGGTAAAAGTACGTGTCGGGAAGTAACCCGGCATGACATCACGTTACGATGTACCTGCATCGCTCCGTGCTGCTTATCAAACAAAAAATCAGACTCTATGTTACGCAAACTGTTGTTGACTCTATTCATCGGATGCGCATGCGCCTCCACTGCCTATTCCCTCGATCTTCCCGACGAGGACCTTCCCTACGTGATTCTCTACAAGTGGGGTCTGATTAACAAGGATGCAGCCTCGGCGACCCTGTCTCTGCGCAGCGACGGCGACAGCTACCACACGCAACTCTCTGCACGCACGCTCCCGTGGGCCGACAAGGTGTTTCGCGTACGCGACACCCTCCAGGCCACCATCCGCAAGGAGGGATGCCTGCCGCAGATCTACAGGAAAATCACCCATGAAGGTGAGACCTACAACCGCGACATCGTGCGCTACTCGCGCAACGGCAACGAGGTTACCGGACACGCATCGCGCCTGCGCCGCAAAGGCGACGGGCCGGAGGTGCGGTTCGACACCACTCTCTATGCCACGGAGCCTACGCTCGACATGCTGTCGATATTCTACTTCCTGCGCCAGTTCGACTACCCGGCAATGAAAAACGGCACGCAGATACATGCCAATCTCTTTTCCGGCAAGAATGTCGAGCAGATCACCGTCACCTACCGGGGCGTGCAGACCATCAAGATCAACCGCCGGAAGTGGGAGGCGTTCTATCTGACATTCTCGTTCACCCACAAGGGGAAATCGACCGGCGAGACCATGTACACATGGATATCGACCGACGCGCAGCGTGTGCCACTCAAGGTAGAGGGGAAACTGCCTCTCGGCAAGGTGCAGGCCTACTACACCGGCGACCCCAAATAACGCGGTCCGCTATTCCCTATTCTCTGATCCGCGTGCTGCGCATGAAGAAATAGAGGAACAAGGCGGCCGCCAGAAACAGACTGACCGAGAAGCTGAGGATTATCCCGTAAGTGCCAAGTCCGAGAGGGAAGCCCATCATGTAGGTGGCTGGTACACCCACGACCACGTAGCTCACAAAGGCTATCCATATCATAGGCATCACGTGGGAGGTGCCGCGCAAAGCGTTGGCGAAATTGATCTGCGTGGCGTCGCCGAGCTGGTACACTACCAACGGCACGATAAGCGCCACAGTAGCCTCGATCACGCGCACATCTTCCGTAAAGGCATGTATCATGTCGCGCTCGAACAGCACGAATATCAGCGACGAGATCGTGGCCAGGGTGAGTATTATATGGTAGCCGGCAAAGGCTATGCGCCTCATCTCCCGGCGGTCGCCGAGTCCGGAAGCGTTGGCCACGAGCACCGACACGGCATTTCCCATGCTGTAGTAGATGCAGAAGCCCAGAGTGCCGGTGATCACGATTATCTGGAATGCCGCGAGCGACACCGCTCCGAGCCATCCGGCCATAATGGCGGCAAATGTGAACGAACCCGATTCGAACGTCATCTGCATGGCCACGGGCCACGACGTGCGGTTGACCTGCGCGGCCATGCGGGGTGTCATCCTACCCTCGCGGAATCCGGTGAAATAGTCGTGGAATTCGCGCCTAAGGCAGAATATCGCTATCACCGTAAGCGGGCATATGATGCGAGCCGTAAGTGTGCTGACACCCGCACCCATCAGCCCCATCTCGGGAAAGCCCCAGTGGCCGTAGATCAGCAGATAGTTTCCGAGGATATTCACCGCATTGGCCCCCAGCACTATCCACATGGGCAGGCGCGTGCGGTTGATGGCGAACAGCCATTGGGCGAACACGTTGAAGAGCGATATGGGGAGCAGTCCCGCAAGCACGATCAGATAGTACGGGCGTATGAGCGGCATAAGCTCCTCGGGCTGTCCGAGTCGGTCGAGATTGAGCCACAGCACAGTCATTATGCCTGTGACAAAAAGGGTAAAAGCCAGATTGAGCCATACCCCGGTGCGTATCATCGTGCCTATCGTGGCAAAACGCTTTTGGGTGAAAAGCGCGCCGATAAGCGGCGTAAGCCCGTATGTGAACCCCATGCAGGCGAAGTTGGCCACGTTGAACACATTGTTGACGAACGATGCCGAGGCAAGCGCCTCCGTCGAGTAGCGCCCGACCATGATGTTGTCGGCAAACGCCACCACGATCATGCCGAGCTGCCCTATCAGTATGGGCACCCCCAGCCTGATGATCGACCCGTAGTACTCCTTGTAACTTCTCCAGAATCCTTTCATCCCGCAAAGTTACGAAACAATCCCGACCAAACCACAACATCCCCGTCCATGACAACATTAACAGACATTGAACGAAATATAATTTCCGTATTTTTGCGTATCTTTGGCTATCGCCTTAGATACTCACGCTCGGCAAAGCCCAAATAAATTTGGCTTTGCGCTCGACTTATGCGTATCTTTGTAATCCGATCAATTCAATGGCACAAAATACTCTTAAATTCATCGACCTGTTTGCCGGTATAGGTGGAATCCGGAAAGGCTTGGAACTCGCGGCTGATGCTGTCGGAATCAAGTCTGAATGCGTGTTTACATCTGAAATCAAGCCTTACGCGCTAACCGTCCTCAAGCAGAATCATCCTACCGAAGAAATAAAAGGAGATATTACCCGGATAAACGTAGACACCATCCCTGACTTCGACATACTTTGTGCCGGCTTTCCTTGTCAGGCATTTAGCGCTGCGGGAAACCGCAAGGGATTTGCAGACACCCGTGGGACACTCTTCTTTGATGTAGAAAGAATCTTGTCGGCAAAGAAACCCAAAGGATTCATCCTCGAAAATGTCGAAGGCCTTGTAAACCATGATGGAGGGAAAACTCTTCGCACAATACTGCAGCACCTCGAAGCGATAGGATACAAGGTTAGTCATGCGATCCTTAATTCAAGATTCTTCGGCGTGCCACAGGAGAGGAAAAGGATATATATTGTAGGCACTTTTAAAACACATATCAACCTCGCCAACTTCCCCGTTAAAGAAAAAAATCTCGAAAGCATCCTCGAATCCGGGTTGCCCGTTTTAGATTCGCCATTCACCAGACTTCTCCTTTCAAAATATAGTATTCCCGAACTTTATGGCAAATCCATCAAAGATAAACGCGGAGGTAAAAACAACATCCATAGTTGGGACATCGATTTAAAGGGAGAAACCACAGCAGAGGAAAAAGAACTGCTGAATGTCATTCTTACGGAGAGAAGAAAAAAAATCTGGGCTGAAGCCTATAACATCGACTGGATGGATGGTATGCCCCTTACTTTAGAAATGATCGGTAGCTTTTATCACAAAAAAGACAACCTCAAAAACATTCTCGACAGTCTTGTCAAGAAAGGCTATTTAGTAACTGAACATCCTAAACGAAAAATAGTCACTCGAGATTTACTCGGCAATGAGACAATAGAAAGGAAACAAGACCCCACTTTGCCTAAGGGATATAATATAGTTACCGGAAAACTCAGTTTCGAGATCAATAAGATTCTTGATCCTCGCGGCATTGCTCCAACCCTGGTAGCAATGGATATGCAGAAGCTCGTAGTGGCGGATGGCAATGGACTCAGAAGGCTTACATTGAAAGAGGGACTCAGGTTATTCGGCTACCCCGAAGATTATAAATTTAATGTTACAGAAAAAAACGGTTTTGACTTATTGGGTAACACTGTTGTTGTTCCTGTAATTAAAGCTGTGTGTGAACGCTTATTAAAATCTATATAATGTTTTTCTTCTTCAATAACGACGCGAACAGAGCACAAGAGATATACGACCTGCTGATGGCCGATTTCGGCTTCAAAGGAGCTACAGGCAAAATCTCTTTTAAGCTGAATGACTTCAACATCACAGTAGATCAAAACAATATCGTGGGGAATATCTTGGAAGAATGGCTCGATAAATGGATGACCTCAAAAGGTATTCCTCATGTCCATAACCACCGACAGTCCTCTCCGGATTTCTGGCTGAACCCGGATGATACCGAAAACGACTGGTTGGAGATTAAATCTTTCACCGGTAGCCCGAACTTCGATATTGCATCTTATATGAGCTTTATAAATCTCATCATAGAAAAGCCGTATAAGCTCCATTCCAATTATCTTCTCATAAAATACAAAATGGAGAATGGTACAATAATCATTGAGAACTGCTGGTTGAAGAAAATCTGGGAAATATGCTGTACAAGCGAAAGATGGAGCATAAAAGTGCAATGCAAAAGCAATATCATCAACAACATACGCCCTGCCGTATGGTATTCTGACAAGAAAGAGTATCCTACATTTGAATCTTTGGAAGATTTCTTGTCCGCATTGGAACAAACTGTCTATAGATACAAAGGCACTAATGCCATCGCCGAAACATGGTTGGAGAAGGTAATCAGCAGTTATAAGCGATTCTATGGCATAGAACTGAAAATATCCCGATGGATGGACATCAAACATAAATATATTCATGACGGGCACAAGGGAATTCGGCCACGTAATGAATGATTTCATGTTGAAAAACATATTGCTCGATTTGCATATTACATCATTTTGAAGTAAATTTGCATCGTAATAAGTTCCTCATCCAAATGATGGATAACCATTATCTTAATATTTTTATTTTATGAAAACACCAAGATACAAATTTGACGAGGCATGGCTCGCCGCCTTGCAGTGTGTGCTCCCCGAAGATTCAAGACGCTACGAGCGCCTGGTACGCGACTATATCGAAACCGGGAAAGAGGTCGACAATGAGTTCAATGACAGTGATTTCCGAAGCACATGGATAGTAATAAAGGCAATGATCGACACACGAAAGACACGCAACCGACGCGCCGCAGAGCGTCGTCGCCAACGCCGCCTACAGTCAGCGGCCACCACCTCTCCCGCAACACGTGCAACGGCCTCACCGGACACGGACACCCCATCCTCCGTAAAAACGCCATCAGTTCCGGCAATACCATTCCCCGATAAAACACCGTCCAAGCCTACCATATCATCCCCTAAAGGCACAGAATACAAAGACCGGAAATCCAAAATCCCACAGCCGTCTACCCCAGCGCCCCCTCAACCGGACGCCGGCAAGCGCACCGACAACAATCCCAAAGCCGCACAAACACCAACCAAGACAACAGGAAAGCCCAAACTACGCCTCCCGTCCGACCGCTCGCGCACTCGTGGCCGCAAATCCCCGGCATTCCCATATTCCCGAAGCCGCGACAACGCTTCCGGACACACGTCGCCCTTTCGCGGATAATGACCTATGACGCAAAACTCATTCCTGCTGGCTTTTCTCTCACAATTTGTTATTTAGTTGCGAAATCACTATTTTTGCAACAATGACAATAAGAGACAAGAACCGGATCAACGAGATAAAAATGGATCTTCTTGACAGACTCAAGAAGGAGCATGCTTTTTGGCCATATCGATCAGACACACTCACGACAGACACACTCGACGATGCTCAATTGATTGCCTTCACCATGCGGTATCTTGATTTGCCGGACATAAAGACCCTGTTCCTGATATACTCAAAAAAGAAAATAAAAGACTCCTGGAAAAAACTGCTTCTCCCGGAAGGAGAATACCTGTATACGCTTAATCGTTTCTTTGCATGGTATTATTTCCGGGCCAAGAATCCCGACTCATATCTTAAATCGCTCGAAACGCGCCGCATCAACAACCTCATTCACGATACCGGATTATGAAAGGTCTCGCACCACATGTATCCCGCATATTTGAAGCTGTATCACAGCTCGATTGTATAAGCCCTTACGTGTTGGTAGGTGGAACGGCTCTTTCATTACAACTGGGCACACGAAGGAGCGAAGATCTCGATTTTATGTCGTGGCGCAAGTCAAAACATGAAAAAAGAGAGGTCGACTGGCCTCGCATCCAAAAAGAGCTCTCATCCGTCGGCACTATTGACCGATGCGACATATTGGACATAGACCATGTGGAATTCGTTGTCAATGATGTCAAGATTTCATTATATGCCAATCCTAATTATTCACCGGTAACACAAGAAATCCCATTCATCAACAATATAAGGCTTGCCGACCTTACATCAATCGAAGCGATGAAAATGGAGGTAATGCTTCGCAGAAGTAAATTCCGTGATTACTACGACATATACTCGTTGCTCGAAGCCGGTGTCAATCTGCATGATATGATGAATCTTGCATTAAAGTATTCGGGCCATCGATTAAAATCGAAAAATCTCATTGCAATGCTGACGCGTTCTGATCGATTCCTCCCCGATGCAAAATTTAAATCACTCGACCCTGTATATGAAATATCTCCCAAAGATATCGAACGAAAAATAATTTCGTTGATTGCCGATGATATGGCATGAAAACGCATTATTCCTTGCCGAAACGGCATTCCCCTACTCCCGAAGCCGCGACAACGCTTCCGGTCGCACGTCTCCCTCTCGCGGATAATCACCGATAACGCGGAAATACCGAACGTTTATGCTGAGAGGGGTTCTCAGCCTTTTTGCGAACCGTCCATGTCGAGGAATCATCTACACATATTGATGAGCCACCAACATAATATTATGGTGCAAGTCTGGGTCTCTAAAAAAAATCTGCATTTTTTTAAATTTGTTTAAGTAAAAGGATGTCTGAGTGTGTCACTATTACAGAAAGGTGGGACTCTCCTGACTCTTGACCTTGCGCAACCTATGCCACAGCTATCTGCCGCAGATGCCTCCGGCATGTGCGGCAACAGCAGAAAACCGGACAACTTCTGCGATCTACCATACTATCAGGTAATCATACAATCAAACCAAGGCTGTCCTTCCATGAGAAGGCACAAGTCCCCCGACGTGGCATGACCGCCTTGAACATATTTTTTATTAACCTAATCTACAACCTAAATGAGTTTCAAAAATCTACTCACTTCGGCTATAATAGCCTCGTCCATAATAGGTTATGGGGGGGGTACAGCTGATGCCCAACAGCCCTACGCGGGATGCTGGTTTCCAGATGACGTAAGGGACTGGACACCCGAGTACGACAAGGACGCGAAGTTCAACCGCTCGCGCATCCCTCTGAAAAAACGCCTCCGCACCCCGGAGCCTATGAAGGCCAATGCCGAGCAGTTCGAGGAAGGACAGCTCATGCTCGAGGCCGTATCAGCCAAGATGTGCGGACAGTGCTCCGCCCAGGGCTTCGACAATTTCATAGGCTATCTGCCCACCTACTGGCAGTACTACGAGAAGCTTGTCAACTGGGGCGGTGCCGATGACGAAGGTATCATCGTATTCCCTCCCGCAGGCACTGTCGATGCAGCCCACACGCAGGGCACCAAAGTCTACGCCACCATCTTCTTCCAGGCCACTACCAATGGTAAACCCTGGGCCAAGCAGATAGTGACCGAGGAGGACGGCAAGTTCCCCTACGCCGAGCAGCTCTACAAGATGGCCAAGTACTACAATATCGACGGCTATTTCATCAACGACGAGAGCCACCAGGGTCTCCAGAGCACATGGATAAGCTGGGTGAAATACTTCTATGAAGTAGCAGAGGCCGACGGCGACATGAACATGGAGATCGTGTGGTACGATGCCAGCAACTACCCCGCCGTCAACATGCTAAAGACCAATCCTCGCAGCTCCCACTTCATAGACTACGGAGGTGGTGCGGGCGACTACCGCGGCTATGCCGACCAGATCGGCAGCACCGTCGAGGAGACATTCCACCGCATATACGGCGGCATAGAATGTGCACGTGCCGGACTCACGAGCTTCGGCAGCTCCTTGAACACAGCCTATCCGCGCACCGGCCATGTCGGCTCTCTGGCACTCTTCTGTCCGGAGGAGCACACGTGGAAGGACAATGTCAACAAGCTGTTCTTCACCGAGAACGCCCGTGGCGAACAGGCCTACGAGGCCATGCGCAAGACTTTCGAAAGCGAGCGCCGCACATATGTCAACAACGACGGTGACCCCTCCAAGATAACCTCGGGCGAGGGATCGATGTGGAGCGCTCCCTGGCGCGGTTTCGCAGGATGCCTCGTGGAGTCGACATCTATCGACGTTTTTCCCTTCATCACCTCGTTCAACGTGGGCAACGGCAAGCACCGCTTCGTGGAGGGCGTGATCGAAGGCACACGCGACTATAGCCACGCCGGTATGCAGAGCTACCTGCCCACATGGCGCTGGTGGATCGAGAACGGCGATAACCTTAAAGAGTCAATCGACTGGGACGACGCATACTCCGGGGGCAACTCCATGCTTATATCCGGCTCGCTTTCCGCAGGATCCCACCTGATGCGCCTCTACAAGATGGTGGCTCCGTGCGACGGCGGCAAGCTGCGCCTCGTCTACAAGAGCAACAACGCAGTGACCCCGGTGCTGCGCCTCTCCACTCAGAGCACCGTCGATCCCGACATGGAGATCAATGCCTCCTCGACCTCGCAGACCAACGGTTGGACCGTCGCCGAATACGACCTCACCCCGGCCAATGGCAAGACCATCTACATGGTGGCATTCGACCTCAAGGCCGATGCCGACATCGCCGCCTACGAGATGCGCCTGGGCCAGATGGTAATCATCCCTGCGGGATACTCGCCCAAGGCTGTGGATATCACCAACCTCACCATCCAGAACAAGCTCGGTGAAGAAGGCGGCGACATCCGCGTAACCTGGGACTGGGCCGACAACTCCGACCTCGACCATTTCGACATCTACACCATCGATGCGGCAGGCAAGCGCACACTCGCCGGTCAGACCCGCGGCGAAGGCTACTACATTCCCGAAGTGAAGCGCGCAGGCACAGAAAGCGGCATCAACGTGGAGGTAGTGCCCGTTATGAAAGATGCCTCCAAGGGCATCGCAAAGACCGTCATAGCCGAATATCCCAAAGCCACCGCACCGGTGGTGAAGATCCGCACCTCATGCTCCTATGCCAAGGTGGGCCAGGAGATCACCCTGACTGCCACCGGCACGTTCCTGCCATCAGCATGCAAGTGGATCCTCCCCGAGGGAATGGCCTTTGCCGAAGGTTGCGACGGCACGGAGTTCACAACTCGTGTACACGCCGATGCTCTTGGCTCCTATACAGTCAAGGCTCAGCTGACCAATGAGGTCGGCACAGGCGAGGCCGAGGCTTTCGTATTCGAAGTGCTCTCTGACGGCGACTATGCCGACATACGCAATGTGGCCCTTAACAAGAGCATTCACTCTCAGAGCGCAGCCGCAAGCTATCTACAGACGGCAAGCAACCTTGTCGACGGCGACCGTAAGCCCTACAATATTGACAAGAAATGGTGTTCCACCGGCAAGAATCCGTATGCCGTGATCAATCTCGGTGACGTATATGTGCTCTACGGATTTGCTTTCTTCGACTGCAATTCAGGCCGTGAAACATACAACAATATAGAGAAATACCAGATCCAGACAAGTCTCGACGCAAAGACATGGACCACCGTGGTCGATGAGACCGGACGTGGTGCCGATGACGTGAAGTACGACTATATATATCCCGTAAAGGCCCGTTATGTGAAACTGGCACCTTACGGCGACAATAACATCACCACCCGTGTCTGGGAGTTCGAGACCTATGGTCGCGAGGCTATCTCGCTGTCGCTGGAGGCCCCGCAAGAAATATCGGTAGTCGCAGGCGAGCCTCAGACCGTCACCGTGGCATATGACCTCAAGGGAGAATCACGCGACAATCTACAGTGCACGGTTACGCCCGGAGGAAATCTCATCGTAGGCGAGGTAATCGAAGATGCCGACAAGGCCACATTCTCTTTTGATGTCACCGGAGAAAGAATTCTTGGCGCATCGCAACTGACAGTAAGGGTGGAGAACGGCGGCGTCGTGCGCGAGCATGTAATCACCGTGAACATCGATGTTACTGATGCCGAGAACGTTTTGTCGGGATTACCGGTAGAGATACGCAGATACCTTGGAAACTACACTCCCGAGGCTGCCTACGACAAGGTCGATGTCCAGACTCTCACGGATGGCGACACGAAAAAAGATGGCCTTTTGGAAGCTGTAGAAACCGCATCCAGATATGAATATGACATATGGGCCGTGGTTGATGCCGGCAAGACCCTCAACCTGTCGAAAATCAAGGTTCATATCCCCGACGATAATTTCGGCACCAGCGAAATTGAGGCAACAGGATATGTCAACAAGGACATCTCCCTCAAGGTGAGCGGCGACGGCAAGTCATGGACCGACCTCAAGACATTCTCCAATCTCAAGAATGTCTCGGAACTCACCTATATACTCCCCTCTTTCCGCGAAGTGCGCTATATAGCCGTGGCCTGCAACCTCAACACCTTCTTCTATGCCTCTTTGGCTGAGATCGAGGCCTACGAGCAGCTTGCAGAGATGATTCCCGTCACACGTCCTGTCTCCATCAAGAATGGATTCAACGGCGACTTCATAGCCGAGACCACCGACATCGCCGGTTCTACCACCGACAAGCTTGACGGCGAAGGATGGGTGCTATATACATCTGATGTCAAGGAACAGGGCGCAGTGGCCGGAACTGACGGCAAGGTGACATCACGTGAGGGTATCCCATACCAGCTCGGCGACTACGATAAACCAAACGCCATGAAGCTCATGGACTACGAGTCGGGGACTCTTGAGTTCGCACAGCCGGTAAGCGCGGAGAAACTCTACCTGCTACTGATTTGCGCCGACGGCGGCGGCTCCGTGAAAGCCGTGATCAACTATGAGGACGGCAGCAAGGAAGAAGCACAGACGTTCAATACCATCGACTGGTATTCCAGCTACGACAATGGATATGCCAAGTATGGATTGAGCCGCGTCAACCGCGAGGGGCTTGATTTTGATACACGCTACAAATTCCTCCTTTCAGAGACAGTGCTCAACGCAAACATATCCAAGAAGGCCGTGTCGATTGACCTTACAAACCAAAGGTCCTGCAAGCCTACCTTCCTGGCCGTGTCGATGACCGGACGCAATTCCACTTCCGGAATAGCAGACAACATCGCCGACAAGACCGCCGAGGCAGAGATTGAAGCAATCTACAACCTCCAGGGCGTGCGCGTGGCCAATCCCGGCAAGGGGATCCACATCGTGCGCTACACCGACGGAACCACTAAGAAAGTGTACATCCGATAGGAAATAATACTTCTCAATCATAAAGATTTGGTTAAAGAAGATGAACGGGAGGAGCGTGTCGCGAGACGCGCTCCTCTTTTTTACCGGATTCCGATACCCGAAAGCCACCAAAAGTCAATTGTCGCTAAAACGCGACTGAAAACATGACCGCACTGCCAACGAGAATAATTATTCGGGATAAGCTTGGCAGTGACGGAGGGAGATGTTATCTTTGTGTCTTAAAGATAAAAACTCGGGTAATATGAAATTTGCACAGAACGCCTTCAAGATATTCGCCGACGCTACGGCGGCCTATCATGTCACCGACAACGTGGATGCCCCGTGCCCCAATCCCTACGCGGAGGGTACGATGGAGCATGTGCTGTTTGCCAAGAACTGGATCGACGTGGTGCAGTGGCATCTCGAGGACCTGATACGCGACCCGGCCATCGACCCGGCGGAGGCCCTGGTGCTGAAACGCCGCATCGATGCGTCCAACCAGGAGCGCACCGACATGGTGGAGCGCATCGACACGAGTTTCCGCGACAAGTATGCGTCCGTGACCGCGCTCCCCGACGCCACGATCAACACCGAGACCCCGGCGTGGGCCATCGACCGCCTGTCGATACTGGCGGTGAAGATCTACCACATGAAGGCCGAGACCGAACGTCCCGACGCCGACACAGCCCACATAGACCGCTGCCGAGGGAAGCTCGACATACTCCTGGAGCAGCAGCACGACCTCACATCGGCCATCGACACCCTCATCGCGGACATAGAGGCGGGACGCAAGTACATGAAGGTCTACCGCCAGATGAAGATGTACAACGACCCCTCCACCAACCCGGTGCTCTATGCCAAAAAGTGAAGGCAGGCTGCCGCGCAACGTGCTCGTGATGCGCTTTTCGGCGCTTGGCGACGTGGCCATGACCATACCCGTGGTCTACTCAGTGTGCCGCAGCAACCCGTCGACACGATTCATATTCCTCACACGCAAGTCGCAGGTGCCACTCTTCGTCAACGCCCCGGCCAACCTCGTTGTGACCGGAGTCGACTTCAAGCACGATTATCCACATGTCACCGACCTGTGGCGGCTGTTCTCGCAGCTTAAAAAGGAGTATGGCATCGACGCCATCGCCGACCTCCACGGAGTGATACGCAGCTACGCAATCTCGCTGGCGGGGATTGTCCGCGGACTAAAGGTGCACACCATACGCAAAGGACGCCGCCACAAGCGCGCGCTGACACGGCCGCGCAACAAGGTGATGCTACCGCTCATCTCGTCGAGGGCACGCTACCGCGAAGTGTTCTACAGGTTCGGCTTCGCCGTGGAGGACCGTTTCGACGGCCTGTACGGCACAGACAAGGCCGATCCGGCAATCTTCGCCTCGATCACCGCGCCAAAAGCCCCGGGAGAGAAGTGGATAGGGATAGCTCCGTTCGCCAAGCACAAAGGGAAGATATATCCGCCGGATCTGATGGAGAAGGTGGTGGAAGAGCTGTCGCAACTGCCGGGCGCGAGGATATTCCTGTTCGGCGGCGGCGAGGAGGAGCGCGAGATACTCGGCCGATGGGCCGAGGCCTATCCCGGAGTGACTTCGCTCGCCGACAAGAAGCACGGCTTCCCCGTGGAAATGGCGTTGCAGAGCCATCTCGACACGATGGTGACGATGGACTCGGCCAACATGCATCTGGCGTCGCTCGTCGGGGTGAGGGTCGTCAGCATATGGGGCGCCACACATTCCTACTGCGGGTTCAAGGGCTACCGCCAGAAGGAGAGCGACATCATACAGCTGCCGATGACGTGCCGCCCATGCTCGGTGTTCGGCAACAAGCCATGCGCGCGCGGTGACTACCACTGCCTGCGCGGCATATCTCCCCAACAGATAGTGAAAAAAGTGAAATCCATCATAGATGCTTAACAACGATTCGGACAACGATTTCGACATACGCGAGATGTCGCTATCCGGCGACCGCACCGAGACCGACATCGAGCGCGCGTTGCGCCCGTCGGGATTCAACGCATTCAGCGGACAGGACAAGATTGTCGACAACCTGCGCGTGTTTGTCGCCGCCGCCAAGATGCGCGGGGAGTCGCTCGACCACGTGCTGCTCCACGGCCCTCCCGGCCTGGGCAAGACCACGCTGTCGCAAATCATCGCCAACGAGCTTGGCGTGGGCTTCAAGGTTACCTCCGGACCCGTGCTAGACAAGCCGGGCGACCTGGCCGGGCTTCTCACTTCGCTCGAAGAGAACGACGTGCTTTTCATCGACGAGATACACCGCCTGAGTCCCGTGGTCGAGGAGTACCTTTACTCGGCCATGGAGGATTACCGTATCGACATTATGATCGACAAGGGCCCGGGGGCGCGCACAGTGCAGCTGACACTGGCACCGTTCACACTCATCGGCGCCACCACACGCAGCGGACTGCTCACGTCGCCCCTGCGCGCACGCTTCGGCATCAACTGCCATCTGGAGTACTACGACCACGAGGTGCTCGAACGCATTGTGCTCCGATCGGCGGGTCTGCTCGGCGTGAAGTGCACGGCCGAGGCCGCCCACGAGATAGCGTTGCGCAGCCGAGGCACACCGCGCGTGGCCAACCGCCTGTTGCGCCGCGTGCGCGACTTCGCCCAGGTGAAGGGGCGCGGCGTGATCGACCCCGAGATAGCACGCTACGCCCTCGAAGCGCTCAACATCGACCGCTACGGTCTTGACGAGATCGACAACAAGATACTCACCACCATCATCCACAAGTTCCGCGGAGGCCCGGTGGGGCTCACCACCATCGCCACGGCCCTCGGCGAGGATCCCGGTACGGTCGAGGAAGTATACGAACCTTTCCTGATAAAGGAGGGGTTCATCAAGCGTACACCAAGAGGCCGCGAGGTCACGATGCTCGCCTACACGCATCTTGGCATCTCACCCGCCGCCGACGGAGCTACCCTTTTCTGACAACCCGGCCCGGACGGGCTGCCGACGGGTGTATTAAACGGGTGTATTAAATATGAAATCATATGGCCGGAGTAAAATCATTGGCTAAGGACACCGCTATCTACGGTGTCAGTTCGATAGTGGGGCGATTCCTCAACTGGTGTCTCGTCCCGCTCTACACGCGCCTGTTTCCGGAGGAGATGTACGGCGTGGTCACTTACGTGTATTCCATCGTCGCGCTCGCGCTGATCGTGCTCACCTACGGCATGGAGACCGGTTTTTTCCGCTTTGCCAACCATGAGCGCTACAGCAACCCCGACGAGGTCTACTCCACTTCGCTCGCGTCGCTGGGGTGCACCTCCACGCTGTTCTTCGCCCTGGTGCTCATGTTCCTCGGCCCCATATCAAGGGGGATGGAATGTGAAGGGCACGGGAGCTACGTGTGGATGATGGCCCTCGCGGTGGCCATCGACGCCTACTCGTGCATGCCTTTCGCATACCTGCGCTACAAGAAGCGCCCGATGCGCTTCGCGATGCTCAAGCTCGTCAACATCGGACTCAACATCGCGCTCAACATATTCTTCCTGCTGGTGTGCCCGTGGCTTATGCGCGTGGCGCCGCAGTCGGTGGGATGGTTCTACATGCCCGGCTTCGGCATAGGCTACATATTCCTGAGCAACCTGATAGCCTCGGCGGTGACGCTGGTGATGCTGCTCCCCGACGTGGTCCACGTGCCTATGCGCTTCAACGGGCGTCTGCTCAGGGAGATGCTCGCGTACTCGTTCCCGCTGCTTGTGCTCGGCATCGCCGGCATCATGAACCAGACGCTCGACAAGATCCTCTACCCATTGCTCGCAGGCTCCGACGCCATGGCCGGACTCGGCATCTACGGGGCCAACTACAAGATAGCCATCGTGATGGTGATGTTCATACAGGCATTCCGCTTCGCCTACGAGCCGTTCATCTTCTCTCAGAGCCGCGAGCGCGGCGAAAGCAAGATGCAGGCCTACCGCGACGCCATGAAGTATTTCGTGATCTTCGCCCTCTTCATATTCCTCGTGGTGATGTACTATCTCGACATACTGCGCTACTTCGTGCGCCCCGACTACTGGGCGGGACTCAAGGTGGTACCGGTGGTGATGGCGGCGGAGCTGTTCTTCGGCGTGTTCTTCAACCTGTCGCTATGGTACAAACTCACCGACCGCACCATCTGGGGCACATGGTTCTCGCTGCTCGGGCTGTCGGTGACCGTGGCGCTCAACGTGCTGCTCGTGCCACGGTTCGGCTATATGGGTTGCGCATGGGCGGCATTCTGCTGCTACGGTGTGATGATGGTGGCGAGCTACCTCGTAGGACGCGCCAAGTACCCGATAGGCTACGACGTGCCGCGCCTGCTCTTCTACGCGGCCGTCGCCGCCATCCTATATGCGCTCGGCTGCTACGTGAGCCTCGGGGCGCAGTGGCTTGACTTCATCTACCGCGCCATGCTGCTGGGCATATACTGCGCCATAGTGATGTGCAGGGAGCATCTGTCCCCCTCGATGCTTATTCCACGCAAGAAATAAACCGACAATGAAACAGATTGACCTGAAAGCTTTCTCCGACGCTGTAAAGGATTATTTCGACCTTACATCGTTTCTCATACCCCAGGCAGAGGCAGAGGAGGTGATCCGCGAAGGAATCTCATTCCGGGGCACCAACATGCTTGTGCTCATAATGGCCATATTCATAGCTTCGCTCGGACTGAACGTCAACTCCACGGCGGTGATCATCGGCGCGATGCTCATATCGCCGCTGATGGGTCCTATAATCGGAATCGGCCTCGCCGTGGGCATACAGGATTTCGACCTGATGAAACGTTCGTTCCGCAACCTGTTCATGGCTGCGGCGTTCTCCATAGCCACCTCGGCACTCTATTTCCTCATCTCGCCCGTCAACGAGGGACACAGCGAGCTGCTGGCGCGCACTTCGCCCACCATCTACGACGTGCTCATAGGCTTCTTCGGCGGCGCGGCGGGCATCATAGCCATAGGTAGCAAGACCAAAGGGAACGTGATTCCCGGCGTGGCCATCGCCACTGCCCTTATGCCTCCGCTCTGCACCGTAGGCTATGGCCTTGCCACCTGGCAGCTCAACTACTTCCTCGGGGCGCTCTACCTGTTCTTCATCAACTCGGTGTTTATCGCATGTGCCACCACCGTGGGTGTAAAGGCGATGAAATACCATGTCAAGGACTTTTCCAACCCGCAGAGGGCCCGCCGCGTACGCAACACCATCTATACGGTGGCAATCCTGACGATGGTGCCGGCAGTCATCCTGACCTACCGAATGTATCGCGTCAATGCATTCCAGACATCATGTGCGAAATTCGTCGACCAGGAGTTCTCATTCCCGGCCACCCAGGTACTCTCCTACAAGGCCGTGCGCGGTGCGGGGGGAGACCGGACGCTTACAGTCACCCTGATGGGGCGCGTGCTTCCTGAGGACTCGCTCGTAATGGCAATGACCCCGCGCATGGAACAATTCGGCATCGGGGGCACGAAGCTGCGCATAATCCAGGGTGACAATTCCATGCAGATGAAGCCGGGCGAGCTTACCTCGTCGATGGTACGCGACATCTACCAGGTGACGCAGAGCACCATCAACGCGCAGCGCCAGGAGATCGACTCGCTGCGCGCCGTAGCCGCCGTGACAGCGCGCAACGACACCATCGGGGCCACCATCTCGCCGGAGATAAAAGTGCTGTTCCCGCAGGTGCGCGACATAGCCGTGACGCGCGGCATCGTCAGCAACGTCGACACGCGCCGGCTCGACACCGTCAACGTGGTCCTTGTGCAATACCGTTCGCCGATGCCCCGCCCCCAGGAAGAGAAACTACGCGAATACCTACAGGCGCGCCTCGGCTACCGCTCGATCGACATCGTGTCGTCGACACGCCTCACCAGCAGGCCATCCACCGACAAGAAGTCATCAAAACAAGACAAACGATGAAATCAAGATTGCTACTGCTATCCCTTAATTTGGTCATGACAATCAATCTCAACGCACAGACCCGATGCGAGAAGCATCAGATGGCGGATGACGGCATAATCCGTTATTCCGTCATCGATATCATACCCGAGCACCTCAAGGAGTACCTTCCGTTGGCATTGGAGGTCGGGGAGGTATCGATGAAAACCGAGCCGGGAGTGCTTGCCATGTATCCTACTGTGGCGGATGATGATTCATGCCGTGTCACCATATTGGAGATATATTCCTCGCGCGATGCTTACAAAAGCCATATAGCGTCCCGTCATTTCCAAAAATACAAACAATCCACCCTCCACATGGTAAAGTCTCTTCAGCTTCTTGACCAGAAGCCCATGAATCCGAAGATGACAATAACATCGGATATAACGGAACGACCATGATTGAACAGATTGAATTCGCATTGAACCCTAAGCCGCGAGGCATCCATCTCGTCACAGGCGAGATACTGCGTCATTTGCCACCGCTTCCCGGCAAGGGGATACTCAACCTGCTTATAAAGCATACATCGGCGGCATTGGCCCTGAACGAGAACGCCGACCCCGATGTCCGCCACGACCTTGCCGGAATATTCGACCGGCTCGTGCCTGAAAACGCGCCTTACTACCTACATACGGATGAAGGGAGCGACGATATGCCTTCGCATGCCAAATCGGTCATTGTCGGCTCTTCGCTGACCATCCCGGTCACAAGCGCACGACTTAATCTCGGCACATGGCAGGGTGTTTATCTATGCGAGTTCCGCGACTATGGCGGTTCCCGCAAGATCGTTGCAACCATTTTAGGAGAATGAGATGGTGTTCAAGTGGTTGTTTAATTAGAGACATAAGAAGATGATGAAGATACTGTATGATACTCAGGTGTTTGCCTGGCAAAGGTTCGGCGGGATATCGCGCTACTTCGTGGAGCTGATGCGCCACATGCCGCAGGGGGTCAGCCCGGTGATTCCGGCGCCGTTCTTCAGCGAGAACGCCTATCTGCCCGATCTCGGCATGCGGTTGCCGGTGAAGCGGTTGGACATGGGCACGTTCCGCCTGCGCAAGAAGCTCTACGAATGGGCCGACAACTCGATGGCCCGTCAGCAGCTGCGCGCGCGGCAGTTCGACCTGTTCCACCCTACGTACTACAACGACTATTTCATGGGGGCGTTGGGGAAGAAGCCTTTCGTGCTCACAATCCACGACTTTACCCACGAGCGCTATCCGTCGATGCTCCCCGACTCGGCGAAGGTGATCCGGCGCAAGAAGAAGCTCGCCCACGCGGCGGCCCGCATAATCGCCATCAGCGAGAACACACGCCGCGACATCTCGGACTACTACGGAATCGATGCCGCCAAAATCGACGTCATACACCACGGCTACTCGTCGCTCGCCAAGCGCGAAGAACCTGTGGAGGGTATCGCCGCCCCCTACATTCTGTTTGTCGGTGACCGTAAGGGGTATAAGAACTTCTCCGGTCTGGCCGAGGCGTTCGCCGGACTGTCGCGCGCGGACTCCGCGCTCAGGCTTGTGTGTGCCGGAGGGCCATTGTCGACGTCTGAACTGAAGCTGCTGAATGCTTTGGGGATAAAAGATAAGGTGATGGCAGTGCAGGCTACCAATGCACAACTGCTGTGGCTTTACCGCCATGCTGAGTGCTTCGTCTATCCGTCGCTTTACGAGGGGTTTGGGCTGCCGATACTTGAGGCTTTCGGCGCGGGATGTCCGGTGGCCGTAAGCTCCACGAGCTGCTTCCCGGAGGTGGCCCGCGACGGCGCCGTGTATTTCGATCCCGCCGATCCTTCATCGATAGGGAGCGCGGTTGCCGGAGTGCTCAACGACCCCGACGGCACACGCTCCGTAGTGCGCCGCGCCTCCGCCATACTCCGCGACTATTCATGGGAACGCACCTCGCACCTCACCGCCGATACCTACCGCCGGGCCCTCAAAAGCTGACCGCATGAGACATATCATAGCGATACTTTCCCTCCTCGGCATATCTGTGGCGGCAATGGCACAGACATTTCCGAAAATCTCCCGCAATTCCAATTAGAATAAACCATTGTGATTATTTCCAGCATCGGACACACTATATGAGTGATGCAAGATCGAAATACATCACACGGGTACGCTTATCTTCATCGTCATTATTAAGAAACTGATAATTATTCTTGATATAGAATGGAATAGCATCAACATAAGCATCAACTGTGACGAATCGGCATCCTGATTTATTGTCAACAATAAAATAATCTTCTATAAACTCAAGAAGATATGTTCCGATTGATTGATGTTGAGCCGATTTCGCGATTGCCAGCCGTCCTATTTTTATAGCTGGGTAACTACGTAAACGTTTATCATTGACGAACTTGTGCTTCCGAAAACGATTGAACTCAGTTTTATTTTCAAAATCAGAGACTGACACTTTGTCATTGGATAGGCTGAAATAAGCGGCAATCTCCTTTGTCATTTTATTTTCAAGAATATATGTGACAGACAACAGCGCATTGCGATAAAGATTTGATTCATTAAGTAGAAAATCATTCAAATCTTCATCGGCGCAATCAAATTCCGCAATAATATCACCGGGATTTAACCGACGGATTCGGAAAGTCTCTTGATATTCCTCCCGTGTCATAATTATTTCACAAGCATTTTAATCCCAGCTTCATATGATTGGCGAATCTGCGCACGTTTCTCCGGAGAGACCTTAGGCGGATTTTGCATTCTCTCTTCGAAACGACGAGCGTCAGAACCAAACAAAATCGGGGTCTCTTTAATTGGTCTTGCCATAATGGATTTTTTAGTTTTATGCCTATCAAAGATACAACAAATTTCTAATATAGAAGGTTGTGAAAGAAAATATTCTACGACACCGGAGCCAATCGGCATAGATGAAACAGTTGGGAGATTGGGTAATTTTCACTATTTTTGCGGCTATGAACGCAACGGGAAGGCCGCCAAGGGTGTTGGTGGTAAACAAATTCTATTATAGGCGCGGAGGCGACTGCGTGTACACGCTCAACCTTGAGCGTATGCTCCGTGACGCAGGTCACGAGGTGGCCGTGTTCGCCATGCGCTATCCGCAGAACGAACCGTCGTACTGGGAGGAATATTTTCCTTCCGAGGTGGGCTTCTCGGGACCGATCGCGGAAAAGTTGCGCGGCGTGCGCCGCATGCTCGGCATCGACGACGTGGCCACATGCTTCAACTCCATCCTCAACGATTTCCGTCCCGACATCGTGCACCTCAACAACATCCACTCCTACCTGTCGCCCATGCTCGCCTCGATAGCACATGCACGCGGGGTGAAAACGGTGTGGACCCTCCACGACTACAAGCTTCTGTGTCCCTCCTACAGCCGCCTGGCAGGAGGGCGGCCGTGCGACAACTGCCATTCGTCGCGCGCCAAGACATGCGTGCTGCGCAAGCGCTGCATGAAAGGCTCTCTGGCCGCCAGCGTCCTTGCCTGGATAGAGGCCCTGCGGTGGCGACGCGCGACGATAGAGCGCGACACTGACGCGTTCATATGCCCGAGCGTGTTCATGGCCAAGGAGATGGAGCGCGGAGGTTATTCTCCAGCAAAGCTGCATACGCTCAACAACTTCATCCCGTCGGTTCCCGAAGCCGCCGGCAACGGACGACAAAAATATTACTGCTACGTCGGACGACTATCGGAAGAGAAAGGCGTGCGCACGCTGCTTGAGGCGGCCACCATGCTACAGCACGAACTGCGCATAGCCGGAAGCGGTCCCCTCCTTGACGAACTGAAGGCGAAATACGGCAAATGGCCGCAGATAAAATTCCTGGGACATCTCGACGGTGATAGTGTGGCACGCCTACTCGGCGAGGCCGCATGCTCGGTGATGCCCTCGGAATGCTACGAGAACAATCCGCTCGGCATAATCGAGTCGCTATGTGCAGGGACGCCTGTAGTAGGCGCCGAAATCGGCGGCATACCCGAACTTATCGATGAGAACAACGGCCTGACCTATCCCTCGGGCGACGCCAAATCGTTGGCGTCGGCAATCGACGCGGCGGTGTACGGGCCTTGGGACCACGCCCTCATACGGCGCGAGGCTATCTCACGGTTCAATCGCGAGGCATATTACACACGCCTGCTCTCGATATACAACTCAATACTAAAGCACTGATTTTTTACAGATATGTTTTCCGGAATAGTAGAAGAAGCCGCCAAGGTGACAGCCATAAGGCGCGAAGGCGGCAACGTGCACCTCACCATGTCGTGCTCTTTCACCGACGAGCTGCGCATCGACCAGTCGGTGTCGCACAACGGCGTATGCCTTACCGTAGTAGCCCTCCCCGGCGACGGCACATACACCGTCACGGCCATACAGGAGACCCTCGACCGGAGCAACCTCGGCGACCTCAAACCCGGCGACCTGGTCAACGTGGAACGCTCCATGCTGATGAACGGACGCCTCGACGGGCACATCGTGCAGGGACACGTGGACTGCACCGCCACATGCGTCGAGCGGCGCGAGGTGGACGGCAGCACCTATTTCCGGTTTGCCTACGAGGTGTCGCCGGAGATGGCGCGCCGTGGCTATGTAACGGTAGAGAAAGGCTCGGTGACTGTCAACGGCGTGAGCCTCACCGTGTGCAATTCACGCATCGACTCGTTTGAGGTGGCAATCATCCCTTACACGATGGAGCACACCAACTTCTGCCGTATCGCCGAAGGCACACGCGTGAACCTTGAGTTCGACATAATAGGCAAATACCTTAGCCGCCTTATGGAGGTAAGTAACAATGGCTGATAACGATATGCCCACTGACAAGAAGGGAGTGGCGGTTTACTGCTCATCGTCCGACCGGCTCGCTGCCGCCTACTATGACTGCGCACGTGCCGTGGGACGCCTGCTGGCAGAGAACGGAGTGCCCCTTATCAACGGCGGAGGACGTATGGGCCTCATGGCCTCCTCCACCGACGGCGCACTTGAAGCCGGAGGCACCGTCATCGGCGTACTTCCGAAATTCATGCTCGACAGGGGGTGGAACCATCCCGGACTCACCCGCACGATATGCACGCCCGACATGCACCGCCGTAAAGAGACCATGGCCGGCATGTCGCTCGGCGCAATCGCCCTCCCCGGAGGTATAGGCACTTTCGAGGAGATGTTCGAGATAATCACATGGCGGCAGCTTGAGCTATACACAGGCCCGCTGGTGATATGCAATACCATGGGCTTCTACGACAAGCTGCTGGAATTCCTGGCGCACGTCGACTCCGAACACTTCATGCGGCCCGGCGCACCCGCCAAGCTGTGGCGCGTGGCCACAACGCCCGAGGAGGCGGTGGCCATGGTCCTGCAACCGGCCGACACCATTGTCGACGACTATACCAAAGGTAAATTCTGACCACTCCGTCCGCAACAATGCTTTTCCCGCAGCATTCACATCCCGACGACGCCCCTGTGGAACTGTGGATCACAGGACTGACCACCGAGCCTGTAGGCTACACCACCGGGTTGAACGCCATCGAGCGTCCGGAGCTGCCGGGCTACAACTCCGGCGTGCTATGCCTGGTGATATCCATGCTGCTGCTGGTGATATTCACGGCGCGCCACTACGGACGCTTCTTCCGGAGGCTCGTCAACAACCTCTGGAGCGTGAGAACCCGCACAAACCTCTTCGACGAGCACACCGTCAACGAGACACGAATCATGGTGGCTCTCATCCTACAGGTTTGTGTGTGCGAGGCGCTGCTTCTTGTCACGTGGATATTGTCGCAGGGCGTGACCATGTCACCGACGATGCTCGGGGCGGCCGCCTGCGCGGCATCGCTTCTGACCGGCATTTTCTACGTAGGCCAGCTCGTCGTCTACCGTATGATCGGCTATGCGTTTACCACGCGCAATCTTGCTCTCCAATGGGTGCAGGGATTCAATTCCACGCAGACCCTTCTGGGACTTGCGCTCCTTATACCGACTCTCATGGCCCTGTTTTATCCGTCGGCATCGGGCATTCTCATAAGCATCGGCGCAATCCTTTACATATTGGCCAGGATAGTGTTTATCTGTAAAGGTTTTAGGATTTTTTACCACAATTTGTTCTCTCTGGTCTATTTTATTTTGTACCTTTGCAGCGTGGAAATTATCCCCTTGCTTATTGTCTACAGAGGGATGTTGTCCATATGTCGAAATTATTGAGTTAACTCCCCTAACATAGTGAAAGTAAAGAAAGTATTGGTGTCGCAGCCAAAACCTGCCTCTGAAAAATCCCCTTATTACGAAATAGCGGAGAAATATGGTGTTGAGATCGAATTCAGACCATTCATCAAGGTAGAAGGACTCACGGCGAAAGAATTCCGCCAGTCTCGAATAAATCTGGCGGATTTTACCGCAGTAATCTTCACGGCCCGCACGGCTGTGGATCATTTTTTCCGTCTTTGTGAAGAGATGCGCTATAGCGTGCCCGACACAATGAAGTATTTCTGCACGACCGAAGCCATAGCCAATTACCTTCAAAAATATATCGTCTATCGCAAGCGCAAGATATTTTTCGTAAATACCGGCAAGCTCGACGATCTGCTCCCTTCCCTTCTTAAGCACAACAAAGAGCGCTATCTCTACGCGGTAAGCGACGTACACAACGACGCGGCCAACATACTTGACCGCAACAACATCAACTATACCAAGGCCGTGATGTACCGCACCGTTAGCAACGACTTCCAGCCCGACGAGCCGTTTGACTATGACATGCTGCTCTTTTTCAGCCCCATGGGTATCGATTCCCTTCTGAAGAATTTCCCCGAATTCCATCAGGATGACATACAGATCGGATGTTTCGGCGCAACTACCGCCCAGGCGGTGCGTAACGCCGGGCTGCGTCTCGACATGGAAGCACCCACGCAAAAGACCCCGTCGATGACGGCTGCCCTCGACGCTTTCCTGAAAGAACATAACTAAGAGGGTGACAGACAACATCCTCCAACCTCAATCTCCAAGCGATATGGCAATCATGCCATCACAGCACACTCACCGCCTCTACAAGCGCGAGAAACTTTGCTCGGAAACAGCCATCGACCTGCTCTTTTCCCGCCAGGGAGGGGGGCAGGCCGCATTATTATATCCTCTGCGTGCGGTATGGCGCCACAACGACAAGCGCGGAGGAGGAGCACAGTTTCTTATAAGCGTGCCAAAGAAGAGGCTGCGCCATGCCGTCGACCGCGTGGCCATGCGCAGGCTCATAAGAGAGGCCTACAGGCTGCGGCGCATGCACCTGGGAGAAGCGGCCACGATGCCGGTCGACATAGCTTTCACCTACGTGGCCGACAGCCGGACCGACTTCCGGCGCATAGCGTCAGCGATGTCGAGGGCTTTGAAGCGCATAGCAAACAGCTTCGACTGCGTCCCACCCGGACGGACGGACGCACCAACGACCACCCCTCCCCGCCCCTCCATATCGCCCGACACGGCCAATTATTGAGTACAGCCATGAAGCGCATCATCGGCCAACTGCTCATACTGCCCATATTGTTCTACCGTGGCGCCATCTCCCCGCATTTCCCGCCGTCGTGCCGCTTCACGCCTACATGCAGCGAATACGCCATAGAGGCCATACGCCGCCACGGACCGTTGCGTGGACTGTGGCTCACATTGCGGCGCATAGTGCGCTGCCATCCGTGGGGAGGGAGCGGCTACGACCCGGTGCCATGACATGACAGCAGACAGACAAGCATGAATACGCCGTTTGACTTCCACACCCATAACCCCGATGCCGTAGACGCACTTATCAGCGTGGAGCCTGGATTCACACCACGCGCCGGAGCCGTCTACTCCGTAGGGATACACCCCTGGCACAGCGCCACCGTGACCGACATGGACTTGAGGCGCCTCGAGGCAGACGCACGACTCCGCTGCGTGAAGGCGATAGGCGAGACCGGACTCGACAGGCTTCGCGGCGCGACGCTCGACCGGCAGACAGAACTGCTGCTGCACCACATAGCCCTCAGCGAGGAACTGCACAAACCGCTTGTGCTGCACATAGTGAAGGCGTTTCCCGAAATAATAGCGATAAAACGCCGGATAAAACCGTCGCAGACATGGATAATCCATGGCTTCCGAGGTAAACCGCAGCTGGCGGAAGAACTGCTGCGACACGGATTCTACCTCTCCTTAGGGGAACATTTCAACCCGAGATCGGCGGAAATCATACCCTCCGGCAGGCTTTTAGTGGAGACAGACGAATCGGACAGGGGGATTGCGGAACTTGCCGCCATGCACCCGCACCTCGACACCGCACTCCCGTCGAAACTACTCGGATTATAGAATCCGCAAAAAATAGCTATATTTGCATGTAAATGTAAATTATGAAAGACATGGAGAAAAAGAATCCTTCTACAGTGTATTTCTGTCCGCGCATCAACGCCGAAAACCTTGTCAAGGTATATAAGGCGCTTAACCGCGAGGCGAAAGGCCGTGTGGCGGTAAAGCTGTCGACCGGCGAAGCAGGCAATCCCAACCATTTGAGCACGGATGTGATAAAGAAACTCGTGCATCTCGTCGACGGTACTATAGTAGAGTGCAACACCGCTTACGACGGTCGCCGCAACAACACCCCGGACCATCTGCAGACGGCGGCCGAACACGGGTTCACTGCCATAACCGAGGTCGACATAATGGATGCCGCAGGGGACATGGCCCTCCCGGTAAGAAACGGCAGGCATCTGAAAGAGAATTTCGTGGGGAAGAACTGGCGCAACTACGACTTCACGATGGTGCTCTCACACTTCAAAGGTCATCCCATGGCCGGATTCGGCGGAGCACTCAAGAACGTGGCCATAGGCATGGCCTCATCGGAAGGGAAGGCGTGGATACATACGGCAGGACGCTCCAAGACGGTGCCCGTAGACTGGGAAAACGTGCCGCCGCAGGAGGACTTCCTGGAATCGATGGCCGAAGCGTGCGAATCTGTATTTGACAAAGCCGGCGAGAACATACTTTTCATCAACGTGGCCAACAACCTGTCGGTCGACTGCGACTGCGTGGCTGAACCCGAGCCTATACACATGGAGGACATAGGCATACTCGCGTCGCTCGACCCCGTTGCCCTCGACCGTGCCTGCGTCGACATGGTGTACAATTCCCCGGATCCGGGCAAGTCGCACCTCATCGAACGGATGGAGTCGCGCGACGCCACACACCTGCTCGACTATGCGGAACAGCTCGGCCTCGGCTCGCAGACTTACGTGATCGAGACAATCGATCCGGAATGACGGTATTCCGGAAATCTTCCTGAATGAATCAAGCAATGGACGAAAAGATAATCGAACACATCAGCAGCACTCCGGTGTTGCTGATGTGTGGTATAAGCGGGTCGGGGAAAACCATGCTGTCGCAGCGACTCGAACGGCAGTATGGATTCGTGAGAATCTCCGTAGACGAGATGATATGGGAGAAATATGGCGCGAACTTCGTGGAATTGCCCTTTGAAGAGCGCCGACGCATATTCATGTCTATTGACAAGGATATGGAGCACCGGATGGAGAATCTGCTGGACAGAGGTAACAAGGTTGTGGTGGATGCCACCATGTGCCGCCGTGCCAAGCGAGACTCGATGCGTGAGATGTGCCGCATGAAAGGGATAGAGCCGCTGATAGTCTATCTTCAGGCATCGCTGCCGCTGCTGCGCCGGAGACTGTCACAACGCAAAGGAGTCGGTCCCAACGACCAGATTGTAGCCCCTCCCCATCTGGAGATGTACTTCTCCAACTTCGAGCGCCCTATGCCTGATGAAGATGCGTATGTGATTACGCAGACCATCTAAGATATAGATACCGGAACGGGGCTGCGGCAGATTGCCGCAACCCCGTTATCGACATTATGATGCTACTTCCGTATTAGAAATTGTAGCCGAGAGATATGTTGAAGTTACTATTTTTGATACTTCCATTTTCCCAGACTTTCTTGTCGGCGATGTTGACAAGACCGAACTGATAGTTCATGCCGAGATATATGCGTTGGAATGTATAACCGAGACCTACACCGAGACCGAAGTCGAAACGCTTGAATCCGGCTTTCCCTTCTTCATCATCATTATCAGCCACACCAAAAAGATCCATATCGTACTCGTCCTCATTGTCCTCATACTTAAGCTTGCCGTTTACGCCATATGCGAAGTAAGGACCGAAGTTCACCTGAAGCTGCGACTCCTCGGCGAAGTTAAGACGATAGGATGCATACAACGGAATCTCAAGATAGCCGGCATTCATAGTGACTTTTTCGGTATAACGCCCTTCGGTTACTTCTTCCTTAGCTCCTTTAGTGGTATAGAAGAGACCGGTGTTGATATAGAACGAGCGTACAATGGGGAATTCGACAGCAACACCTGCACTAAATCCCACCTTTGATGAAAGGTCGGAATCGTCAATCTTATCCAAAGAAAAAGTTGATATATTCAGACCTACGCGCGGACCAATCACGATTTTCTGATCTGCCGCCTCGTTGTCCCAGAAAGAGAACTCGGAAGAGTCGGATGCCCGTTGCGCCCACATTCCCGTAGCAGAGATTGCTGCCATGGCAGCTACGAAAAATTTTTTCATTGCAAAAATAATTTTATGATAAATATTTGGTTATTAATTCTGTTCATTATCAGATTATTCACAAGTCAAACGACATTTTCCATACATTGAAGATTCGTTTCGCAGACCCGCGCTGTGACAGGAAATAGATGTATTTTCCATCAGGCGACCATATGCCCGACATATCATTACCGGGATGATAGGTAAGTTGAGTCAGATTGGTGCCATCGGTCCTTACGACGAAAATATCGGTATTCATGGATTTATCCTTCTCCGATATACTCGTACCGGTGACAAGCAACCAGTTTCCGTCAGGCGACAACTGGGGAGTGGTGAAGCTTCGTCCGGGCAGAGAAAGTATTATCTCCTCTACTCCTGTTTCAAAATTGATTCTCCATATCTCACTTTCCTTTTGATCGGTAAAGCGTGCACAATATATCTCGTTGTCTTTTCCCGGAATCATTACCGGAGTCATTCCCCTTGAATAATTGGAGAAAAGATTGGTTTTACGGTCATAGCTCCAGATGCTGTATGACGACAGTCCTTCACCACGATGAAAGAATATAGTGTTACCATCGCGTGACAGCACACCCCCGTAATCATTGTCCGTACCCCCCGAAATCTGTTTCACAACCGACCCCTGATCGGCATTCACGAGATATATACCATGATGTCCGTTTCTTACCTCGGTGAAACATAGAGTTTTACCGTCGCTGCTCCATGTAAAGTCCTCTACTGCGCTACGGAATGTACGCTGCACGCTCGCACCACCTTTTTTTGCACTTTTCACCATTATGTTGGAAGTGCCGTTCTTCAGATTGATATATGCGATTTTCTGACCGTCGGGAGAAATAGCTATCTGAGGGTTTACCCACCAATCGACAGCGGAAGCTTTCTTTCGGCCAAACACTCCGGAACGGTTATTCACTGTGTACAATACACAGTCGGCATCATCTGTAATACGCTCGAAGTTAACCCCTCCTTCTTCGGGAACATTCACAACAGAGTAGTCAAACTTTATCTTTTTCGCGTCTGCACCAACACAAAGAAGCGAAATGGAAAGAATGGCTGTAAAAAATTTATTCATTGGAATATTGTAAATAATGAACTGATTTATGTAGTTATAAAACAGTCACAAATTTACATATATATTAACCAATTACCCCCCCCAGATGTTAAATATTGTTAACGCATATGTTTTCACAGTATTCCTTAAAATTTCTCGGTATATCATATGTAGCCGAAGAGGCGGTGCATGGCGTCGAAGCGGGTGAGGGAGTCGCCGCCGTGGCGGGCGAGGGCGGCGCGGGCTTTGGCCACGGTGCGCTTTTCCATTGAGCCGGACTTGGAATAGAACTTGTCGGCATAGCACACGAGCTTCTCCATAAGGGTTTCCGGCATGAAATCGCGCTCGGGGAGCGGGAGCTGTTGCTGGGCAATGTCATCGGCTGTGAGCCCGGTGCCGGTATGGTTCTCGGCCACACGCGCCCACTCCTCTGGCGCTCCCTCTGCACGCAGGATCTCCGCGCCGATTATGCCGTGGCGTATGTAAGGCTCGTCGCCGAAGCAATGTATGCCGGGGGCCTTTGTGCGGCATATGCCTATGTCGTGGAGCATGGCCGCTCCGCGCACCATGCCGGGGTCAAGTCCGAGAGCCGCCGATTCGTTGAGGGCCACGGCCATGTCGGCCACCTGACAGGCATGCTTCATATATATTTCCCGCATCAGGGGGTCGGAGCCTGATGCGGGATAGTATTTGTCGATTATCGCTTGATAGTCGGTGGTCATGGGCAAAGTCAGTCTATGATGGTATTCCACCCGTGCACGTCGGGTTCCTCGCCGAGCTGTATGGCACGCAGCCTGTTGTAGAGCGCGGTGGTGACGGGTCCTGGGTTGCCGTCCTTGCTGATGACGTACTTCACGCCGGTGTCGAGGTCGTCGATCTCGGCCACGGGCGATGCGACGGCGGCTGTGCCGCATGCTGCGGCCTCATCGATTTCGGCAAGCTCCTCGATGGGTATGTGGCGTGCCTCAACTTCGATGCCCATGTCTCGCGCGAGTTGCATGAGGCTCTTGTTGGTGATTGATGGGAGGATCGACTCTGAAGCGGGGGTTATGTATTTGCCGCCCTTGATGGCGAAGAAGTTGGCAGGGCCGCACTCGTCGAGGTATTTCTTCTCCTTGGGGTCGAGATAGAGCACGGCGCTGTAGCCGAGCGAATGGGCTTTCTCGCCGGCCTCGAGGCTCGCGGCGTAGTTGCCTCCGACCTTCCAGCGTCCTGTGCCCTTTGGGGCGACGCGGTCGAACTCGCGCATGATGCATATGTTGGTGGGCTTGAATCCCTCCTTGAAGTATGGCCCTACGGGGCTTACGAGAATCAGGAAAAGATATTCCTTGGCTGGCTTCACGCCAACCTGGGCGGAGATGCCGATTTCAAGCGGGCGGATGTAGAGCGAGGCGCCGCTGCCGTAGGGTGGCACGAAGCGCTCGTTAAGCTTGACCACCTTCTTTACCATTTCGGTGAACAGCTCTACAGGCACGGGGGCCATCATGATGCCCTTGGCGGACTCGATGATGCGGCGGGCATTTTCTTCGAGGCGGAACACGCGTACCTTGCCGTCCTTGCCACGGAATGCCTTCAGTCCCTCGAAGATCTCCTGCCCGTAGTGGAGGCAGGTGGCTGCGATGTGGAGGTCGATGGTCTCCGACTGCGACACTTCGATGTCGCCCCACTTGCCGTCGCGGTAGTAGCAACGGACGTTGTAGTCGGTGGGTATATAGCCAAACGAAAGATGGCTCCAGTCTAATTCTTTATCCATAACTCGATATGTTTTGGAGGTGCCGCATCCGTGACACCCGGATTTATAGTCTTGCAACGGGCCGTCGTACCATAGGGGTGACAGCCGGTAACGCCGGAACGCCGCAGAGGTGGCGGATGCACCGGGGGTGCATCCCTACGAATCGCGCGTTCTACCTGCGAAATTACGCAATTATTTTGATATAGCGTACATCGCGAAATCCTTTGGATAAAGATAAATGCAATCCGGGCGCAAGGGAGCATGCTTATGGCAGAGGATCGGGGTCACCAGCGGGGAGCTGCTTGCTTTCTTCCCACTTGCGCCACACTTCGTCCCAGCCCCGGGCATTGAGCGGCCCGTACTGCTCCACAAACTTGTCGAGATCGTAGATCTTCCATAAATCGGGATTGACAGTACAGTCCTCCGGAATGTTGAGCGTCCATTTATGAGCCTCAAGCGATGAGCGTATCGGCACATATAACATAAAGCTATCAGTTAATGTTTCTAATGGGCATCTGTCTTTATTCTTCAAATAAATAACATATAAAAACATTTCTGCATCTGAGTAGGGATTCGTTATCGATCTAAAATGTCCATCATTACGCGTTGTCGATGATACCCAAAATGGATTATTATAGACATTTTCATCATGATTCCCCACAACCAAATATATATCTGATTGTGTATTATTGTTTAATATCCAATATGGCGATTCTGGATCGCACTCACTTGTGCAAGCGACAAAAAATATTATGCATCCAAGCAATATGCCCACATTCCGTTTTAAAGCGTAGTACCTCATTTTTTATTGAATGTTTAAGATATTTACTAAATATTGAATATTATTTAATTGATTATTAGCATTCTGATATGTGTTGTTCACACGACTGCTTGTAAAAGGATATGACTTACTTTGATACAACGAAATAGATGGAAGATTAGTAATGAATCCATCTGTCGGATTCCTCATAAAATTCCATTCGTCTACATTAAAGTTTGACGTGTTATCTCTGAAATAGTTATATGCACGTGTATTCGCATCCGTCTCAGTCCAAAAGTACTTATGCTCACTGCTCTTGTCAGATGCACTTTTTATGCTTGGAATACCGTATTTGAAAATGTATGCCCATCCCGAAGTTTGGCTTTGAAGATAATGTCCGTATTCGTGTTGGAAAGTCTCGTTCGCCGGTCCTGGACGCAAGCTGCATTCTCCAGAGATATAATTTCCAAGCGTAACCGCTGCGCCATGACCAAAAGCCCAATTATCATGTCTGAATGTCACGGCAGTCGCGCCGCCCCAATATCCCACGTGATCCACCATTCCTATGGTATTGTTTGCGGATGACCATAGGTATCCGGCAAGCGTCTGCGGGAGTTCGAAAGTAAATCTCGAACCAAGTTCAAGCAATCGTCCCCAACCGCTGCGGCTACCGGTGACGAGAAGTCCATAGGTAATCTTGAAGCTGTTCTTGCATTGCTTCCACCCTTGCGACAAACCTCTGTCAAGACCTCCTTTGAAAAGACCTTTGAAGAAACCATATATAAAATCGTCGACCATGAAAAACTCGCCGGTAGGGTCAGTGTGGTTTATGGGATCGTTAAGGCAGTAGGAGTAGCGGTTGAAGTTCTGGGGAAGCATCGGATCCTGTACCAACGGGTCGGGGCTTAAGAAGCGCATATCGACGGGGTCGTAGACGCGCGCACCCATATTGATGAGCGAGAACTCCGGCAGATGCTCATGCCCGCAGAATCCACGATTGAAGTACTTGACCCACGGGTGTAAATCCGTATTCATTTGCACAATTGTGCGCATACCCCACTCAGAGTAACTATAAGATGCTACGATGTTTCTTTGACTGTCAATAATCCGCATCACAGAACCGAGGTGGTCAGTCAACACAGAATAAATCTGATCCCCAACATGCAATCCAACAAGTCTACCATAAGCATATATATAGCAAACAGGAATTTCAATGTCATCAGCATATATCACCTCATAATCGGCAGATACATAGTGACGCGTAATCACACCGTCAGGAGTGGTCAATCGGGATTTTATACATTTGTTATTTTCGCCATACACCAATCGAAGCGTATCAGTTTCATTATCAATCTCAGAAATACGATTTATCCCTGATATTACTAAATTATTCCATCTAATACCACTATAATCCATATGGTTTTTAACGATGCGTGTAGATCCATCCGCATAAGTAATCTCCGTCAACTGTCGTCCGCCGTCGGCATTTACATTATTACGATTGTCATATGAATAATACTGTTCAAAACGCGAATATATAGGCCGCCCCAAATCACCATTTCCAATTATCGTACAACCATCAGCCGATGAGAGCAGGCTTACAGCCATTGTGTCTGCTGAGCCAACTGGATTTACCGGAATTTCAGGATAATTCGGTCTATTGATGATTTTCATCCGCATATTAGCACTTACAAGACGCCCAATTTTATCATAGATGTAGTCAATAGTCTTAGAACCATCATCTGTGCGAGATGCAACAAGTCCTTTTTTGTCTATGGTATATTCGATAGTCATCAAAGAATCATATTCAGCCTTGAGCAATTTACCGGTCACTCCGTCATAGTCATATCTCGCTTCAAGAGTATTATTCCCAAACTTACATTTTGTCGGCACTCCGAGTGCATTAAACTCTTCGGCTTTCCAAATTATGGAACCGTCATTTGCATTCTTAATGCATTTTAAAATATCATTTGAGTATTCATATCGAATTTTAAACCCATCAGGACAAATCTTATCAGATGGCATGTCATATTTATTCGAAATATAATCATAGTAAAAATTATATGTCGATCCATCCATACGATATATCTCCTGTTCTAACCGACTACATATCGTATTATATCCGTATTCATGTGAATATGAAAGATCTAAATTTCTTACTGCACTAAGAAGAGATGGCTTTTGGGGAAGAGGCTCATATTGGAAATTATAATCCCTATTAAGACTAAGCACAATATTGCCGGCATCATCATATTCGAAGCCAGTCACACCTATTCCATTGCGATTCCTGCGAAGTCGATTGTTTTCATCGTAATGACGGGTAATCGTACCTATGTCCCTATTACTGAGGGTCTGTGTCATGCCATTGTTGTTATTTACAGAATACGAAATTACTGTCCCGATGCTGTCCACACATATATTAGTACATCTTCCTTTAGAATCATATTCATACAAAACCTTTTGCCCAAGTTCATTCTGAGACCACAGCAATTTACCAAAATGGTCATTCAGATAAGAGGAAGTGCCTGTATCATCAGATTTAGTAACGGATATACCCTCTATGGAATAATCATATTCCATATTTACTGTATGACCGTTCTTTAATGTAGTTTTAGTCAGATTTCCATAATCGTCATAAGTATATTTTCTTTCATATCCTCTATCATGACTATAATACGCAGGTATATCACAAATCAACCGATTCAGATTATCGTATTCATACTCTTCACAGACATCTTTTCCATCTATTTCATAGTAATTACATAATCTATTGCCTCTTGAATCAAAGAATGACAGCCGATATGAATTATCATTTTTACGTTCATACTCCCCATATGTTCCTATGTGACGAAGATTTATACCATTGCTCCACACTCGTCCTCGCTCTATCCGCACACCGTTTTCAATACGTAAAACCTCATTTCCGAATGAATCATAACGTATTGAATCAATGCGTCCTTCGGAACTTGATATTGAAATATTCCGCCCATATTCATCATATCCTAATATCCGGGAATACCCTAACGGATATGTCTCTCCTATACAGAATCTTCCATCCAATGAAAAGGCCTTTTTTATAACGTACTTTTCTGTTATGCCGGTGGATATCGAGTCACAGTTGCCGAACGTGTCGTAGCCATACACTTCCCTATGCGTTTCATTACCGTCGAAGTATGAGCCTTTACGGGATGGTTGCAAGGAGTGGTCAGACAAAACTCCTGCATAAGAATATGTCTCTTTCTCGATATGCGAATCACTGCCGGAGACGGATGTCTCGACTTGTCGGGAAGCAGGACGATGCACCCAATGGAGAGATTCTTTTAAGTCGTAAGTATAAGTCGTTATTTGCTTATGTTTATCATTGGTAGTGACACGTTCTGTCAATATATTCCCCCATTTATCATATGTTCTTCCTGTTTTGACCGTAAGGTAATTTGACGAGTTCACAGGTGAATAAGTATGACGGGCGTTCGCCACATGCTGCACCATTATCGTGCCAACAGGGGATGGCTGCATGTCATATACATTCTTTTCCATCTGTAGTCGTTGGCCATCAAGGGTACGAGTGATACTGAGTACATTCAACATGCCATAGTCAGGGTCGAGCATATAGCTGTCATTACGCACCATCTTTTCTTCCGGTTTTGTCGTAACAACCTCTTCGAACCCCATAAAACTCATTTTTCCAAGGTGGGTACGAGCGTTCCTATAATCATATAAGGTAGTCAAATTGCCCCCATAACCTGTGGATTGTGACATTTTCTTCACAAGAGGAAGAGGCATACTGCATCCGGAATAAGGATACTTCTCCCATACCGGGATAAATGGAGAATTGGTGTAATCGGTCCAGCGTTCATACTCAAACGTAGTCTTGTTGCCGAGACAGTCTGAAATGGAAGTTATGACATTTTCGCAACTCGTAGCAGGAGTATGGATATAATAATCTCCTGTAAGAAATTCCTTTCGTTGAAACTTGTCGCCTTTTCCTGTTATTTCAATTTTTTTCTTGAATGAGACGAGAGAGTTTTTACCTTCTCCGTAAATGTCAAAGAGATAGAAATCGTATTCATCTACAGGAAACTGAAAAGGAAGTCCGGATGGATAAGAACCCTGACTATACCTATACCCATCTCCCAGACTTGTAAGAATAACTATTTCACCCAAACTATTAGTATCATATTTAGGCATAAGAACAATATCATCTTTACCATCGCCATTGATGTCATTTATCAACATACGTCGACCATTCTCAAATAAAGACCTATAGTTCTTGAGTGACTTGGTGATAAATCCCGTACCAGTACACAACGACACATCAAGGACATCCAGCGGCTTGTAATCATATAAAAAATCCACTGCACACTCCATAATATCAGTCTTACCATCCCCGTTGAAGTCACCAGTATAGACAGGCGCACCCGTATAATTCGGATAATCGCCGCTATACAGGAAATCAAGCGTACGATTTGTTTCGTTTACACGATAACAAAGATGGCCATTTCCTATAAGATTAAGGAGTTCGGTTGACGGCCCTCCATCAAAATTGCCTAAATGCAATTCATTCCACGGCCCGCGAGCATAAGCTGTAAAAGAAAGATTCAGCGGCAACTGGTTTTCCGCCGAAAGTTGAGATAGATAGAATCGGGCATCCGTACGACCAATCGCTATGACCGCCAAATCCGTTGCTCCATCGCCATTGAGATCACCAAGGACAGGACCTTCTGCACACGACGTTCTTATCTGAATATTGGCATCATAGAAGCTATCCCCATCTGATAAATATAACCAAAAACATTTATCAGCATCGCCGGCTTCTAAACCATGCAATAAAATATCGTCACGTCCGTCACCATTGAAATCCGCAATGGATAAGTTTTTGATAAAGTATATTTTTCCATCCGGATGTATAAACTTCCTTTCATATTCATGTTTATTATAATATTCTCCATTACCCTTATTTTGGAATAGCTTGAAATTTAGGATTGAATTGGGAGAAGTACGCAAAAGCAATATGTCCTGAAGAGCATCTCCATTAAAATCTCCATAGAATACGCTCAATTGTTGGTTAGTAGGTAGGTTCAAATCTTTTTTCAATGGAGTGTGGAGTCCTTCGTCGGAGGTGTGCCAAGTGAATTCAATCGGATTTAGTCTATTGTCCCAGTCCGTGCCACTCATGGATATGGATCTTAAGTAGCAGTCTGTCACATAGTCGTAGTCAAGATGATACGTCTTGATCAGATTTTCACCGGAATACACACTTATAGAGAATGGAGCGATTGCTTTACAAAATATGCTGTCACCATGGTAGGCGGCATCAACACCTCCTCGTGAAGGATTGCCGAACTTCACTCTCATCTGTGGTTCAATTCCGGCATGTTCATTGCCGGAATATTCAATTCTATCAATGCATACTCCGTCATAGCGACTATATAACTGAGGTATGTACTTATCCTTTACATATACAATTTTATAGTAGTTCCCATAGATATCAGTCACCTTTTCCAAAAGCCATGCGAACACAGCCGTGCCCGTACCTTTCAATCTGGAATTCTCGGTAAGGCCGAACTCTTTAGTGATTCCGTTGCCGTCGCGCAAAGTGAAACGGGTGGGATTGTCGGCATTGTCAGCTGTAATGTCGTAGACATCACCGATGCGACAGTGATATTTTAAGGGATTGTCAGCGTTGCGGATTATCGGCTGCCCATCAAGACATAGGGCATCGTCGGAGTCGAACATGACACCACGCTCATAGCCGTTGACAAACCGCGTGGCGGCAGTGCGGTAGATAGCCGACACACCCGAAAGTTCCGTACCACGCCCGAACATGCCGTTGCCGCCCATGCTGTTGTAATTGATTGAAAGCTCAGGAGTGAGGCCTCCGCAACCCTGCGGTAACTCGATAGGTATGGAGAAGGTGGCCGCACCTGTGTTGTCCACACCTATTTCCATTGGTATGTTACCAACAACACCTCCGGCTTTACCGCCTTTCAAATGGTCGGACGGATTGAAATCCATGGAATACGCAGACATGCAGAGAGCCATGGCGCATAGGAATGCAAATGCTTTCATAGTACTCGTGTTATTTCTTTATGATTTTGAATGAATACAGATTGCCGGCATAGGTCACTCCAAGGGAATATATTCCGCTCTTGAACGATGAGATATCCACCCCGGTGATGTCCTCGGTGATTTTCCCGCTGCTGGTGCGCGTGCCGTCGATGCTCGACATGGTGAATGAGTTCTCCTCACCGGTCGTCGAGTCAAGGAATATGAAGAATTCACTGTCGGTCTCCAACGGGAATACTTCGACCGCAGCCTCTTTCTGTTGCTGCGATTTGTGTGCCGCCAGTGTGCCCGACGTACTGAGGAGGCGTCCGACGCAATTGCCTGCGGCATCGTACTGATAGATATAGGTATCTTCGCCAAGCATCGGGAGGAGCGACATGGCGGAAATGAGGATGAGTGAGGTACATCTCATGGTACAAATATATTAGATGATCGATATGATACAAAAGTAGGGTAATAATCCGGGAATTCAAAGGATTTCGGATGTCGAATGTGTGTCATCGGAATGACATTTTTATTAATGTTGGCGAATAGAGATAAAATCGCTAATTTTGCGATTATTTGACAAATATATATCAGGAACATATACAGCAACAGCAGATATGGCTACGAACTTACTTGAACTTAGCGAACAAGAGATAATACGCCGCGGCTCCCTTGAGGAGATGCGCAAGCGCGGCATAGACCCCTACCCCGCCGCACTCTACCCGGTGGATGCCTATACAACGGAAATCAAGGAGACATTCAGCGACGACGCACCTCAGAGGGAGGTTTGTGTGGCAGGACGCATAATGAGCCGCCGCATCATGGGAAAGGCATCGTTCATGGAGCTTCAGGACTCGAAGGGGAGGATACAGGTGTATATCTCCCGCGACGACCTATGTCCGGAAGAGGACAAGGACCTGTACAACGTGGTTTTCAAGAAGCTGCTCGATATCGGCGACTTCGTCGGCGTGAAAGGATTCGTGTTCCGCACGCAGACCGGCGAGATTTCGGTGCACGCCCGTGAACTGACCGTGCTCGGCAAGTCGCTTCGCCCGCTTCCTATAGTGAAGGTGAAGGATGGCGTGACCTACGACGCTTTTGACGATCCCGAGCTGCGCTACCGCCGCCGCTACGTCGACCTGGTGGTCAACGACGGGGTTAAGGATATATTCATCAAGCGCACGAAGGTGTTCAACTCGATGCGCCAGTTCTTCAACGAGGCAGGCTACATGGAGGTGGAGACTCCCATACTACAGTCGATTCCCGGCGGAGCGGCCGCCCGTCCTTTCATCACCCACCACAATGCACTGGACATACCACTATACCTGCGTATCGCCGATGAACTTTACCTGAAGCGCCTGATCGTGGGCGGATTCGAAGGTGTGTATGAGTTCTCCAAGAACTTCCGCAACGAGGGTATGGACCGCACGCATAACCCGGAATTCACCTGCATGGAGATCTATGTGGCCTACAAGGACTATAACTGGATGATGGACTTCACCGAGAGGATGCTTGAGAAGATATGCATGGATGTCAACGGAACTACCGAGGTGAAGGTCGGCGACAACGTGATCTCGTTCAAGGCGCCGTTCAAGCGCATCACCATGCGTGACGCCATACTTGAGCACACCGACTATGACATAGAGGGTAAGAGCGAGGAGGAGCTGCGCGAGGCCGCCCGCGCCATGGGCATAGAGGTGGACGAGACCATGGGCAAGGGAAAGCTTATCGACGAGATGTTCGGCGAGAAGTGTGAAGGTACATATATCCAGCCTACTTTCATCACCGACTACCCCATAGAGATGTCGCCGCTCACCAAGCGCCACCGCAACAACCCCGAGCTGACCGAGCGCTTCGAGCTTATGGTCAACGGCAAGGAACTTGCCAACGCCTACTCGGAGCTTAACGACCCGATCGACCAGTATGAGCGCTTCGTAGAGCAGATGCGCCTCGCAGAGAAGGGTGACGACGAGGCGATGATCATCGACAAGGACTTTATCCGCGCCCTCGAATACGGCATGCCCCCGACATCAGGGATGGGCATAGGCATGGACCGCCTCGTGATGCTCATGACCGGGCAGACTACCATCCAGGAGGTGCTCCTGTTCCCGCAGATGCGCCCCGAAAAGGTGGAGAAGCGCGACAACGCCGAGGCATACGCCACCCTGGGCGTACCCGCAGAATGGGTGCCGTTGATACAGAAGGCAGGTGTCTACACTGCAGCCCAGATGGCAACGGCCAATCCCGGCAAACTCTTCCAGGACATATGCGGCCTCAACAAAAAATACAAACTCGAACTCAAGAATCCCTCGCAGGATGAAGTGAAGGGCTGGGTAGAGGCCGCCGCACCTCTCAAAGAAGAAGAACCGGCAGAGTAACCGCTTCGGAAAGAAAAGTATGGATGAATTGTCAAGACATATGCCCGGGCGCATAGCCGTGATGGGTGGAGGCTCGTGGGCTACGGCACTTTCAAAACTCCTGCTGTGCAACGAAGAGCGCATCATATGGTACATGCGACGCGACGACAGGATAGAAGAGTTCCGACGGCTCGGCCACAATCCGGCATATCTCTCCGACGTGGAGTTTCCCATCCGTCGCATAGACTTCACCAGCGACATCAACGGTGCCGCCGAGGAAGCCGACACTCTGCTGATGGCAATGCCCTCCCCCTATTTCAAAAGCCATCTTGCCAAGCTCACGGCAAACCTCACGGCCAAGAACGTTGTTATAGCCACTAAGGGTATCATTCCCGACGAGAACATGCTTGTCACCGACTATCTCGAGCAACATTATGGCGTAGACCCGGACCGCATGATAGTGGTGTCGGGGCCGTGCCATGCCGAGGAGGTGGCGCTCGGCCATCTGAGCTACCTCACCGTGGCATCGACCAACAGGGAGGCTGCCGAGGCATTCACCCACAGCCTCAACGGGCCTGCCATGCGCACACTCGTTTCGGACGACGTGCGCGGCATAGAGTACGGAGGCGTGCTCAAGAATGTCTACGCCATCGCGTCGGGCATAGTGCACGGGATGAAATGGGGCGACAACTTCCAGGCCATCCTCGTTGCCAACGCAGCTAAGGAGATGGAGCGGTTCATCGACAAGGCCATAGGGGGCGAAAGGTGCATATGCCATTCCGTATATCTCGGCGACCTGCTCGTGACAGCCTATTCGCGATTCTCGCGCAACCACAACTTCGGGTCGATGATCGGACGCGGTTGTGCCGTGCGCCGCGCCATGATGGAGATGGAAATGGTGACAGAAGGCTACTACGCTGCCAAGTGCATGCACGAGATCAACTCCTCCGTAGGGGCCGACATGCCGATACTGGAGGGTATGTACGACATACTTTACAACGGGCGTCCCGTAGCAGCGATAATGGAGCGTATCAGCCACCATCTGACTTGAACATATAAGCTTTTTCATACCATTACTTAACATTCATATATAATTATGAAGAAAATCAAATTAGACATCAGCTCAGCACTGAAGTTCGTCTCTGAAAAAGAGATCCATCAGATCGAGAAAGCAGAGGCCGACAAGGCCATCGACGTACTGAAAAAAGGTACAGGCGAAGGCAACGATTTCCTCGGCTGGCTCGACCTGCCGGAACGCACACCCATGAAAGACCTCGATGAAATCATCGCCGTGGCCAACGACCTGCGCAATTCCTGCGACTATGTGGTGTCGGTAGGTATCGGCGGCTCCTATCTCGGAGCAAAGGCCGTGATCGAGGCCCTCAACAATTCGTTTGACGCATACACCTCGACCACAAAGGGCGCTCCCAAAGTGCTCTTCGCCGGCCAGAACATAGGCGAGGACTATCTGAGCGAGCTTCAGGAATTCCTCAAGGACAAGAAATTCGGCATAATCGTCATATCCAAGTCGGGTACCACTACAGAACCCGCCATCGCTTTCCGTCTGCTCAAGGAGCAACTTGAGGCACAGGCCGGCAAGGCAGCCGCCAAGGATCTCATCGTTGCCATCACCGACGCCAAGCGCGGCGCTCTGCGACAGCTTGCCACCGAAGAGGGCTACCGCACATTCGTGATCGACGACAACGTAGGAGGCCGTTTTTCGGTGCTCACCCCGGTAGGCCTGCTCCCTATCGCAGTCGCAGGCTATGACATCAAGAAGCTCGTGAAGGGCGCGCTCGACATGCAGCATGAACTGTCGACAGCATCCGACGACAATATGGCCGAGCTTTATGCCTCAACACGCAACGCACTCTACCGTTCGGGCAAAAAGACAGAGATACTCGTCAACTACAACCCCAAACTCCACTACTTCGGAGAATGGTGGAAACAGCTCTACGGCGAGAGCGAGGGTAAGGACCACAAGGGCATATTCCCCGCAGCCGTCGACTTCTCGACTGACCTCCACTCGATGGGACAGTGGATCCAGGATGGCGAGCGCACCATATTCGAGACTGTAATTTCCGTGGAGAAACAGCACACAGAGAAACTAATCCCCTCTGATGAGGCAAACCTCGACGGACTCAACTACATCGCCGGAAAGCATGTGGACGAAGTTAACAAGATGGCCGAGCTGGGCACCCGCATAGCCCATGTGGACGGCGGCGTACCCAACATGCGCATCACCGTCCCCGAGCTTTCAGAGGAGTATCTGGGCCAGCTCATCTATTTCTTTGAAATCTCCTGCGGCATCTCCGGCTACCTGCTCGGCGTCAACCCGTTCAACCAGCCCGGCGTGGAGGCCTACAAGAAGAACATGTTCGCTCTCCTCGAAAAGCCCGGCTACGAGGAAGCCACCAAGGAAATCAAGGCCAAGCTCTAACAGGAGCATCCCTACCCCAAACATTATCAAAGGAGTGTACGAGAAAAAAACGTGCACTCCTTTTTTTATTCAAAGTATACGAAAGTCATAGTGAAGAAAACGGTATCAATATATGTAAACAAGTGTTGAAAACAGTGTTGATAAGAGTTGAGAAATATAGAATAGGTTTTTATAAGTGAATTTGGAGTTTTGAGGAAGATTGTATATAGCATGGCGGACAGGTATCTTCAAAATAAGTTTCCAATAATGTTTAATCGGCGTATCTACATGAATAAGTATGTTTTTCAAGGGCAATATGCCTGAAATCTTATCAACCAATAACGTTATCAACGCTATGTAAATAAACAAGCTATAGTACTATGCAGCATATATTTGCACGTAGATAACGTTTGCAATAAAGTTAACTATACTTCAATAACTTAACATGCAAGAAAAAGGATAAGAAGTTATATAGATTATCAACGTCTATAGACAACAAAAAAAGAAAAGAGAAAAAAATTTTAATCTTAAATAATTAAAGGTTAATGTTGATGATGATAAAGAAAGCTTTCCTCGGGGATGAGTATTGTGAGAATGGAGAATCGGAGGGTTGATGAATGGATGAAGGAATTAATAATGGAACTGCGGATGTGAAGATGGTTTGAGGCTTTGCGGAATTTGTATTAACTTTGCAGTTATCAACGAAGTGTTGATAAACATGCTAATTGGCTGATAGATATTCTTTAGTGATGTAGATATCCGGTAGAAAGCATGTAGAAACGCTTTAAAGGATAATATTTCATTCTCAATCCTCAACATACATATCTACATATGAACATAGAAAAAGGGTATGTCGATGCTACGGTAGAGCCGGGTATTGATCTTGTAGCCGATATAAGGAGGCTCAAAAAGGAGAAGAACGCAGTGATTCTCGCCCATTATTACCAGAAGGGGGAGATACAGGATCTTGCCGACTATATCGGCGATTCCCTGGCGCTGGCACAGATTGCAGCCAAACTTGACGAACCTGTGATAGTGCTGTGCGGGGTGAACTTCATGGGTGAGACGGCCAAGATGCTCTGTCCCGACAAGAAGGTGCTCATCCCCGACCTGTCGGCCGGATGCTCGTTGGCCGACAGCTGTCCCGCTGACGAGTTCAAGGCGTTCATCGAAGCCAATCCGGGCCATACGGTGATAAGCTATGTCAACACCTCGGCCGCAGTGAAGGGTCTTACCGACATAGTGGTGACTTCATCCAACGCCCGCCAGATAGTGGAGAGCCTTCCGAAAGACACTCCTATAATATTCGGGCCCGATCGCAACCTCGGGAACTATATCAACTCCATCACCGGACGCGAGATGAAGCTCTGGAACGGCGCGTGCCACGTGCATGAGCAGTTCTCGGTGGAGAAGCTCGTGGAGCTGAAGAAGGAGCATCCCGGAGCGAAGGTGCTGGCACATCCCGAATGCCCGCGGCAGCTGATCATACTCGCCGATAAGGTTGGATCGACGGCCGCATTGCTGAAATATGCAGTGGAATCTCCAGAGAAGGAGTTTATCGTGGCTACCGAGAGCGGCATACTCCACGAGATGCGCAAGCGCTGCCCGGACAAGACATTCATCCCTGCCGCTCCCAACGACTCGACATGCGCGTGCAACGACTGCGCCTATATGAAGCTAAACACCCTTGAGAAACTCTACAACTGCCTTAAATACGAGCAGCCCGAGGTGAAGGTGGATCCTGAGGTGGCTGCACGCGGCAGGAAACCGATAGAGAGGATGCTTGAAATCAGTGCCTCGCTCGGACTATAATGACAACAATAATATCACATATATAATGGAATATAACCACAGAGATATAGAATCGCGCTGGCAGCGGTATTGGAAAGAGCATAAGACCTACAAGACGGAGATAGACAATTCTCGTCCGAAGTACTATGTACTCGACATGTTCCCCTATCCCTCCGGCGCCGGGCTGCATGTGGGCCATCCGCTCGGCTATATAGCAAGCGACATCTATTCACGCTACAAGCGTCTCAACGGATTCAATGTGCTCCACCCCATGGGCTACGACTCCTACGGCCTTCCCGCCGAACAGTATGCCATCCAGACGGGCCAGCATCCTGAAAAGACCACATTCGAGAATATCGACCGCTATCGTAGCCAGCTCGACAAGATCGGTTTCTGCTATGACTGGGACAGGGAGATACGCACGTGCGACCCCTCCTACTATAAGTGGACGCAGTGGGCGTTCATGAAGATGTTTGAGCACTATTACGACCGCACCGCCGACAAGGCTATGCCGGTAGCCGACCTTGTAAAGCATTTCGAGGAAAACGGTACAACCGGTGTCAACGCCGCCTGCGGCAAGGCAATGGAGTTTACCGCCGAAGAGTGGAAGGCTATGACTCCTAAGGAGAAGAGCGACACTCTGATGAACTACCGCATAGCTTTCCTTGCCGACACGATGGTCAACTGGTGTCCGAAGCTGGGCACGGTGCTTGCCAACGACGAGGTGAGCGAAGGCGTGTCGCTGCGCGGCGGCTATCCTGTGGAACAGAAGCTCATGTACCAGTGGTGTCTGCGTGTGTCGGCCTATGCACAGCGTCTGCTTGACGGTCTTGAGAAGATTGACTGGACCGACTCGCTCAAGGAGACGCAGCGCAACTGGATAGGCCGATCGGAGGGAGCGGAGATGCGTTTCCCTATTGCAGGAAAAGATATAGAGCTTGAGATATTCACCACACGTGCCGACACCGTGTTCGGAGTGACTTTCATGGTGCTTGCCCCCGAGAGCGTATATGTAGACATGATTACCACTCCGGAGCAGCGCGCCGCCGTCGACGCATATCTCGACGAGGTCAAGCATAAGACCGAGCGCGAGCGAATGATCGACAAGAAGGTCACCGGTGTGTTTACCGGTGCGTATGCCGTGAATCCTCTTACCGGGAAGAATATCCCTGTGTGGGTGAGCGACTATGTGCTCGCGGGATATGGTACGGGTGCCATCATGGCCGTTCCCGCCCATGACAGCCGCGACTATGCTTTCGCCCGCCATTTCGACCTCCCCATAATACCGCTTATCGAGGGCGCCGACGTGTCGGAAGAGAGCTTCGACGCCAAGTCGGGCAGGATGATCAATTCGGCAAGCGCCGAGCTTGACCTCAACGGCATGGAGGTGAAGGACGCGATTGCTGCCACCAAGCGTTTCATCGAGGAGAAAGGTATAGGAAAGGTGAAGGTGAACTATCGTCTGCGCGACGCCATCTTCAGCCGTCAGCGCTACTGGGGCGAGCCGTTCCCTGTCTATTATAAGGATGGCATCCCTACCCTTCTTCCGGAGGAAAGTCTGCCGCTTGAACTTCCGGAGGTGGACAAGTTCCTGCCGACAGAGACCGGCGAGCCTCCGCTGGGTCGTGCCAAGAACTGGAAAACGAAGGAGGGCTATCCTCTCGAACTGAATACCATGCCAGGATTCGCAGGATCGAGCGCATACTATCTGCGCTATATGGATCCGAAGAACGACAAGGCGCTTGTAAGCTCCGAGGCCGACGGCTACTGGCAGGACGTGGATCTTTATGTAGGCGGTACGGAACATGCCACCGGCCACCTTATATACAGCCGCTTCTGGAACAAGTTCCTTTATGACCTCGGTGTCGTGTGCCGCGACGAGCCTTTCAGAAAACTCGTCAACCAGGGCATGATACAGGGAAGGAGTAATTTCGTCTACCGCATAAAAGACACCAATACGTTCGTGTCGGCGGGATTGCGCAAGGATTATGACACCACTCCCATACATGTGGATGTGAACATAGTGAGCAACGACGTGCTCGACACGGAGAAGTTCCGCGCATGGCGTCCGGAATTCAAGGATGCGGAGTTTGTCCTTGAGGATGGAAAGTATGTGTGCGGATATGCCGTAGAGAAGATGTCGAAGTCGATGTTCAACGTGGTTAATCCTGACGACATAGTAGACCGTTACGGTGCCGACACGCTTCGTCTGTATGAGATGTTCCTCGGTCCGATAGAGGCAAGCAAGCCTTGGGACACCAACGGCATAGACGGGGTGAACCGCTTCCTCAAGAAACTCTGGGCATTCTTCTACAAGGGCGATACTATGCTTGTCAATGACGAGCCGGCATCGGCAGAGGCTTTGAAGGCAGTGCACAAACTTATAAAGAAGGTCACGGCCGACATAGAGGCGTTCAGCTACAATACTTCGGTGGCGGCGTTCATGATATGTGTCAACGAACTTACACAGCTGAAATGTCACAGCCGTGAGGCGCTTGAGCCTCTGGTGGTTCTCATCGCTCCGTTTGCCCCGCATATAGCGGAGGAGCTGTGGCATGCTCTCGGACATGATACTACTGTGTGTGACGCGTCATGGCCTGTATGTGACGAAAAATATCTTGTGGAGTCTACGGTCAATATGGCTGTGAGCTTCAACGGCAAGGCGCGCTACAATATCCAGGTGGCTGCCGATGCTCCCCGCGAGGAGATAGAAAAGACGGCTCTGGAGCATGAAGGTGCTGCGAAGTGGCTCGACGGCAAGCAGGTACGCAAGATAATAGTAGTGCCCGGAAAGATTGTAAATATCGTGGTCGGATGACGATATAAAACTCCATAAAAAAGAAGAGGACGTTCAATTTGAACGTCCTCTTCTTTTTTATGTATGTAGCTATGTTACATGATGACTTTAGTGACAACGTCACCTTGGCGACGGATGTAAAGGCCACCTTTCGGTTCGGTTACTTTTACGCCGAGCAGATTGAAGTACTCGACAGGTGCATCATGGTCCGAGACTATGTTGTCGATAGCACTCGATCCTTTGGTATATTCAATTTCCATGTATGGGAAACGGGTAGGATTGGATTTCTTGGGTGTGTAGGAAAGTCCGAAATCGGTTGCTGCCGAACCTGTCCAAGTCATGACTGTTTCATCAATAGCGGTTGTGCCACAATTCTCAGGATAATCGACATCAAGAGTCTTGGGAGTATAGCCGGTATTTGTGCACTGGAAGGTTATTTTAGTAATAGTAACATCCTTGGCAGGGGTGAATGAAAGCAATGTCTGTTTAGCCCACTGGAGATGCGGTGTCTGTCCCTCCGGGTTAATGTAAGTGAAACCTGTGCTCTCTACATTCTTGTAGAAGGCAAATGTACATACGCCCGGCACATTGAAGTCCTTGTCGTTGATGGGGGTGTCTTTGTTTCCTTCGGGGAATTCAACTTTGTTGGTAACAGTACCCTGATAATCATATCCGGCAAAAACCACTACGACTTCGTCGGCTTGTGCGGCGAACGTCATAGACATCGTACAGAGAATAGCAAGTAAAGTTTTCTTCATAATTAAATCTAATGGTTAATATAATTTAGACAATTATGAAGGCTATGATGCTAATCAATATGGACCCTAAAATTTAAGAGGAATCAAATTTTTATTATTTGTGTCTACCAACATTGCTTTGGTAGCGGCTCTTAATAACGGAGTGTCATCATCATGGTCACTTATAGCCAGATCAATGATAAATGAATATTTTTCAGAAAGTTGTATGACATGATTCAGTTTCATCAGACCACGTGTCTCATACCATTTTTCGCCTTTTGCAGGATTTGGAGTAGCCACACAAAAATCGAATCCAAAACGTTTTGCAATATCCTTAGCGTAGGCCTCAGGAGCGGCAGTGGCGAGAATTGTAATAAAATTGTCCTGCTTTGATATTTCAAGAATGTCGCAAACTTGCATATTTTTGTTTGTGTAGACTGTCTCTACCAATTTGTTAAGTGTCTTGGGTGAAATTGGTGTGAAGCGAGCGAGTATATGGTGTTTCATCGATGCATGGCTTACCATGCGAAATTTACGCGCTAATATCCACAAAACCAGTTCTGAAAAGAGTAGGGGTCTGATGGAGTACTCTTTCAACAGGTATTTTATATATATATTGAACGTGTTGAGATTGCAAAGGGTATTGTCGAGATCGATTGCTATAGCTTTCCGTATCATGGCATAATATATTTAATAATCGGCAGACCAGGGGAATCTCACTAAAGTGTTATTATATAAATATATATCAGGTATTATAATGGAATTTTTTGTGGTCACCGTTACTGCTGCGGTGACTATCCTTCCATTAGGGAATAGCTTGGCCAAGAGTGAGACTGTACCATGCATGGTGGCTCCGGAATCGACTGCATCATCGGTAACCAATATGAGGGGAGTAGGTATGTCTTTAAGCAGATTATTAATGTCGATTGATTCGTCAAGTGTGATATGACGGTTTTTGTTTTTGCTCTTGTTGAGAATGAGATGCTCTGTGATGCGTAGAAAATCATTGAGAAATGATGGCAATTTTTTTAATAAAGGTGTCAATCTGGAACGCATCCCTTTACCGGGGCGTGATGCCTTGGTATAGACGAGAGATGATACATCAAGATGTGAGGCCATCATTCCGGCTATATATTCTCCTCCCGTCCTTATACCGACGATGATGTCCGGAGTACGTCCCGTAAAGAGCATGACTTTCTCGGACATCTCTTGACATGCCTCATTGAGCTGTATATATGAGAGGGTTGTTATTTTCATCTTGAATATATATCCGGCAAAGATAAAATTAATTTCGGATAAGTATACATTTGATAAATGATAATGTATGTTATATGGCAATAAACGGTTGAGACAATGCGTTATTATCTGTATGAAACAGATAGTGTTTGCTACAAATAACGCTCATAAGCTTAAGGAGGTGCGTGAGATACTTCACGATACCGGTATGAGTGTATTGTCATTGGAGGATATAGGATGCCACGATGACATACCTGAGACTGCCGATACGCTTGACGGTAATGCATTAATAAAAGCTCAATGGGTGAAGCAGCGCTATGGATATGATTGTTTCGCTGATGATACAGGATTGGAAGTGGATGTGCTTGGCGGTGCGCCGGGTGTTTATTCAGCCCGTTATGCAAGTTCCGGACATGATTCGGCTGCAAATGTAGCCCTGCTTCTTAAAAAGCTTGAAGGTAAGGAGGATAGAAAAGCTCGTTTCCGTACGGTCATCGCTCTTATTATTGGCGATGAGGAGCCTTTGCTTTTCAACGGAATAGTGAATGGGCGTATAACCGACAAACTGCACGGAGCCGGAGGATTCGGCTATGATCCGGTGTTCTTACCCGATGGCAGTGACAGGACATTCGCCGAGATGACCGACGGTGAGAAGAACGCGATAAGCCATCGCGGAAGAGCTGTAAGGAAGCTTGCAGAATATCTGTCTGTAAATTAAACAGTATATGCAAAGCTTTTTTCATATTTTTGCATTAGAAAAAGTAATTATCAGATCACATATGTATAGGAATTTACTGATATTGGTGTCTCTTATATCCGTTTTTGTTGTCAATAGCAACGCTCAGCATGCTGTGGGGTCATGGGAGGTATATAGTAATTATGGTATTGACCGTGCCGATATTCTTGATACGGAGAAGAAAGTGTATTTCTGTGGCGGAGGGTCATTGTTTCATTACGATAAGGAGCTTGACGAGACATATTCTTATAATATAAGCAACGGACTGTCGGACGTGAATGTGAAAGGAATTCATCGCAATTATGAACGTGACTACATTGTAGCCGTGTACGACAACAGCAACATGGATGTTGTCTACGATGACGGGCGTATAGTGAACCTTAGCGATATAAAGGATGCGCAGTATGTGACCGACAAGACGGTAAACAGCATAGCTTTTGACGGTGACGAGATGTATGTGGCTACCGGATTCGGTCTGGTGAGATATTATTTGAGCAAAGGTGCTGTAAAGGAGTCCGGCATATTCAGTTTCCCGGTGCATGGTGTGACTGTCATGGGAGACAGGATTGTTATGAGTACTGATACCGGTATTTATTTCATAGACAAGTCAAACAGGATAAACGACTTCACGCGTTATACCCGTCTCAGCGATATGGAATGCAGCTTATTGTGCGGTATGGACGAGAGTATTATAATGGTACGCCGTCCATCGGCCAATTGGGTGAATACATATAAGATTGATTTTGAGAATATGGAGCTTGATGCAAACTATCCACGTTGGGTGATATACGGGGATGTATCGTTTAAGAGATTCGGGAAATGGTATGGACTTGTATCGCGTAATTCTTATATCCTGTGCTGTCCTAACGATGACGGAAAGGTGGACTACAAGGTTATAGATATACCATCAGATTTATATACTACGAATATATATATGTGTGGAAACGGGTCGAATAGTGGAAACGACCTCTGGTATATCAACGATAACGGACTTGGACACCTTACCTATACTACTCCCTACGAGGATATAGATAATTCACAGAAAAGTTCGAATTATACTATCGATCGTGAACCGTCATATCCGTTTGGAACATCTATTCATGGCGGTCCGACACGCCTTGCCGCATCGAACAATGGGATATATGTGACGTATAATGGAATGAGTAGATATGCTTCTAATAAAAGTTATCAAAATCTTTTAAAAATCAATTTAATATCTAATGGCTTCATAAATAATATTACTCCGAAATCTGGAGATTATACTCTTTCTAATGCAAATAGCAACAATAAGCTTCTAACAGGTTATGATATAGTAGTTGATAATCAGGATAATTCTATAGTTTATATTCCTACTTGGTTTGAAGGAATATGGAAATTTAAAGATGGGAAGCAAATAGGAAAATTTGATTGTAATAATGGACCGTTTGATACATGGTGGGCTTGTTCGGTAGAATATGTTTCCTTTGATAATAAGAATAATTTATGGGCTATAGGCCATGATTATAATAATTCCCGCGAGATAATAACCATGCTTCCAGCTAATAAAAATATAGATAATGTTTCTAAGGAAGATTGGATTACTCTTGATATACCGGGATTTGGTAATAGAGATAGTAGAGATTCCAAAATAGTACATTTCAAGCATCAGAAAAATAGAAATTTAGCAATATTTACCCAGTCATTTGGAGATAATAATGTGGTGATATATGATACTAATGGTACTTCGGCAATATCTGATGATAAATATTGGATGTTGAATCAGTTTACGGACCAGGACGGGAAAGCGTTCGGTCCATATACCGTGATAGCTATTGCCGAGGATCAGAATGGAGATATATGGCTTGGTACGGGATGTGGAGTAATAGTCATACATAATCTCCGTGGTATGCTCACAAACAAGAGTAATGTTGTGGAGCGTGTGAAGGTACCTCGTAACGATGGCTCTTCTTTGGCTGATTATCTTCTTGACAATCAGGCTGTGACTTCTATTGCGGTCGATGCGGGTAATCGCAAATGGATTACTACTAATACTTCAGGAGTATATTATGTAAGTGGCGATGGACGTGAGATTATAGATAACTTTACGCGCTCCAATAGTATGATTCCCTCTGACGAAGTTCATTCGGTGGTGTGCGATCCGAATAGCAGCGACGTATATTTTGGTACAACGAACGGACTTGCGATATATCATAGTACAGTAGCTCCGTCAGCGGATGATTTCAGTGAAGTTTATGCTTATCCGAATCCTGTCAGACCTGACTACTCCGGATGGATAACTATCAAAGGGCTGATGGATAATTCATTGGTCAAGATAGCCGATGCGGCCGGGAATGTATTTCTACAGACTCGTTCGGAGGGCGGTATGGTAATCTGGGATGGCTGTAATGCTGCCGGTGACCGTGTGCCTACAGGTGTCTACTATATATATGCCTCACAGAACCAAGAATCTAATAATGGCGCCGTCACTAAAATACTTGTTGTTAAATAAAAAATGTCATATGGTGATTTCAATAATACGTTTCTTAATGCTGCCTAATTCACAAAGAGGTGAAAGATAGACCAGTTATATCTGTAATTATTCCTATATATAATACTTATCAATATTTAAATGAATGCTTTCTTAGTGTAGAGGCTCAGTCATTTAAGAATATAGAAGTATTAATGATTGACGATGGGTCAACCGATGGAAGTATAGAAATTTGTAAAAAGTGGATTAACAAAGACGAAAGATTTATATTAATTAGGAAAAAGAATGAGGGGCCTTCTTCTGCTCGCAATTTAGGTTTAAATAGAGCAAAGGGCGATTTTATTGCATTTATTGATAGTGATGATGTAATACATCCGCATTATTTAAAAACTTTAGTTGATATCATCATAAAGAAAGAATATCTGATAGTAGTATGTGATTTTTTGCGGTTTAAGAAAAATTATCCTTTAGTTTCTTCTCATGTAAGAAACTTTTATCATTATATTCCTTCAGAGGCGATTAAGATAATGTTATATCAGAATGGCAGAATAAATAGTGCACCATGGGGTAAATTATTTAGAAAGGATTTAATAAAAGATATATGGTTTAAAAATGGAATTATCTATGAAGATTTAGAATGGTTATCACGTGTAATGTATAAAATGCCAAAATCAAAGAGAATTGGAATTTGTGATGCTAAATTATATTTTTATAGAATTAGAGAGGGAAGCCTGATTAATACTTTTTCCAACAAACGATTAGATGTTCTGGATGTATCAAAAGAAATAGAATGTAATGCTCTTAATATAGGAGACTACGGGATTATAAGAGCAGCAAGGGATAGGGTATTAAGTGCCAATTTTGAAATATATTTGGCATTGTATGATTTAAAATATAAGAATAGAGAGTTGTACAACTCAAGTGTGTATAATTATGATGAAACAATTAAGGGGTGCTGGAATCAGATAAAAAAGCTTAGATTAAAGTCTTTATTAAATTTTCATGTACGTAATAAGAATAAGTTAGGAATTTTATTGTCATATTTTGGACCAAGAATATTTGGATACATAGGTTCTAAAATGTCACATTTAAAATGAGGATGAATACGTATAATCAGAAAATATTCAATAGCATATCTCGCGATAATAATATGAACGTCGTGAGATATTATCTGAGTTTTTGTGTACTCATAGCTCATACAGCTTATTTGACTGGGTTGGAATTACCATGGATACAACGTGGTACAGTCGATGTAGGTTGTTTTTTTGCTATAAGTGGTTTTCTTATGTTTCCATCTTTTCAAAAGAATCCAACATGGAAACATTATGTAAAAAGAAGAGCTCTGAGAATTTTGCCACCATATGTTTTTATTATAGTTATTGCTGCACTATTATTAGTATTTGTTAGCGATAAATCTACGATAGATTATTTTTCTAACTCAGGTTTTTATAAATATTTGTTGGCAAATCTTTCATTCATGAATTTTTTACATCCAAATCTTCCTGGAGTATTCGAAAGTAATGAATTCGTTACAAGTGCTGTAAACGGATCATTATGGACAATGAAAGGAGAATGGGTATGCTATCTATCAGTTCCTGTGGTATATTCTGTTGTCTGTAAATTAGGAAAGAATAAAGGTAGAATACTTCTGATTATTATTGTATTAACGAGTGTAGTACTAAGATGTTTATTGCTTGATTTAGCAAATGAAGGTAGAAATGTATTGTATGAAATAATAGCTCGACAATTTGGAACTGTATTTGTATTTTTTTATGTAGGAGCGTTGTTGAATATATGTTGGGTAGAATTTCTAAAATATAAATGGTATGTATTAGTAATAGATTTGGTAATTATTATGATATGTGATAATATTCCATTCTATTACACATTATTACAACCATTTGTTGCAGGATCGTTAGTATTGTGGTTTTCTTTAATTGGACACTGGGGAACTATGTTAAGTAAGCATGATAGTGTATCATATGATATTTATCTATTTCATTTTCCAATTATTCAATTTGTAATATTTTTAGGACTTCCAAAAATATTATCTCCAATTGGAGTACTATTGGTGATTTTATCTATAACTGTTCCATTCGCTTTTATGTCGTGGAATCTAATAGGAAAAAGATTTTCACGTTTAGGAAATGAATCAAAACTAAATTGCAAAAGGGCAATAAGCCTAAAAAAGCTCAAAAGTTAAGGGCTATTTGAAAAAACGGGGAGAAAAGTTGTGTCGGGCGATACAATTGAGTATTTTTGATGTTTAGAAAGAGGGAGGGGATGATTGCCCTTTCTCATGCATGGCAATTGTCGGGGCGGAAGGACATCTTTTCCGGATTCAGGACGGCGGGGGCCATGCTGAAACTAAAAAGACAACTTTGCAGACTATGGAACTGAAATACAGCGACGAGCAGGACCAGTGTTACGGCGTGACAGGAATGGCCGTAAGTCTTGTGATATGGGATGCCGACGATATGCTGGCGCGCATCGACCTTGATGCCGACGACAATATTGAATTCGTGCCCGAATATTACTTTGCAGGCAATCCGAGGTTGTCGGCGAAGGTGGCGTGGCAATATATATTGAAGCATTATCAGGCCTCGATGGGTATGATGATAGGCAATGTGATGTGTCGTAACTACATGCAGCATAACGCTACGCCTGACAGCGGTGTCCGCAGCGCGCTGCTCGAATGTCTGGAGGAGGAGGGCGCCGATACATGTTCGCTGGAGACGGACGAGATACACCGCCTGTTCGACCGCAGCTATTCGTATCTCGACCGTGTGTTCGCCCATAGCGGGGTGCAGGACATAGTGCGCAGCTTTGCACGGGAATTGCAGACACATCGCTCTCTCAGCCGTGGTGACGTGGCTGAGATGCTTGCCGGCCTGCGCAATCTTTGATGGTAAATGTAGGGATTGTGGCGTGGTAGCCTTGCTACAGCATCCCTTGCTCGACGAGCACGCATACGCGTTCGATGATGGCATCGTCGTCGTTCTTGTCGGGACGGTAGGCCGACTTGAGGTTTACGCCGAAGAATTTTCCGAAAGTCTGCCAGAATCCGGCACGGAATGTGCCCAGGAAGGCTTTCAGTATGGAGTAGGACGACTGGTTGGTCTCCCGGTTTATGAGCTTCACGAGCATCTTTCCCTGTGATTTCGTGAATTTCTTGAGGTGGGGTTTGTATTGGTTGAACACCTCTTTTTCCATCTGTTCGAGATGGCGTTGGCGCTCCTTTTCGGATGGTAGCGTTTCGATGTATTCGTAGGTCTCGAGGATGGTCTCGGCAATCATCTTTGCGTAGGGGAGAGTGCGCTTTACGTCGCGTACTGTGCGCCAGTAGAATTGTTCCTGTTTTTTGTTCTTGAATTTCAGAGGGGGATAGTAGGTGATGTTGTTTAGCACAACCATCACTGCCGTGTCGCCCTCTTCGGTGACAAAGTGGTAGCGCCCGTGCACGAGGGGAATGCGCGCGTCCTTAAGCGTAGGCTCGTCGATCACACCCTCAATCCGGTCGGGGAGGGGTATGTCGATCTGTGCCGTCGCGGTGGCGGCACAGACCGACATTAGGAGCAATATGATGCATAAGATGCGCTTCATTCACAGAAAATGCTCGCAAGGCTTAAAATGTTCATGAAAATCAGTGGAGTAGGGGTCTCGACGGTTATTTGTGGGGATAATCGACCGTGTAGTGTAGTCCGCGCGATTCCTTTCGCTCCATGGCCTGGCGCATGATCAGATAGCCCACGTTGATGATGTTGCGCAGCTCGCATATCTCGCGCGATGCTTTGGAGCACTTGAAGAGTCGCTCTGTCTCCTCGTAGAGGATGTCGAGACGGTTCCATGCGCGCTTGAGGCGCAGGTCGGAGCGCACGATGCCGACGTAGGTCGACATGATCTGCCCGACTTCCTTGATGCTCTGCGTGATGAGTACCATCTCCTCGGGGTGGCGCGTGCCCTCGTCGTTCCATTGGGGGACATCGGTGCGGTAAGCGTAGCCGTCTTTCACCGACATGGCATGGCGTGCGGCTGCGTCGGCATATACTACAGCTTCAATAAGAGAGTTGGATGCCAAACGGTTGCCTCCATGCAGACCTGTGCATGAGCATTCGCCCACGGCATAGAGCCTGCTTATCGACGATTCGCCGTTGATGTCCACCTTTATGCCGCCGCAGAGGTAGTGGGCGGCCGGAGCCACGGGGATATAGTCCTTGGTTATGTCTATGCCGAGCGATAGGCATTTGGCGTAGATGTTCGGGAAGTGGTGGCGCGTCTCTTCGGGGTCTTTGTGGGTGACGTCGAGATATACGTGGTCGTCGCCGTAGAGCTTCATCTCTGAGTCGATGGCGCGTGCCACTATGTCGCGCGGGGCGAGCGATAGGCGCGGGTCGTATTTTTGCATGAATTCCTCACCTTTGAGGTTGCGCAACACCGCCCCGTAGCCTCGCATGGCCTCCGTGATGAGGAACGAAGGACGGTCGCCGGGATGGTAGAGTGCGGTAGGGTGGAACTGGATGAACTCCATGTCCTTTACAGTGCCTTTTGCGCGGTAGACCATCGCTATGCCGTCGCCGGTGGCCACGAGCGGGTTGGTAGTGGTGGTGTAGACGGCGCCTACGCCTCCTGTGGCCATAAGCGTCACGCGCGAGAGGAATTTATCGACCTTGCCTGTCTTGGGGTTCAGCACGTAGGCTCCGTAGCAGGTGATGTCGGGTGTGCGCCGCGTGACTATTTTGCCCAGATGGTGCTGGGTGATGATTTCTATGGCGAAATGGTTTTCGTATATGTCGATATTGGGATTGGCGCGCACGGCCTTTATGAGCGATTCCTGTATTTCGGCGCCGGTGTTGTCGGCGTGGTGGAGGATGCGGAATTCGGAGTGGCCTCCTTCACGGTGGAGGTCGAACGTGCCGTCATCATTCTTGTCGAAGTCTACGCCCCAACTGATGAGCTGGCGTATCTGCTCCGGCGCTTCGGTGACGACTTTCCTCACGGCCACGGGGTCGGACAGCCAATCGCCGGCAATCATGGTGTCGTTGATGTGTTTATCGAAGTCATCGACTTCGAGATTGGTCACAGAGGCCACGCCTCCCTGGGCGAAATAAGTATTGGCTTCCTCGAGAGTGCTCTTACAGATGAGAGCCACACGGCCCGTGGCGGCCACTTTCAGCGCGAAGCTCATTCCGGCGATGCCGGAGCCTATCACCAGATAGTCGTATTCGTAGGTCATATCAAAAAATCCGGCTAATAAATGTTGATAACCTTGATCGGTTCAATGAATAGTTTTGAAACAACGGCAAAGATACGAATAAGTCGAGTGCAAAGCCAAATTTATTTGCTATTGCTATGGAGTTATTCGTATCTTTGCGATAGTCAAACTAAACAAGCAATCTCCGTTATATGGCGCATCTTAGCATAAGAAACATAGGCCCGATAAAAGATATTGATATAGAACTTAACCGTGTAAATATCTTTCTCGGACCGCAAAGCAGCGGTAAAAGCACTATTGCCAAAGTGTTGAGTTTCTGCCAATGGCTTCAGAAGGATGTGGTCATACGGCAGAGCATCGACCATATCGACGAAGCGTTTGTCAAGAAAAATCTTATAGACTATCATAATATATCGAGTTACATCGACGAGCGTTTTTCAGAGTTTCATTACAAAGGAAGATGCATTGATATAGATTACGTTAAGGGTCGTATATCGGTTAAGTTATCAGGCGGATATGGAGAGGCAGCGGTGTCTAAGAATGCTTATATTCCGTCGGAGAGGAATATAGTTGGTATACCTCAGAGCCTCTCTATGGAGCTTCCGGCAAACTATCTTCGCAGCTTTCTTTCGGATTGGATTAATGTGAGAGACAAATTTCGCCGTTCCGATTCTGTCAAACTTATGAATCTTGGAGTGAGCTATTTCTATAATGAAAGTGCTGGCGATGACATGATTGTGATGGATGCTGATCCGGATAGCCCTATTTCGCTGTCGCATGCATCAAGTGGTCTACAGTCTACCACACCCCTTTATGTTTATATAAAATATCTCACGGAATGGGTTTATAAGCATGTGGAGGATAGGTCGCCGCAACGCATCAGGTTAATTCGTGAGGGGTCGGCTCGCGGGGCTATCAATGCTGAATTGCCCGGAGTATTCTCAGATCCTCAGATGAAGCCTCGGGCTGAAAGCCTTGTTGTAAAATTTGCAACTATTCCTTCATCCGAATTTATGGCAGGCAACGAGGACTCAGTTTTCAAGAAATTCAGGGAGATGGAGGAACGGCTAAGCCGTCCGAGTTTTTCCAACATCATAATAGAGGAGCCGGAGCAGAATCTGTTCCCCCAGACACAGGCTATGTTGGTCTATGATTTTTTCGACATGATAGACTTTGAGCGTGATAATCTCACAATCACTACTCATAGTCCATTTGTCATTTATGCTATAAATAACTGCATGATGGCTTACAAGGCTCGTATGTCATCTGCCAATATTGCGGACAGACTGAGTTTTAAATCATCATCATGGGTTGATCCTGAAAAAGTTTCCGTATGGGAATTGCGGGATGGTTACATAAAGGCTCCTCACAAAGAACGCAATCAGACTATTCAAGGAGAGGATGGCCTGATACGTGACAATTATTTTGACAGGGTGATGAACGGAATGATGGCCGATTTCAAGAATCTCCTTGCTGTCTCAAGAATATAGGAGGATATTCCGATTTATTATTATTACTGTCCGCTAAACTTTAGAGGGCGATTGAAAAATAGGACCGATTCC
>NZ_CAJTYX010000016.1 GCF_910583865.1 uncultured Muribaculum sp.
CTTTCAAGATGTTGGACTCTCTGATTTATGGTTTAGCGGACAGTAATAAATTAAATATGCGTTCAAGAGGGTGTTTCAGCGGTCTATCATCGGGAAGCCGCGTGTAGGATGAAGCTCCCACTTACCATCGCTATCCATGGTGACAAACAGCCCGGCAGCCTCATGGATTTCATTGAGCATGGCGCGTGCGCTGTCCATGGGCATGACCATACACGCCGTGGCAAGCGCATCGGCAGTAACGCAGTCAGGAGCCACAATGGTCACACTGAGCACCCTCGACGTGACCGGCTTGCCGGTTACAGGGCTTATCGTATGCCCTACCACACCGATATCCGAATGATGATAGTTGCGGTAGTTGCCCGAAGTGGCTACGGCATCATTGCTAAGCCTTATCACAGCCATGCCGTCATGGATAATCGAATCCGTGCTCGGTATAGGTGCATCTATCATTACACGCCACTGTTGTCCGGTGGGGCTTTCACCGCCAACCTTTATTTCTCCTCCAATCTCAACCATATAGTCGGTGACGCCGTTACGCTCGAACATAGCGGCTACGAGGTCGCACGCATATCCTTTGGCCAATGCCGAGAAATTAAACTGCGTGGCAGGATCTTTCTTGTGCATGCGTCCGTCGGGTAATAGCATGCAATCAGGCAATCCGACAAACATGCGCACACTGTCAATCCGTTGTGCTGACGGGACCTTTATGCTGTCGACATGCAGCTTATTGGATGGCCCGAATCCCCATAGGTCCACCAAGGGACCTACCGTAGGGTCAAACGCACCATGACTGTAACGGTTGATACGCACCGACTCCTCAAATACCTTGCGGAGAATCGTATCGGCCACGACCGAGGTATCGTTGCGGTTGATGGCAGAGATTATCGAACGGGGATTGAATGTGGACACCGAATTATCGACATCTTTCAACACTTTCTGCACGCTGTCGTCGAGCACGGCGTTGGAAGCATAAGTGACCTTATAAGTAGTGGACCAAACGATTCCGTCACACATACGGTAGGGCTTACGTGAGTCACACCCCACAAAAGCCATTGAAAGAAATGCGATGACAGCAAGAGTAAGAATTGAAGCGTTAGTTTTCATAAGCAATTCCTCATGCGTCTTTTACCCTTAAAGTGAGAGATGGCGTTAGAGTGACGCAAAGTTACAATCTTTCGTCTGAACTATTGCAACCTAATTACATTTTCTTTACGGTTCGTTAACGGTTTAACATTTTTTATTGTTCACAGAAGCAATGAGGCATCCCCGTAGCTAAGAAACCTGAATCCCCTATCGAGGGCGAAGTCGTACATACGCCTCCAGTCTCCACCCGTGAAAGCCGACACAAGCAGAAGCAGAGTTGATTGAGGCTGATGGAAATTTGTCACCATACCCTCCACCACCCGATAATCATAGCCGGGGGCGATAATTATGCGGGTAGAAGCCACGAACCGCGTCGCGCCTGACTCATCCAGATGTCGAAGCAACGCTGCAAATGCCTCCCGGCGGCTTAGGACGGGATAGTTGCCATCATAAGGATACCATTGGGGCACCTCTCCATGCCAGTCACCGGTGTTCACCAGACATCCCGCATGATAAAGGCTCTCCAGAGTGCGCACCGATGTTGTGCCTACCGCTATAACACGCCTGTCAGTAAAGGCAAGCTCCTCTATCAGGCTCCTCGGCACGGATATGAACTCGCTGTGCATGCCGTGTTCGCCCACCGTGTCGCTTTTGACCGGCTGGAAAGTGCCCGCACCGACATGCAGCGTAAGCTCACGTCTGGTAATGCCGCGACGATCCACAGCCTCAAGCACTGCCGGAGTAAAATGCAACCCGGCGGTAGGGGCGGCTACCGACCCTTCTATCCTTCCGTAGACGGTCTGGTAGTCGGCGCTGTCGCTCTCCTCCGTGCTGCGGTTGAGATAAGGCGGTATGGGGATCTCACCCGCGGCCTGGATGATGCGGGAAAAAGTCACGCCGGCGACATCCCAGTCGAAACGCACCTCCGACGCATTGCCGTCACGGCCCGTGCGCGTGGCGCTGAGCGTCACCTCGGTCCCGTCTACGAGAATACTACGGCGCAGCACGCCATCCTTCCATCGCTTCGAGTTGCCGACAAAACATGTCCACGAGCATCCCGAATCAGAGGCGAAGTTCATTGCATAGTCGGCGGGAAAGGCCGGTTCGAGACAGAACACCTCGATAAGCGCGCCGCTGCCGTCATCTCCTTTGCGGAAACGCAGGCGCGCGTTGATCACGCGGGTATTGTTGTAGACGAGCATGGCGTCGGATGGCAGCAGTTCCGGAAGCTCCGTAAAAGCATGCTCCTCAAGCGTGCCGTCATGACGGCGCACCAGCAGCCGGCAGCGGTCGCGCTCAGCCAACGGATGCTTCGCTATACGATCGTCAGGAAGAAGATAGTCGTAGTCGGCTATCCGGATCAGTCGAGGATCGTCATTCATCATCAGAATTCCCTCCCTTCAAACTCGGATACCCGCTTCACCCACTCCGGATCTACAGGCACCGAATGACCGGTATGCGGATCTATTGTCACCATCACCGTGCGTCCTATGCACTTCACATCGCCGGTATTGATATCTATTATTCGTTGCTCAAGCCTGAAACTCGACTCGCCGATATGGGTGATCGCCGTCACCACACATATCTGCTCGTCAATAGTGGTCGGAGCATAGAAATCGCAGTTGACATTGGCTATCACAGTGTTGATTGCGCGCCAGTCGAGCTTGTCATCCATCATCTCCTGGAAATAGCGCATCTTGCCGAGATCCATATAGGCGAAGTACATCTCATTGTTGACATGCCCCAGCAGGTCGATGTCGTTGAATCGTATCTGCAACGGCAACACCGTGCGGAAAGGCTGGGAAGGAGCCGGCACGCGAGGATTCAACGGTTGTGGAAGGATTATTTCAGGTTTCATGGCCGCAAATTTACGAATTTTTACTAACTTTGTGGAGAGTAGGAGGCTGCGAATAGCAGGTCATCACGCCTCCCGTCATGACGAACACCATATGAGCGACGACATAATCACCCCCGACGACTTCAACGATACCGACAACGAGGACACAACCTCCGATTCCGCACAAGGAACCGGCACGCCGACAGGACGTGTCACCCTCGACACTTCAGACGACGTGGTGCGCCATCAGTTGCGCGGCATGTATCAGAGCTGGTTTCTCGAATATGCATCCTACGTGATCCTCGAGCGTGCCGTGCCACATATTGACGACGGACTGAAGCCCGTGCAGCGACGCATACTACATTCCATGCACACCCTCGACGACGGACGCTTCAACAAGGTCGCCAACATCGTGGGCAACACCATGCAGTATCATCCCCACGGCGACGCCTCGATCAACGAGGCGCTCGTGCAGCTCGGGCAGAAAGAACTGCTGGTGGAGACGCAGGGAAACTGGGGCAATGTGCTCACCGGAGCGTCGGCGGCTGCCGGACGTTACATCGAGGCGCGCCTGTCGCCGTTCGCCCTCGAGGTGCTATACAACTCAAAGACCACCGACTGGACCGTAAGCTATGACGGACGCAAGCCTGAGCCGGTGACCCTCCCGGCCAAGTTCCCGCTGCTGCTCGTGCAGGGAGTGGAGGGTATCGCCGTAGGCCTGTCGTCGAAGATACTCCCGCACAACTTCAACGAGGTGATCGACGCCGCCGTGGCATATCTGCGCGAAGAGCCGTTCAACCTCTACCCCGACTTCGTGACCGGAGGCTCGCTCGACGTGTCGAAATACAACGACGGCGAGCGCGGCGGATCGGTGAAGATACGCGCCAAGATAGAGAAAGTCGACAACAAGACCCTCGCCATCACGGAAATACCCTTCGGCAAAACCACCGGCACCATCTCCGACTCCATCATAAAAGCGGCGGAAAAAGGGAAAATAAAGGTGCGCAAAGTCGAGGATATGACCTCCGAAAATGCCTGCATCCTCGTCCACCTGCTTCCGGGCACGTCGAGCGACAAGGCCATCGACGCGCTATATGCATTCACCGACTGCGAGTTGAGCGTATCGCCCAACTGTTGCGTCATCTCCGGACGCAAGCCCCACTTCCTCGGGGTGAGCGACGTGCTGCGCCACAGTGTCGACACCACCCGCGAACTGTTGCGGCGCGAGCTTGAAATACAGCGCGGCGAGCTTATGGAGTCGCTCCACTTCGCATCGCTCGAACGCATATTCATCGAGGAGCGCATCTACAAGGACAAGCAGTTTGAGGATGGCAAAGACATGGATACGGTGCTCGCCCATATCGACAAGCGTCTGGAACCGTTCAAGAAGGACCTCTGGCGTGAAGTGACCCGCGACGACCTCCTGCGCCTGATGGAGATAAAGATGAAACGCATACTGCGGTTCAACTCCGACGAGGCCGACCGCCTCATCGCCAACTACCGCGAGCGCGTGGCCGACATCGACCGCAAGCTCGCCAACATCGTGGAGCACACCATCGCATGGTATCTCCACCTGAAAGAAAAATATGGCGAGGCATTCCCTCGCCGCACTGTGCTCCGCAGCTTCGACAGCATCGAGGCCGCCACGGTAGCCGAGGCCAACGAGCGCCTGTACATCAACCGAGAGGAAGGCTTCATAGGCACGTCGCTGAAGAAGGACGAGTACGTATGCCAGTGCTCCGACATAGACGACATCATAATCTTCTACAAGGACGGCAAGTACAAGGTCGTCAAGGTACAGGACAAGATGTTTGTCGGAAAGGGTGTGATATATGTCAACGTGTTCAAGCGCAACGACCTGCGCACCATCTACAACGTCATATACCAGAACGGGAAGGCCGGAACATACTACATGAAACGCTTCGCCGTGACAGGCGTGACGCGCGACAAGGAGTACAACCTCACACAAGGCCTCCCCGGATCGAAGGTGGCATGGTTCTCGGCCAACCCCAACGGCGAGGCCGAGGTGGTGAAAGTCACCCTGAAGCCAAAGCTAAGGCTAAAGACGCTGCAGTTTGACGTGGACTTCAGCCAGCTCGCCATAAAAGGGAAGCAGAGCCAGGGCAACATGGTCACCAAAAACGAGGTGCACAGGTTCTCGCTTAAGGAGAAGGGCGCATCGACACTCGGCGGACGTCAGGTATGGTTCGACCCCGACGTGCTTCGCCTAAACTACGACAAGCGCGGCACCTATCTCGGAGAATTCAACGGCACCGACCAGGTGCTCGTAATCCTGAAGTCGGGAGAATACTATCTTTCGAGCTTCGACGCCGGCAACCACTACGAGGACGACATACTCCGCATCGAGAAGTTCCGCCCGGGTCACGTATGGACCGCCGTCATCGACGATGCCGACCAGGGCTACCCATACCTGAAACGCTTCACGTTCGAGCCTGCCGCCAAGCGCACACGATTCATCGGCGACAACGAGAAGAGCGCGCTGGTGCTGCTCAGCGACGCTCCCGGATGCCGCATAAGGGTTACATTCGGAGGTTCCGACTCATATCGCGAGCCGCTCGACATCGACGCCATGGATTTCATAGCCGTCAAAAGCTACAAGGCGCGCGGAAAGCGACTAACTACCTATGCTGTCGGCTCGGTCGAGGAACTTGAGCCTCGCGAAGTTGAGAACGCCGAAGATGACGAGCTTGATACGGATGCCGCAACGACCGACGACTCCCCCGCTATACCTGAAGAGGAGGAGCGCTCCGATGACGAGGTGCGCGATGAGATCAACGGTCAGCAGCGCATATTCTGACACATGATGAAAAAATTCATTCTGCTTCTCGCCGGCATGCTTTCCGCTTACGGAGTCAAAGCATCCGAGCCGGCGATGCCCGACAGCATAGTGCGTCCCGTCACTTCCCATTTCACCTACTCCATAGGTTCGGCGCTGATAGCCAACACTTACCTTACCCCTCTCAAATATCACGGGTGGGGCATGCTTCTGGGCTACGACCGCACCCAGGCCATGCGGTTGCGTCCTGAAAAGCTCGTACAGCGTATCGCCGCGGGGCTCGACATCGACCGCACTGAAAATCCCGCAGGCAACGCCTCGATGTGGCGGCTCACGGGCGACTTTTCCTACGGGGTCAACTACCGTTGGCGCCTCCCCTATGAAATCACCGTTGCCGGAGGCGTATCCACAGGCATAGACCTCGGAGTGGTCTACAACAATCGGAACGGCAACAATCCCGTGGCCGTCGAGGCCGCCTGGACCGTCAATGTCACCGGTGCCGTCATGTGGCGCCATACACTGGTGGGGAAGAAGGTGCTCTTCACCTACCGCCCCACCATTCCGCTCACCGGCGTGTTCTTCTCCCCCGACTACGGCGAGCTGTTCTACGAAATCTCGCTCGGCAACCACAGCGGCCTGGCACACTGCGCGTGGTGGGGCAACTATTTCCGCATGGAGAACCTGCTTACCGCCGATATAGCATTGGGGGGCACGCAGCTGCGTCTTGGCTTCCGCAACAGTATCCTGTCAACCCGAGTCAACAACATCACCACGCGCGTGGTGACATGCGCCGCAGTGATAGGCGTAGGGGGCACATGGATGTCAGTGAACCCCTACAAAGGTATAAGCCCCGATGCACGCATCATCTCAGCAACCTATTGATTCCTACCCTACATGAAGCATCTCCATATCATCACTCGCATACTGTCCGCAATAATCCTCCTCGCAGCCGCCTCCGCCACACAGGGATGCCACCCGATCGAGGAGTGGGATGACAATCCACGTGGCAACTTCGAGGCTCTATGGACCATACTCGACGAGCACTACTGCTTCTTCGCCGAGAAAGAAGTCGACTGGCAGGCCATACATGACGAATATGCGCGTAAAGTCAGCAACAAGATGACATCCAAGGAGCTGTTCTACGTATGTGCCGACATGCTCAACGAGCTGCGCGACGGCCATACCAACCTCTCGGCATCGTTCAACACGTCGTACTATCGCAAATGGTGGAGCGACTACCCGCAGAACTATTCAGAGCGCCTTGTCGAGCAATACTACCTCAACTTCAACTTCCTAAGCGCCGCCGGATTCGACTACGCCGTACTACCGCAGAACATCGGCTACGTGCGCTACAGCTCATTCAGCGCCGGCATCGGAGAGGGAAATCTCGACGAGGTGCTGATGTACCTCAATACGTGCGACGGCCTGATAATCGACATCCGCGACAACGGTGGTGGCTCGATGAGCAACGTGGAGACCTTAGTTCGCCGGTTCATAACCTCGCGTACACTCGCCGGGTATATCTCGCACAAGACCGGACCGGGCCACAATGATTTCTCCGAGCCTTACCCCTACTATTTCGACCCTGCCGAGCGCGGACGGGTGATGTGGGGCAAGCCCGTCGTGGTGCTCACCTCGCGCGGCACATTCTCCGCAGCCAACAATTTCGTGTCGGTGATGAAATACATCCCGGAGGTCACCATCGTAGGCGCACGCACAGGTGGCGGCTCCGGCATGCCGTTCAACTCCGAGCTGCCCAACGGCTGGGGAGTGCGCTTCTCGGCATGCTCCGTGCTCGACTGCAAAGGCCAGACCACCGAGTTCGGCATAGACCCCACCCCCGGATGCGCTATCGACCTCGACCCCCAGGCCGCCCTCCTCGGCCACGACACCATCCTCGACTTCGCCATAGCCCGCCTCACCTCAGGCATATAATCAAGCCGGCCATACCCATACATTTATCGCGGATATTTGCTAACTTTGCAATCTATCAATAGAATTGATTTGCATATGGCAGACGACATAGATGAAAAGAAAGCAGAAACCCCGATAAAGCGCTCGGTGCTCGACTATGATGACATCGTGGCGATGGTGCCGAAGGCTGCGGGCCACCGCAAGCTCATCGACAGGCTGCTTCACTGGCTGTCGGTCGACAAGGTCAACGATGTGCATGACCGCTACTGCGACCACCCCGGTCCGGAGTTCTCCCGCAACCTCCTGAAAGACTTCGATATCAACCTGCGCGTGGATGGCCGCGACGTGCTCGACCGGCTGCCGGAAGGGGCTTTCATCACCGTCAGCAACCACCCGTTCGGCGCGCTCGACGGCATATCGCTCATAGCCCTCATGGGCACACTACGGCCCGACTTCAAAGTGATGGTCAACATGGTGCTCAACCGCATATCGGCCATGCGCCCCAACTTCATCGCCGTCGACGCTCTCGCCAGCGACGATCCCGCCAAGCAGGCCGTAAGCAAGAAAGGGATAATGGAGGCCATACGCCAGGTGCGCTCCGGCCATCCGCTCGGATTCTTCCCCGCCGGGGCGGTCAGCAAGATCAACGGCAGGCTGCGCATCGAGGACCGCGAGTGGCAACCCACCATCATCCGCCTCGTGCGCCAAATGGGCGTACCCGTCATACCCATATATTTCCACGGCCACAACAGCGTGCTGTTCAATCTGCTCGGTGTGATCAGCTGGCAGCTACGCACCCTGCGCCTCCCCACCGAGGTGTGGCGCAAATGCCATTCCACCATCCATATCTCTGTTGGCGACATCATCCCCGCCGAAAAAATCAAAGAATTCGGCACCGACGACAAGGCTCTCGGCCAATTCCTGAAGGATCAAACATATAAGCTACGCGACAGAAAATGACCGCCATCTCCGACATCAGCAGCCAGGTGCAGCAGGCCAAGGCACGTTGGGGCATCGTGGGCAACGCACCGGCACTGACAGCCGCCGTGCAGCGCGCCTTGCGCGTGGCCCCTATCGACCTGTCGGTGCTCGTGACAGGTGAGAGCGGTACCGGAAAGGAGTTCTTCCCGCAGATCATCCATGCCGGCTCGCCGCGCAAGCATGCGAAATATATCGCCGTCAACTGCGGCGCCATACCCGAAGGCACGATCGACTCGGAACTTTTCGGCCATGAGAAAGGGGCCTTCACCGGAGCCGTCGCCACCAGGAAGGGATACTTCGAAGAGGCCGACGGAGGCACCATATTCCTCGACGAGGTGGCCGAGCTGCCGCTCACGACACAGGCACGCCTGCTCAGGGTGCTCGAAAGCGGAGAGTTCATCAAAGTAGGCTCGTCGACAGTGCAGAAAACCAACATCCGCATAGTGGCCGCCACCAACGTCGACATGGCGAAAGCCGTCGAGGACGGGCGTTTCCGCGAGGACCTCTATTACCGACTCTCCACCATACGCATAGAAGTGCCCCCGCTGCGCGACCGAGGCAACGACGTGATGCTCCTCGCCCGCAAATTCGCCATCGACTTCGCCGAACGCTACCGCACCCCGGCGGTGACTTTCAGCGACGACGCGGCGCGGATGTTCATGCGCTACCCCTGGCCCGGCAACGTAAGGCAGCTCAAGAACGTGGTGGAGCAGATAGCGCTGTTCGACGCCGGCGAGACAATCACCGGCGACAACGCTGCCGAGTACCTTCCCGCACGGGGCGTGACAACACCGGCCACCATCGACCGCACGGGCGATACAGGCATGCACTCATACGCCGCCGAGCGCGAGCTGCTTTTCAACATGATATTCAGCATGCGCGGCGAAATCGACGAACTGCGCGCCACACTCAACGAACTGCGGGCTTCGTCATCGCCACGCCAGCACACATCATTCCACGAGATGCCCGCACTCGGCGACCTAAGCGGCACATCGCGCTCGATCGTGCGCTACACGCCGGCCCATGACCTTTTCAACAACGCCAACCAGGCCGATGACGAGACGTCATCGACAACCGACAACCGCCCCGACCTGTCGCCGCTGACACTCGAGGACACCGAGCGCGAGACCATACGCCGCGCACTGGAGCACAACGAAGGCCGGCGTAAGGCCACCGCACGCGAGCTCAACATCTCCGAGCGTACGCTTTACCGCAAAATCAAAGACTACGGACTCGAATAGCCGGCATAAACAAGCCGCTCTCCATAACCCCCCACCGATCATGCATCAGATTATCCGCACACTCTCAAACCGCATATCAGCCAACTGCTACGTAGCCATACTGACGCTGACGCTAATCGCTACAAGCTGTACGATCAGCTACAAGTTCAACGGCAGCGCCATCGACTACAACGTCTACAAGACAATCCACATCGGCCAGTTCCCCATACGTGCCGCGCTTGTCTACCCTCCATTGCAGCAGACATTCGAGAACGCCCTCCTCGACTACGTGGCACGCAACACACGTCTACAGGTCAACGACGGCATGAGCGACCTCAACCTCGAAGGTGAGATCACCGGATATTCCCTCTCTCCCCAGGCCGTGACGGAAAACGCCATAGCATCAAAGACGCGCCTCACCATCACCGTGAGGATACGCTACACCGATTCGAAGAACGACAAAAACAACGTCGACCAATCATTTTCCGCATATCAGGACTTCGACTCCAACGAAATGCTTACCGACGTGCAGGAACAGCTGTGCCAGGAGATCACCGACCAGCTGATTGACCTCATATTCAACGCCACGCTCGGAAACTGGTAAACCACGCAGCACCCGTCATCATGTCAAAATCACCTCTTCAGCACCTCACCGAACTCCTGCAAGATCCCGCGCTGCCCGTGACCGTGGAATGGGTCGATGAAATGGCACGCCTCTACCCCTACATGACCCTCCCCGCCAAGCTGCTGCTGGAACGCTCCGGTGACAGCCTCGACCAACCCACACGCCGCCGCATGATGCAGCGTATGGCCCTCAACAGCTCCACACCGCAGACCCTCTACCGGGTGGCAAACCCTAAAAGGGCTGACGATTCCGACTTCTATCCGCCCACACACACTCATGAGACGCTCGACACCGACAGCGCCATCGAGACGTTCATGTCACACTACGGACGACCGGACCCACAGGAGAATGCCCTGCTCGAACGCCTGATTTTCAATCCTGTCCCCGACTATGCGCTTACCCTCGCTGACGAAGAGGAAAGGTCGCTCCCCACCGACGAGGAAGCACAAGGCGATTCCCCCGACTCACTCATAAGCGCGTTCATACTCAAGAGTCGCCGTGAAGGAGGACATTTCCCCTCCTCAGCCGAACCTTCGGAGAAGCCACGGGAGCCTCAAACCGACCCCATCCCCGGCGAAAACCCACAGCCACTCCACACTCCCGCCTCCACATCCGACCAAGGGCTTCTGAGCGAGAGCCTCGCTAAATTTTTCATAAAACAGCGCAGATATGCCAAAGCATATGAAATAATCAGCGGATTAAGTTTGAAATTTCCGGAAAAAAGTCGTTACTTTGCAGACCAATTACGTTTCTTACAGAAACTTATCATCAACGAGCAATTTCAAAAACAAAAATAACCCAATAAAATGTACGTAGTCGTAATTACACTTACCGTCATAGTAGCGCTTCTGATGATCGGCGTAGTCCTCATCCAGAAGTCGAAAGGTGGAGGTCTCTCCTCCCAGTTCGGAGGTGCCAATCAGGTGATGGGCGTCCGCCGCACTAACGATTTCATCGAAAAGACCACATGGTATCTTGCCGGTGCCATGGGCGTCCTCTGCATCCTCGGCGTATTCTTCATGCCCCGCAACCTCATCCAGAGCGCATCACGCGTCACTCCGCAGGCTGTTGAGCAGACCCAGCCCGCCGACTTCAACACGCAGCTTCCCACAACTCCCGCAGCCGAGCAGACTCCCGCCGCTCCCGAAGCCCCTGTCGCCGAATAAAGTCACAGCAACATATTCTACCCAAAGGTGTGTCAGAGTCCTGGCGCACCTTCTTTTGTATATATACCGCACCAATGCAGACATAGCAAAATACAAGTATATGCAATAAAAATATGTCAAAAAGATTGCCATGTTAGAAGTTTTAACTATATTTGCCAAACGCACGGTCTAAATATGACAGATTTGTCCCATCAATACACAATCTTGGAAAGACCGGTCCGAATACCTAAAAAAGACATACAGCATATGGAAAAAATCGACAATCTTGACCGCAGGATTCTTGAAATCGTGATGCGCAACGCACGCATACCGTCGAAAGACGTGGCGGTGGAGTGCGGAGTGTCGCGCACAGCCATACATCAGCGCATACAGCGCATGATCGACCTTAAAGTAATAACAGGCTCGGGCTATCACGTGGATCCACACGTGCTCGGCTACACCACCTGCACATACATCGGTGTTAACCTCGAACGCGGCGCCATGTACCGCAACGTCGTGCCGGAACTCGAAAAGATACCGGAAATCGTGGAGTGCCATTTCACCACAGGACCATACACGATGCTGATAAAGCTCTATGCTCGAGACAACGAGCATCTGATGGAGCTGCTCAACGACAAAATCCAGACCATTCCCGGAGTGCTCGGAACGGAAACACTCATATCGCTTGACAACTCAATCGACCGCGAAATCCACGTCGACTACGAGTGACAAGTTGAAAACGCTCTCTAAATCCAGGTTGCTATTTGATTTCCACTGTAGGATTGAACAGATAAAGGCGCTTTGTAGCACGTGTGACGCTCGTATAGAGCCAGCGGTAAAAATCCATCCCCATCGCCTCGGGGGGTATATATCCGAGGTCAACATACACGTCCGACCATTGTCCACCCTGGGCTTTGTGGCAAGTGACAGCATACCCGTATTTCACCTGTAAGGCGTTGAAATACGGGTTTTTCATCGCACGCACCACACGTTGCGAGTCAGTCTCACCGTCAGGAGCGCCTTCCGGATCGGCCATGATGGCGTCAAACAGTTCGCGCATGGCCTGCGACGATACCGAAGCCTCCTCGCTCATGAGGGTGTCGAGCATAATCTTGCACTCCACCGACACCTCACGGTCGGGAAGCCGCAGGACAACGTCGGCAAACCGGCGTCCGTAACGAGTCTCCGAGCCATACACTTTCTCTACAATGGCCATGTCACCGTTGGCGATGAAATCCAGACCCTTTATATCCTTGGTCCAGAAATAATTGTTTTTCCCCACGAGCAATATCTCATCCTCACGCAATTCCTCCTCGTAATACAGAACCGTGGATCGCACCGCCATGTTGAACTCAGTGGCCCGGCGGTTGGATCTCGTGATAAGAATCGTATCGAGCACACCATGCTCCCCATAGCTGCGTGTAAGCATCTCCTCAAGGTCATATGGATCCACCACGGCGACATCGGGAAACGGCGACACGAACAGCTTAGGCGCAGGGAGCTGCGGCTGACGCATGGCCTTGCGCAGCCACGTGGCGTTATACAGTATACCTGAATCCCGGGCCTGGCGCACAGTGGCGGTAAGTACCACACGGGTGACACGAAGGCCGATGTCGTGGAGCACACGCGCACTCATCGCCGGACTCTCCTCGCATCCCACCGGCGGCAACTGTGCGGTGTCGCCGAGCAATATCAGGCGGCAGTTTACGCCGGAATAGACATAGTGGACAAGATCTTCCAGAAGGTTGCTCCCCGCAGGCGAGTCGCCGCCTATCATAGAAGCCTCATCGACGATGAACACAGTGTTGTGAGCACGGTTTTCAGCCACACGCACCGTGCGGCTCTGGGTTATGCCGTTGCCACCCACGTTGTAGATACGCCGGTGGATGGTGTAGGCCTGTTGTCCGGCAAAAGCGCTGAACACCTTCGCCGCCCTCCCCGTAGGAGCCATGAGCACGGTGCCTATCCCCACCCCGTTGAGCGCACGCACCAGAGCCGCACACAGCGATGTCTTTCCCGTGCCGGCATAGCCGTTGAGCAGGAACACGGAGTCGGACGGAGTGGCACGCGAACAGAAACGGGCAAGCGCCGCTATAAGCTCTATCTGCTGTGAGGTAGGCTCATAGGGCACTTGCTCGAGTACGAGCTGCGCAAAGTCCATCACGTCCATCGTTGTCGCGAATCGTTTATAGCAAGACCACGTTTGTAATCGTCAGAGGGGCATTGGAGTTTATTTAAGACTCCACTCGGCGCCCTGCTTGGTATCTTTGATATCGAATCCGGCCTGCGACAGGCGGTCGCGGATAAGGTCGGATGTAGCCCAGTCCTTGGCGGCCTTGGCCTTGGCACGAACCTCCAGAAGCAGATCCACCGCCTGCTCGAAAGGCTTCATGGCATCGGGCTGCGAGGCGCCTTCAACCATCTCGGTGCGTATGCCGAGTATGTCGACCAAAAAGATGCGGAACAGCTCCTTCAGCTCGTTTATATCAGCCTCGGTAAGGGTTGCCGAACCGTCTTTGACCTGGTTGATGATGCGGCATGCGTCGAACAGCGTGGCTATGACGATGGGGGTGTTGAGGTCGTCGTTGAGGGCATCGTAGCAACGCTGACGCAAACCGGCGACATCCGCCATCGACTTGTCGGAAGGTTTCAGTTCCTGCAAACGACGATAACCGTCAAGCATGCGGTTGAGAGCCTTCTCCGAGGCCTGCAATGCCGCGTTGGAGAAGTCGAGCGTGCCGCGGTAATGGGCCTGGAGGATGAAAAAGCGTATGGTCATCGGAGAATACGGCTGTTCCAGGGCCTCGTGCGTGCCGTTGAAAAATTCGTCAAGGGTGATGAAGTTGCCGAGCGACTTGCCCATCTTCTGGCCGTTGATGGTCACCATATTGTTATGCATCCAGTAGTTGACCGTCTCATGACCGTTATGTGCCACCGACTGCGCAATCTCGCATTCATGGTGGGGGAACATGAGATCCATGCCTCCGCCATGTATGTCGAACGTCTCGCCCAGATACTTCTGCCCCATCGTGGAGCATTCGAGATGCCATCCGGGGAAGCCCTCGCTCCATGGCGACGGCCAGTGCATGATATGTTCCGGAGCCGCCTTCTTCCACAAGGCGAAATCGGCGGGATTACGCTTTTCCTGCTGTCCGTCGAGAGCGCGCGTAGTGGCAAGAAGTTCCTCGACATTGCGTCCGGAGAGCTTGCCGTAGTGGAAGTCCTTGTTATACTTGGGAACGTCGAAATACACCGATCCCTCGCTGACATAGGCGTAGCCGCTATCGAGAATCTTCTTCACGTATTCGATTTGCTCGATTATGTGGCCCGAAGCGTGCGGCTCGATGCTCGGAGGGAGCACGTTGAGCGCCTCCATGGCCTTATGGTAGCGGTTGAGATAGTGCTGAACCACCTCCATAGGCTCAAGCTGCTCAAGACGCGCCTTTTTCGCTATCTTGTCCTCGCCTTCGTCGGCGTCATGCTCAAGATGGCCCACATCGGTGATGTTGCGCACGTAGCGCACCTTGTAGCCGAGGTGTGTCAGATAGCGGTAAAGGATGTCGAACGTGATGGCCGGACGTGCATGGCCAAGATGCCCGTCGCCATACACTGTAGGGCCGCACACGTACATCCCCACCCGACCCTCGTGGATCGGGCGGAAGAGCTGTTTTGTGCGTGTGAGACTGTTGTAGATAAGCAGATCCTGCTGTATCATCCTATATCAGGCTTTGAATGAGTTGGGGATGTTGCCGCCGTCGGAAGGATTGCCACCGGCCACGGGACGACGCTGCTCGATTACTCCGAAAGTGTTCTCGTAGCGCTCGATATTGTCGCGGAGGGCAAAGAAAAGGTTCTTGGCATTCTCCGGAGTCATGATGATACGGGCCTGCACACGTGCCTGCGGCGGATTAGGGATCATGTTGATGAAGTCCATCACGAACTCGTTGGGGGAGTGGGCAATCATAGCCAGGTTGGAGTAATGGCCGTGGGCCACTTCGGGTGTAAGCTCGATCTTTATCTCGTTCTGAGGTTTCTGTTTGTTGTCCATTTGATGATATTATTTAGTTTGTTTATATTAAGGTGATTAACTATCTATTTCTTGATAAACACGTAAGTGTCGGCAGGGAGGTTTGAGTCGTTGACATGTATGCGTATCCCCTCGCAGGATGCCTGTCGCCACACCTTCGATACATCGAACGAAGCATAACTCTCGCGCAGATAGTTGGCGGGAGCGCTATCGAGATCGTGCAACAGGTAAAGTTCCGGCCATGGATCAGTGAGGGTGAGCGAATCGACCACGAGACCGAAGTAGCGCGGCTTGTCGGAATAGTCGGCACGCATGCGCAGATTGATGTATTCCCCGGTGCGCCATATGGCGTTGAGGAACACAGCGTCGTGATCCCACCGGTAACGTTCGATGGGTCGTATGATGGCCGTGTCGCAATTTATTGTGCCGAGCGAACGCACCTCCACGGGGCCGGAAGCATACGGGTCGCCCGACTCGGGATAGTAATAGAGGAGAGCCCTGTCGCCGATACGCTCCTTTGCCACCACCACACGCGACGCCGTGAGCGTGACGAGCGGGGAATCATCGTAGCGCTGAAATGTAAACACAGTCCCATCCTGCTCGGTCGAACCGTCGATGGTGACAATCGAACTGTATAGCATACGGTGGTTGTAGTCGTCGCCGTCGGAGGAACACGCCGCCACGCCGCCACACAACAATGTCGCAGCTACAGAGAGCAATGCCGTATGCCACAGATAGGTTTTCATATCCCGAGGTCGTTGATGCGTTTATCAATCTTGAGTATGCGGCCGTCGGACATGTGCACGATGCGGTCGCACGTAGATGCGAGGTACTCGTCGTGGGTCACTATCACGAATGTCTGTCCCATGTCACGGCGAAGTTCGAAGAACAGGCGATGCAGTTCATCGCGGTTGCGAGTATCAAGGCTGCCCGTAGGCTCGTCGGCGAGCACCACGGCGGGCGAATTGACAAGCGCACGTGCCACGGCGGCACGCTGGCACTCTCCGCCCGACAGCTGCGCAGGCTTGTGGGTGCGCCGGTCGTAGAGTCCGAAGTATCTTATCAGTTCCTCAGCCCGCGACATTGCCTTACGGTGGGACATGCCGCCTATCATGGCCGGTATGGCCACGTTCTCCTGCATGGTGAACTCAGGAAGCAGCTGATGGAACTGGAATACAAAACCGACACTCTCGCAACGGAAGCGGGCCAGGCGCGCCTCCTTCATGCCCACGACATCCTCGCCGTCAAACAGCACGGCGCCGCTATCCGGACGGTCGAGAGTACCGACAATCTGCAGCAGCGTGGTCTTTCCGGCGCCGCTCGGTCCTACGATCGACAGCACCTCGCCTTTATTCACGTCGAGCGATATGTCATGGAGCACCTTAAGCGAGCCGTAGCTCTTCGATATGTTGCGGATGGATATCACAGTCTTGTATCAGTTAATTTACTTACGGCATAGGCCCCGAGCATCAGCCCGAACTGTGCCGGAATCCAGGAGACGGTGCCGAACGACGATCGCTTGAAAGCGATTTCGTCGGTAAGCAGAAGCGACGCCTTGCGCGGCTGCTCGGTAGAGCATACCACTTTCAGTCCCTTGTGTATTCCGTCGCGACGCAGACGGTGGCGCACCTCGCGTGCAAGTCCGTCATGGACAGTCTCGGAGATGTCGGCATACTTCACCTTGGCGGGGTCGGTACGTCCGCCGGCACCCATCGAGGAGACTATCTTCACTTTTGCGCGCAGACATTCCTCGACCAGTGCCACCTTGGGGGCGATTGAGTCGATGGCATCGATCACGAAATCTGGATGCAGCTCCTGCAACAGCCCCGGCACATCGTCGGGAGCGACAAAACCACACCGCGCCACTACCAGGCATGCGGGATTTATGTCGAGTATGCGGCGGCGCATCACATCGACCTTGGCCTCGCCGAGAGTTGAAACAAGCGCGGGGAGCTGACGGTTCAGATTGCTCGGCGCCACGGTGTCACCGTCGATGATGGTGATGCGCCCCACGCCGGAACGCGCCAACACCTCGGCGGCATAGGCACCGACACCGCCCACGCCCACCACGAGCACATGAGCACGCGCCAGACGGGCTACCGCCTCATCGCCCAGAAGAAGGGCGGTTCGTGAAAGGGCTTCGGCATCCATATGCGGGAAGGTGTTGAGCGGAAGTGATTAATAAGTCAATTTTTGAACTTGGCGGCGATAGCGGCAGGCACAGCGTCCTTATGCACCATGATATCCATGGTCTTGGCAAGGAAGAAAGGCACACTCACATACATGAACCCGTCGTAAAGCTGGTTGGTGTCCCAGGAATTCTGTATCTTGTAGTATTTGTTTCCCTCCTGATCCTTGGCTATGCCTACGATAACCATACCATGGTCGTCGGTGGTCTCCTTGCGGTCGAACATCTGCTGACGCATCTCCTGGGTAACCTTTATCTCCTCTACCGGGCCTTTGATGTCATAGCGCTCGTCGGCACGATCCTTGTCGGATAGCTGTACCCAGCGCGACAGCTCGGTACCGGAAAGATCCTTGGCACCCTTCTCTACGGGAATCACGGCGTAGCCCTTGCGCCACTTGAAGCCACCTTCGCTCACATCGGCGCCCCAGGCCACGGGATAACCCTTGTCGATAGCATTATCGACTATGGCCTGCAACTCGTCGAGAGGCACGTTCTGCATGGTATCCCACAGCCAGTTGTCGGCTACCTCAAGGGCAAAAGGCTCATAGAACGGATGATGTGTGAAGGAGGCCACCTCTATATAATCGTCCGTGTCGATGCCGAGAGATTCAGCGAAGCTCTTGGGCGTATAGGTCTTTCCCTTGTATTCGAAAGTCTCGGGCAGAGGGCCGAAGTAGCTGTCAAGGATAGCCTCGAAGCCTTTTTCCCACGCCGTGGAAAGACGCTTGTCGCCCGATGACAGCACGGCATCGAGATATGACTTCAACACTTTCGACAACTCGCCGTGGACATGCTTCTCCTCGCCGTAGTTCAATCCGGTATAAGCCTCTTCGGGCATCGCGCCATAACGGGCCATGACGTAAGGCACATCGTGGGCGGCACCACCCTGAGCGAAGTTGATCTTGCCGTCCATGCGCACATACTTGCGCGCCTTGTCGAGATAACACTGACGCACCACGTACATCTCGCTCAGATCCATCTCGGGACCGCCCTTGCGCATGATTTCATCCTCGAAAAACGTGTTGGTGGAGAAGCACCAGCATGTGCCGGACTGGTTCTGGTCACGCACCGGAGTGGTCTTTACCGTCTTTATGTCCTTGAACTTGAATCCTGTGCTGTCAGGCACCACAACTTTGTCGTCGCCTGCGGCTGCACGGGCCATGGCCGAGCCATCCCATGCCGAGGCGTTGAATGCCACGGCCGAAGCCATGACGCAAGCAAGTATATGTTTCATCGATAATGATTGTTATGTTTAGTCTAAAACAAGTGATTCGCGTACTTACCGCAAACCGTCATAATCTCACCGGAGAAGAATGCCATCTCCGAAATATGCGAATTTACAAAATTACTTCCATACGGCAAACACCCGGCGCGTCGGGAAGCTGACGATGACGCACGGTCATTGGTCGGGAAACTTCCTGTTGTACTCCTGAAGGAGATAGCGGACGTCGAAATAGAACCCTTTAGGCCCTTTCTTGTCGGCATCCTTTATGGTTATGTAGTCGTAGTAGGGAGGGCGGTCCTCCTGCGCATCTACCACATGATTCTGGAAGTTTATGAGGTTGTACTCATGCATGGGGTTGATCACTATCCAGGCATTTTCCTCGTCGAGACCTGTGCCGGTAGATATGATCGCCTCCAGCACATGGTTGAGCTTGTACTGCCATATCTTGGCAAGGTTGTACTTCTTCTTCTCCTGGTATGCGTAGATCAGGAATGACATCTGGCGCAGGTCGAAGGGGTCGTCCTTCAGCGACAGCTCGGCGTAATGTATGATGGTGTCGGCCTCCGCAGGCGTGTGCTTGTCGCGCATGTAAAGCTCCTCGGCCTTCTGGCTGTAGCGGCTGCGGCGGTAAGGGTTGTAGTCCTCCTGAAAGATGTAACCGAGATATAGATGCCGGTACTGGTCGAGCGACATGGTAGTGTCGCGCTTCTGAAACTGGCTCATCAGTTTCGGGTAGTAGTACTTCGACTTCGGGTCGTTGACATCCCTCTTTATCTGCTCCATGTCGGGCTTGACAGGCTTGACCTTCTCGGCAACTGCGGAGAAAGATATGCCTATGGCCATGACAGCGGCGGCTATATGAAGTAAACGTCTCATGCTTTCGAATCAATGGGTTGTTACATGTACTGTATGGTGGCCACCGGATGCTGCTCGATAATCCATAGCATGAAGGCTATACCAATGACGGTAGCGGTAACCACTGCGGGGAATCCCTTGGCACAAAGATACTGAAAAAAACGCGCCGACGGAAATCCGATTGGCTTACCGGCGGGAGTGCGCGCGTAGACGTAGCCTCCGGCAATCACACCGACGGCAGCACCTACCACCATCCACAGGTAGGAAAGTCCGGTCATTCCGACCATCATCCCCACAATCGCGCCGATGCCTATATAGGTCATGCCGTTGGTGCACCGCGCGAGATTGCGCGGCTGGAGCATGTCGATAACAAGCACCATTGCCACGGCTATGCCCCATGATGTCATCAGCCAGTCAGCGGGATGGATGACATGGCTCCATTTCATCATCCACAGCCCGGCATAGGCTGTGGCAGAGGCGGGGAAATAGGGTCTCACTATGAGATAGAGCGATACAGCCATAAGGACAAGTCCGATCACGAGCCATATTATGATTATGTCGTTTGCAGTTTCCATATTGTTTATTTGTCGATTCATTATGAATCCATTATCCGACGGACTCATAAGGGAAAACGCACATATGTGGGATTTTGTTGCACCTACCTCAAAACATAAGAAGTCTCCGGACGGCAGCATGTGCCATACCGGAGACTTTATAATGAAGAGAAAAGTGTCAGGATTATTTCACGGCGACCTTACGGCCTCCAACGAGGTAGATACCGGGGGTGAGGCCTACAGTGGCGTCGGCACGGCGCACATTCTCGCGAAGGAGGATGCCCTGGAGGGAGTAGACGCTGACGGGAGCATCGGGGTCAAGAGATCCGTCGGAGAATATATCGTCAATGCCACTAACCGAGGATATGTCGATGTAGTCTGTATAAAGCACAAGGTTGGGATATACGGTATTGGTCATCACGCAGATTACCGGATCGGTATAGTTGACAAAGAATGTAGTGACACCGTCCTTGATGGAATATTCCGGCTCATCGCCGCTCTCATCGCCCTCGGCCACGAGCTTCTCGCCGACAATCTCATTGGTATCGGGATCTACGGAAATCTCCCCGAGATACCATGTATAGACAGTCTCCGTGTCACCGACACGTGCCTGCGAGGAAAGATCGATCTTGTCGCCGACAAGAGAAGCCTCTACGGGAGCCTGGTTACCATAGTAGAACGCCTCGCCCATGGATGGGAAGTCGGCCTTGCGAGGAAGCGAAGCGAATGTAAACCTGTTGCCTACCAACACGAGCGCCTTCAGCACCGACTTAAGCGGTGAAAGGTCAATTTCGGAGAAGTTGTTGCTGATGAGGAGTAACTGTTCAAGACGCGGAGTGGCTGAGACATCGATCGAGGACAGATTGTTTGAGGTGAGATCAAGACCCCATAACTCAGGATTGTCGAGTTTGACTGATGTGAGTTTATTGCGACCGAGAACCGCAGTCTGCAGCTTAGGAGCTTTTGAAAGATCCATCTCCTCGACCATGCTTCCGGTAAACACAAGCGATTGCAGGGCGGGGAACTCGGAAAGGTCGAGCGAAGTGAATCCAGATTCGTCAATACTCAGTTCCTTCATCGATGTCTTTTCAGGGAACTTGACACTCTCGGGAGCAAGACCGGTACCATACAGGCCCAGCATGGTGAGATTTGTAAGTGACGAGCCGTCGAAATCAGACATCCCGATTCCGTCGACCGAAAGGACAGTGATGTCGGAAGGTGTATCGTAGGTGTATAACAGAGCTTTCTTTCCCACTACGGCATGTATGTCAGTGCTGGCTATGAAAGGAGCATTGCCTGTGGTGGTGGGATAATCCTTGAAGTCAATCCCTTCACCTGTCCAGTCCACATACACGTTGCTGACATCCTTCGTGCGGAATCCTATCGTCGCTCCCTCGGCCACGCTTGTCACGGTGAATGACGCAATGACTGTGGTGGGAGCTCCCATGGGAGTGACATCGGTGGTGGAGAGCACATTCTCTCCGGCGAATGCGGGGAATGCGTCATTGGCAATTTCACAATGCACAGGCACTCCGTCGATGGTAAGGAAGCGTGTGAAACCGTCCTTCATTGTATAGTCGGTGCCCTCGGTCAGTACCGAACCGTCGCTCTTCACCCATCTGAACGATGTGGTATTACCGCCTTTTACTATATTTTGGTCGGCAAGCGCCACCGACGGGGCTTTAGAAGCAATCAGAATCTTAGACTGCGGGGCGTAGACATATTCGGCCGGAGCATTCTCGAAGTAAGGAAGGGTAGCCAATGTAAGCTTGTTTCCCGACAGGTCGAAGTGTGCGAGAAAGGGCATTTCTGTAACGCCGCTCAGCTCGGTTATGGCATTGCCGCTGAAATCTAGATATTCGGCATTGGCAAGATAGGCCATATTGACGGCCTCAAGTTTGTTGCCGGAAAGATCGAGATGACGAATATTGTCGTAGTTCTTGAGGTCATATTCAGCGATAAGGTTGTTTGAGAGGTCGAGATACTCGCATCCTATCGTGTTGATGAGCTTGAACGTGGTAATCTTGTTGTCCGCAGCCTCGATGCGCGACAGGAAGTTTTTCTCATAGTCTCCTCCAACTCCGGTAAGATCCAAGGTCGAAAGGGAATTGCCTGATAGATTGAGCGAACGCAGGCAACGGTTGTTGGCAAGATTCACACTGCTCAAACCGCAGCCGGAAGCAGAAAGCGACTGAAGCTCCGTAGCTCCCTTCACGTCGAGCGACAGCAACCTCTGACCGTCGAGGTCAAGAGCCGAAAGCACTTCACCCTCCGGGAGGTAGATATACATATTATAACCGGCAGAAGTACCCGACACGACTGTCGAGGCCTCAGGCGAATCAACGATGATCTCCTTCAGTTCTCCGTCGCCGAAATCGACCATAAGCTTTCGCGGTGACTCAGTCGTAGCACCGTAGACCCCTACCTTGAAGCTGACAGCGGAATTTTTCAACACCATCATGGAGACTATGCGGGAAGGGAGGCCAATCTGGTCGGTGGCCTTGACCATGAAAGGGGTGCTGGTAAGAGTGTAGTCGCTGAGTTCGGAGTTGGCAAACTCCACATATACAGAATCGGCAAATGTCTTATGGAACGTAAGCTTACCATCGGCCCATGTATAGGAATCCACATCGACCTCTCCCGGTTCGGCACCGAGAGGAATGCTCATCACGCGCACATAAGTGTTGCTCCCCTCACGAAGCATTGATGTAAAATCGATAGGAGCCTCCGCAGCCAGAGAACGGCTCACTACATAAGGCTTCTGTGAATAGAAGTATTCATTAAATGTCGTACGGTCGGCAGGGAGCGTCGAGTACGTGAACCTGTTGCCTGTGATGTCAAGACTTCCTATGGCATTGTTGCCGGATATGTCAAGGCTCGGGAGATCATTATAACGGATATATAGAGTCTTGACCTTCGGATTCTTTGACAAGTCGAGCGACGTAAGCTTGTTGTCAGCGGCGGCAAGATACGTAAGCTCAGGATTGTGTGAGAGATCGAGCGAGGTGATCTTCACGTCGGTATTGACCGTTCCCGACGAATGGTCACAGAAAAATTCTGACAGCTTGGGCACTTTCGACAGGTCTATCTCCCGGATACGACTCTCCGCGATGTTGAGATGCAACATGTCGGGCACGGGGGTAAGGTCGAGATGCTCTACAGCAGTAAGCTCTACGGCGAGACTCAAAAGGCCCGGACAGCCCGAGAGGTCGAGTTTGTCGAGCTTCTTGGTTGCGTAGCAGTCGAGGACTTTGAGCTTCGGATAATCAGGTGTGAAACCGGGATCAAGCCAATCGATTATATCGACCTCCAGAATCTGCAGGTCGGGCTTGGGAGCACCGATTATGATGGGGGTCTCCTGCGAGCCGGGGTTATCCGAAAGGTATATGGCCTGGAGGTTGGTGTTTGGTGTAAGGTCAAGTCCTTTAAGCTCGTTGTGCTCAAGGTAGAGTATGTTGAGATTGACACACTTGCTGAGATCAATCTCAGTTATGTAACATCCTGAAGCCTGGATTACATCAATCTTGGTGGCGTCTCCGTAAATCTTTATCTCACCTTTTTCCGACACTCGGGCATGCAGGAGCGACCCGCTCCAGTTGCCTTCGGAGTCGAGATTGGAGAATGTGGCCTCGAACTCCTCGATTCCGAAACCCATGTCTACATCGTAGAACTCGTTCTCCCCGTTGACACCTATCAGGATCGAGAAGCTGTTGGCCTCACCAAGGGTGGCGTAGGCATTGGTCTTTATCGTAATGGCCGGTTCTCCCAATTCGGAGGCGTCCTGGGCAAATGTCCCGAAAGGCATCGACAACGCCAAGGAGCAGGTGAGGGCCATGTTGCGTAATATGCGCATAATCTTTATTTTTTAATTTATTTCACAATCATCTTACGTGCATGTCCGTTGACATTCACTATATAAATTCCTGACTGCATGCCGTCGAGGCTAATCGTCACCTCATCGCCGGATACAGTGCGGCTGAGCACCTTGGCGCCTCCAAAAGTGTAGACTTCCGCAAGCAAGGATGGAGCACCCCCGATGAAGAATGTATAGGCATTCGCGCCTGCCTGCGTCACTATAAGATTTCCCGCCGCATCGTCAGGCGATATGCCGGAGATTGACGACGAACCCTTGCGACGGATCACCTCCTTTATGCCGGCGAGGGCATCGAACTTGCCGGCACCCCATTGCACAGGGTCGCCCGCACGCACGTCGTCATCTACCACAGCCGTGCTCTTTATGATATCCTGCACATCGGCATATGTAAGCGATGGGTCGGCCTCAAGCCAGCAAGCGATGGCACCTGCCACAAGCGGCGTAGACATCGAGGTGCCGATCTCCTGCTTCCAGTAGCTTATGCGACCGTCGTCACCTACGGCCTTGGCCTGATACAGCCGGGCAGCCTGAGTGTCGACACCCTTGATTTCGGTAAAATAGCGGTTGACCGACGAGACGACGGTCATGCCCGGAGCGCACACCGTGGGCAGGTCGCGCCCGTCACGAAGCGTTCCGAACGAGGAGAAGCCGCTCACGCGTCCGAGGGTGAAATAATCGTTGTCGGACTCGTAGCGCGAAGCATAGCCGTCAAGACAGAACCATTCGTTGCGCGTATTATACGAACCGACTACGATCAACTTTTTGCCAATGGCCATGTCCGACACGGATCCGTTTCGCGAACCGTTCTCGAAACCGTCCCGGCCGTAGTCGTACATCTCCGAGGTCTCGCCCGAACAGTAACATTCGACATGAACACCACCTTCCGGAATCTTCTGCCCGGGGGCGATCTTTACCTGAAAGCCGAGGATATAATTGTCATCCCGATTGTTATCAAGATTCTGGATGCCGTAATCAATCATGGCATAGTAGCGGTTCACCTCGGTATCCATCATGCCGCCAAGACCTACCGACCCATAAAAATACTTGGCAAGAGTATTGTCGACCTTGTCATTAGTGGTAAGCCGCAGAGAATCATTGGAAAGATAATATGCCCCAACCCCGTCGCCGATCACAGGCATGCGTGAGGCCACACGGTAGTTGCGTGTCTTGTTGAACAGAAGCGCCTGTACCTCCAGCCTGGTAGTGTCGGAAGAATATATGGCGATACGGTCCTGGCGTGCTGTGACCGAACCTTCTACTTCCGGATCATATTGATAGACCGACGGCCATATCATAGTCTGGAACACATCGTCGGCGGTATTCAGGGTCTTGCGCAGGCATATGCGGCGGTCACCCTCGTTTCCTGCCGAAAGACAAAGGATAGGAGGATTGGGATTGTCCTCGCCCTTGGTGGCTATAAGGTCGAGGAAACGGTTCATGTTGGAACTTTCATCGTGAGGCCCGACATTGGATCCGAGCGACATGCTCAACACCATCGGTTTCTTCTGGTCGAAAGAGTATGAACACATCTGGTCGACGCCATAGGCTATGAACATATCGTTGAGGTCGGCGCATGCCGATGCTGCAAGCGTGGCGCCTGGTGCCGCTCCGCGAAACGGATTCGGAACGTCAACGATAGCCACGGGATGGTCGCGGTCGACAAACGCCGACGCGTCGGGCATAGTGACATCACCCTGGTAGTTGCCACCGAGTATGCCAAGCGTGTGTGTGCCATGGTAGCCGTAAGGAGTGTCGGTGGTGAAATTCTTCACCTCCTCCCCCCAGAAACCGTCATCAGCAAATCCGGAAGGATTGTTGGCATAGTCGATAGTATAGAGGTAGCCCATACGGGTTGTACCGTCGGGATTCAGAAAGCTTACATGGTTGGGGTCGATACCCTGGTCGACCACGGCGGCGATTACACCCTTTCCGGTGTATGGCTGCTCAAGCCCCGAGTCGCCGGAATGCACTCCATCAAGGCCAATGGCAGCACGGGAGCGATCCATATGCGTGTGCAGCCTGCGGGCAATCTGCATACTACGCACCGACGGCCGGGAGGCAAGCATCTCGGCGGAATCAACCGGCACCATGCACAGGGCGATATCGCCACGGCATGTGAGCACCTCGATGCCGTCAGCCTCAAGGTCGGCTACCGAATATCCATCCACGAGCCTTACGAATGCTCCGATTTTGGAACTTACTGCATCATTTGCAACACCCTTGCCAGCCAAAGGCGATGGCGAACGCACGGGACCACGGGCCGGCATGCGCTCCGCACGCAGACGCCTCAGTTCCGAGCGGCTTAGAAGGTCAAGCTCTCCGGCATAGAGGCAACCTCCCCCTATGGCGAAGGCGAGCATGACAAGTAAAGATTTCTTCATTGAATTGCAAGAACTTATATCATGGTTAAATCACATCTCTTTCATGGATTTCCTTTAAGCCAAGAATTCCCGGGGGACATGCCGCAACGTGCGTATGTCCTCCGGAAATACTTGTTTGTCAGGAAATGCAGGCGTAAAGGCAGCCTGTTACTTGACGGCTACTTTCTTGCCGTTGATGATATATATGCCGGCGGGGAGATTTTCGGCATCCGGCATGCGTATGCCCTGGAGGTTGTATACAACCTTTGCAGCGCCTTCAACGTCGGAGGCTATGCCGTCGACGCCGGTTGTGCTCATATCAAGGGCCACGTTGTGGTCGCCTGTGACTGTGAACGAGAAGTTGCCGTCGGCATCGGCGCTTACCGGCTTGCCGTCGACGTTACACTTGATGGTCTTTCCATCATCGGCGGTAGCGGGAATAATCTTCACCGTAGATCCCTTGAAGAGCGACATGCTCGACCAGTCGGCCACGGCACGTGTGTCCACCTCCACGGCGATCTTCGATTCATCTACAGCCTCCGACAGCGTAACGGCCACAGTGGCCTTCTCCGGCTGCTCGTAGAAGATACGCAGGATATCGCCATCGGTCATGGCAGGCTGTCCTTCATAATCATAGTTCCTCATGATAATATATGACAGTTCTTCGGCATCCTTATCGTTGAACGATATGAAAGGAGACCATGGCATGTAACCGTCAGGAATAGGATCAGGATGTTTGACATTTATATCCATCTGCATGGAGAGGTCACTGTAGCAATAGTTGAACACGTTGATCCCGCTCTCCACGGTCATCTCGCCAAAGACCTTGCTGCCATACGTCTCTTTGAAAACCAGGTTCTTAATTGAATTCACAGCAGCAGGATCGACCCATATAAACAATTTTGTATCAGGTTCTTTCACCGCAGACGTGATATACATCTTGTCTCCCTTCTTTATAGTGAAATTACCACCCAGCTGGGTAGATTCATTATCACCATTTACAATGCGCACACTCTTTATGATATTGCCTTCGGTAGGCTCGACATAAAATGAAGTGCCATACTTACTCTCTTTCAGGGTTACTTCATTTACACCGGCAACAAGTTCCATAAGAGTGCCACCCCACTTACCACCATTATAGACATTTACGCGTGCCGGATCATCTACATTAACCTCAAATACAAAGTTTTCAAAGGCATAACCCTTGATCTCAAAGGTATAAGGCTGATCGATGACACCATCCCAATAGGTTTTCTGAGTCGAAATCCCGTTTACGAGGATATCCTCCACATTATAATCCGTGGTATTAAGATTCATCCTCAAAGAAGTTCCGGCATGCACCTGTACACCTTCAAAGAAATTACCCTCAAGATTGGACTGATCATTGTAATTAACGAATCCCAAGAACGCGCCTTCCAAGCCTTCAGGAACTACGATTTTCACAAGATAATCTTCATCAGGGAAATTAGCAGCAATCTCTATTTTGTCACCATCTTTTACGTCTACCTGATATTGACCATACACCTTCTCGACTTTTTCCCCATTGAGCTTTACAAAATTGATAGGATATGCAGGAGAGTTAGCAACTATCTTAATCTGGTTTTCGGTTGCCGGATCAAACTTGACAGTCTGAGAGCCAGAGGTCAATGTGAGATCTCCTCCTAAACCGCCCTTACGAGAAACTCGAACTTTTGAGGGATCGTCAATTGTAATCTCGACTGACGACGTACGCACCTCATCAAGATTCATCGTAGAGATCACATACACATATCCATCGGAATAGGAACTTATCGACGTGCTCCACGAATCGTTTATGGAGTAGGTTTGCTCTACGTCATCTTTCTTCACGGAAGCAATAGCGTAGCCTTCCTTAGCCTTTACATAGGCATAAACGTATTCGTCAGCGCCGACAGTTACTACATTGACATCCTGAACAGGATCTACGAGAGGAGTCTCCACATACCCTCCAGTCGATGTCTCATCGTCCCATACATAAGTGCTGGACACGATATTTACTGCAGCAGGGTTATCGACAATGAATGTCACCGATGCGGCATCGGCTGTTGAGGCAGAGGCCAAAGCCAATACCGATGCAAGAAATGAGTAAATCTTTTTCATATATAACTGATTAGTTTATAAAATTCACGCAATAGTTTTGAATACACGGAACAACATAGCACACACATCACGTTCCCTTTTTCAACAAAGACTTCCGATACTGAAAAAGGATGCGCCCACGGGCATCTCCTCCTCGGTCGGAAAAGCGGTTTTGATTGCTCCCTGTAGAAAATATCACATTATGGCTGCAAAGTTAATCATTTTTATTAATCACAAATAACAATCCATGATTTTATACACCAATTTTACATCACAAAAACATCGCTTGCCGCCTTGATATTGTATGGATGGCAAACGATGCATGGCTGAAAGCCCATTACATCTTCATCACACCGGAGCTATTTTTTCAGTTCGGGATAGCTGACGCGGGCATGGTACATGGTGCGCAGGCGCTCGATGAAGGCCTGCTTGATGATATTCACGTCGCGGAATGACAGCGGCGACTCGTTGTGGAGCCCGTCGGCGATTTGGCCGTCGATGATGCGGTTGACAAGCGCCGTTATCGACTCTTCGGAGTGGTCTTTCAGCGACCGTGATGCCGCCTCGACGGCATCGGCCATCATCAGTATCGATGTCTCGCGCGACTGGGGGTTAGGCCCGGGATAGGTGAAGGGCGCCTCATCGACCTCCTCGCCGGGGTGGGCGTTGACATACGTGTTATAGAAGTACTTTGCCTTCCCCTTGCCATGGTGCTGGCTGATGAAATCGCGCACCACCTGAGGCAGTTTCGACTTCTCGGCACGACGGAGGCCGTCGGTCACGTGGCCTATCACTATGCGTGCGCTCTGCATGGGGTTGAGGGCGTCGTGTGGATTCACGCCATGCTGGTTTTCGGTAAAGAACGCCGGATTGTCGATCTTGCCGATGTCGTGGTAGAGAGCGCCCGTACGCACAAGCTGCACGTTGGCACCCACGCGGTGGGCCGCCTCGGAGGCGAGGTTGCTCACCTGCATAGAATGCTGGAACGTGCCCGGACACTCCTGGGAAAGCTCGCGCAGCAGCGGACTGTTGACGTCGGACAGCTCCACGAGAGTTACCGTAGAGGTGAACCCGAACACCTTCTCAAGCACGAACACGAGCACGTAGGCAAACGAGATGAGCACGGCGTTGATGCCGAACGCTCCGAACATGCGCGTGTTGATCTTATCGATAGTGCCTGCCTGCATCACCTCCACTCCCACATAGGCCAGACAGTAGGCCAGGAAGATGAAGAGTGCGCAACGCACGAGCTGCGAGCGTTTGTTAAGCTCCTTGAGCGAGCATATGGCCGTGATACCGGCTATCCACTGCACGTAAATGAACTCAAGGGGGAAGGCGCTTACAAGCGTGCAGAGCATTATCTCGGTGATATACACGAAAAATGCCGTGCGCCCGTCGAAGAACACCACCATGAGTATGGGCACTATGGTGAACGGCACCATATAGAGACCGCACGTCAGGCTGTCGCCCATGAGATAGGCCATGAGGAGGAAGCCGGTGACAAGCGTCATGATAAACACTATGGCCCTGTTGTCGGAGAATGTGCGCCGCCGGAAATAGAGCAGGAAGCAGTAAAGTGCAGTGAAGATAATTATGACGTACAGTATCTGCCCCAGCACGGGATAGTAGTGCGAATCCACCTGCGACGGCGATTTCTGGCTTGCGATTTTCTCATACGTGCGCAGCAGCGAGTAAAGCTCGGGGGTCACCACGTCGCCCTTGTCGATGATGCGTTCCCCTTGTTGTATCACCCCGCGCGGAGCCATGGCTCTCTGCAGGGCCTCGCCGCGCAGACGATTGGTGGCGGCTGTGTCGCATATGATATTGCTCACCAGAAACTGCGACATGGCGGTGCGCTCTATGGCAGCGCGATACTCGTCACCCTCAAAGAGGCTGTCGATAGCCGCATAGGCGGCACGCGCCGACAAGAGCGTGGAGGTCGGCATCGACATGGCCGTGTTGTCGTGGATGAAACGTATCTGCGGCAGCCTCCCGGAGCGTATCTGCTGGTAGGTCTCCTGGTCGACTATGCCGTTGTCGAGCACCTTGCGCAACGCGTTGATCAGCTTGTTGCGTTCGAGCGGCGACAAACTCAGGTCTGTGGCGTTGACACGTGTGGCATATGCGGCCTGGGCCTGCTTCTCGCGGGAGATGTCGCGCACATACACAGGCACGAAAGAGGCGTCGATGCTGTCGAGCACCCTCTGTGCGCTCACACTGTCGAGATATACCGGCATGTCAGCGGGCGCAGTAAGCAGGCTGTAAGCCCAGGGCTTCCCCATCTCGTAATGGTAGGAATGACGGCCCTTCCTCGGAAGCAGCCACACGACTATGATGACCGCCGCGACAAAGAGCGCGGCACGGAGCAGATTGTATGAGTTGAATATACGACCCATCGATCAATGAATTAGGGAGTTATTCGAGATGATTTACACGTGCGGCACGCTGCACCCCGCGGATGTTCTTCAACTTGGCACACAGATCGGTGATCACTTTGGTGTCATGCACGCGCACCGACAGATCGCAGTGGAACACCTCCTTCTCGGCCTCGATGTCGAGCTTGCGTATATCGATGGCAAGGTGCATCGATATCATCTGTATGATTTCCTGAAGGATGCCGAAACGGTCAATCCCCTCTATGCGCACCTCGGCAAGGAAAAGCCCCTGCTGCTCGGCCCAACGGGTGTTGAGGATACGTTTGCCATAGCTCGCCTTCAGCACCGACGCACGAGGGCATGAAAGAGCGTGCAGCTCGACCTCGCCATCGTCGTTGACCCATCCCATCACGTCGTCGCCGGGCACGGGGCTGCAGCAATCGCAAAGCTTGAAGTTATTGCCGTTTTTCTCATCGCATTGGAGCACATACGTCTCCTTGATATTGATTTCAGGTTTTACGGGAGCCGTCCCGGCAATCTGGAGCTGCGACTTCTTGCCCTTAAGCGGACGCAGTATCTTTGACAGAATCGATGATGATGCCGGCCGGAGAATCTTCACAAGATGTTCGGGCAAAACCGTCTCACCACGCCCAAGTGCAGTGAAAAGCGCCTCGCGATTATCGTAGCGAAGAGTGCCAAGCACCTTTGTTATCACGTCGTTATTGTCCGTTATGCCGTTGTCCGAAAGGTATTTTTCATATATCTCACGTCCTTTTTCAATCACCGGCGCCATCTCCTTGCGCATCAACTGGCGCAGGCGCGATTTGGCCTTGGCGGTGGCAAGATAATTGACCCAATCGGGTTTGGGTGTCTGCGACTGCGACGTCAGAACCTCCACCTGATCGCCGGAATGCAGACGATGGCTGAGCGGCACCAGTTTGTGGTTGACCTTTCCGGCTATGCAATGCATGCCTATCTCGCTGTGAAGCTCGAATGCCACGTCGAGCACTGTAGAATTGTTGGGGAGCGTAAGCAGTTCGCCCTTGGGCGTGAACACCACGATTTCCGAAGCGAACAAGTTAAGTTTCAGCGTATCCAGGAAGTCGATGGCATTAGGCTCAGGATTATCGAGGATGTCCTTGATGGTAGAAAGCCAGGCGTTAAGCTCGCTCTCCTCATCGCCCTCGCCGATCTTGTATTTCCAATGGGCGGCGAATCCAAGCTCGGCGATCTCATCCATGCGTCGCGAGCGTATCTGCACCTCGATCCAGTTGCCGTCTGGACCCATCACCGTGAGATGTAGGGCCTGGTATCCGTTGGCCTTCGGATTGCTGATCCAGTCGCGGGTGCGCTCGGGATGCAGCCGGTAGATGTCTGTAATGGCCGAGTATATCTGCCAGCATATCGACTTTTCCTTTGTCGGGTCGTCGCAGTCGAATATGATGCGCATGGCATAGAGGTCGTAGACCTCCTCGAAAGGCACATGCTTCGTCTCCATCTTGCGCCATATGGAGTAGACCGACTTAAGGCGTGCCTTGGCCTCGTATTTCAGCCCCATTCCCACAAGCTTTTCCTTGATAGGCTCCGAGAAGTCGTTGTAGACGGCCGAACGGCGTGCCTCCGAGGCACTTATCTGCCGGCTGATGCGCTCATATGCGGCCGGATGCTCGTATTTGAAGCTCAGATCCTCAAGTTCCGTCTTTATGGCGAACAGGCCGAGGCGGTGAGCCAGGGGAGCGTATATATATAATGTCTCGCCGGCTATCTTATACTGCTTGTTGGGCGACATGGACCCGAGAGTGCGCATGTTGTGCAGACGGTCGGCCATCTTTATCAGCACTACGCGTATGTCCTCGCTCATGGTGAGGAGCAACTTGCGGAAATTCTCGGCCTGAGCCGATGCCTTATCGCCGAATATGCCTCCTGAAATCTTGGTCAGACCCGCCACGAGCTGCGCTATCTTCTTGCCGAAATGCTGCTCGATATCCTCCACAGTATATTCGGTGTCCTCCACCACGTCGTGAAGCAGGGCCGCGCATATCGACGTGGAGCCAAGTCCGATCTCCTGGCTGGCAATCTTGGCCACTGCTATTGGATGAAGGATATACGGCTCCCCCGAGCGACGCCGTATACCCTTGTGGGCTTCCTTGGCAAAACGGAAGGCGCGCTCTATTATCTCTACTTTCTTCCGGTGGTTGCTCGACAGGTAGCCGTTGAGCACGTCCTGGAATTCGGCTTCGACCATGCGATCCTCCTCTTCGGGAGTGAGCTGGTGCGGTGTTTTCGTTGACATGGGACTGGTTGAAGTCATAGTAATCGGATATGGCGGAAAGCCTGTGGGTATTGTAGTTTACAAATTTAGCGTATTTACACAAAAGTTGGCACAAAAAAGTGCTATATTTGCGCAAAATATGGCCTACACCCTCTTAGAAAGCAATCACCAATGGGAAAATACGATTTTGACAAAGTAATAGACCGCCATGGTTCGGGAGCGCTCAAGGTTGACGCATTAAGTGAATTTTTCGGTCGCCAAGACCTCAAGGGACTCTGGGTGGCCGACATGGACTTCGCCGTGTCACCACGCATACAGGAAGTACTTGTCGAACGCATGCGCCATCCTATTTACGGCTATGGAGCGGTGAGTCCGACCTATTGGCAATCAATCACCGACTGGCTGTGGCACCGCCATGGATGGCAGGTGTCGCGCGAGGAACTTACCTATATCCCCGGCGTGGTGAAAGGGATAGCCTATGCCGTCAACTTCTTCTCGCGTCCGGGAGACAAAATCGTGATACAGCCGCCCGTCTACCACCCGTTCAAGATGGTAATCGAAGGGAACGGCCGTGTAGTGGCCAACAATCCGCTCATCTGTCGCGGAGACTCTTATGAAATGGACATCGACGGACTCGAACACATCTTCGCCGAAGAGCATCCGACGATGATGATACTCTGCAATCCTCACAATCCCATAGGCATACAGTGGGACGAGGACACTCTGCGACGCGTGGGCGAACTTGCCTGCCGCTACGGAGTGACTGTGGTCAGCGACGAAATCCATGGCGACCTCGTCCTATACGGCAAGCCCCACTACCCGTTCGCATCGGTCAGCGAAGAGGCCGCACGTGTGGCCGTCACTCTCGGCGCGCCATCAAAGACATTCAACATCGCCGGCCTGGTCAGCTCCTGGGTGGTGGTGAAAAACAAGAAACTGCGTGAGCCGTTCTACGCATGGCTCGCCGCCAACGAGTTCGATTCGCCCACATTCATCGCCACCATCGCCACCGAGGCGGCCTACCGCTACGGCGAGGACTGGCTCGACGAGTGCCTTGCCTACATCGAGGGTTCAATCGACGAGACAGCGGCCATTATTTCCGACACAATGCCGGGGTTGAGGATGATACGTCCGGCGGCGTCTTTCCTGGCATGGCTCGACTGCCGAGGACTCGGACTCGACCACGATTCCCTGCAAGACCTGTTTATCAACAAGGCGCACCTTGCCCTCAACGATGGAGCCATGTTCGGCACGGAAGGCACGGGATTCATGCGTCTCAATCTCGGCTCCCCTCGATGCATCATCCGTGAAGCCCTCTCCTCGCTCGCCCTATCACTGGCACCAGTCCACGCCGACCGCCGGCCATGAAAGGCAAACAACGGGTAGACAAGGGCAGGCGTCCCCTGACACAGCATTCCACAATCCATAGTGAGCCAAGCGATTTTACTGGCATATTTACGTAGTTTTCACAGTTTTTATGGCGTGGAATTTGGCGGATAGATTAATTTGACATAAATTTGCCCGTTGAATGAAAAATCAATCACTTGTGCGGCCTACATTCACGCACATGATTTTTCCAATGATTTTGATTATATCCCAAATCTCCACTTTTAATAATCGTTTCGATAACTGGAAAGCGCCGGGCCTGTGAAGGTCCGGCGCTTTCGCAGATTATTCAACAAAGTCAAGTGTCATATCCCCATTGGTAAATCAGTATATAACGATGTAATTGGAAAAACTTATTCATACGTAGCTTAAAGAGTAAGCGTACGGGCATCAATCACGCGCCTGCGGTCTCACACTTTTGCAAGAGCTTGTTCGATATCGGCGATAAGATCGTCGACATGTTCGGTACCTATCGAGAGGCGCACGGTGCCGGGATATATCGACTGTTCGGCCATCTGCTCCTCGGTGAGTTGGGAGTGGGTGGTGGTGGCAGGATGTATCACCAGACTCTTCACGTCGGCGACATTGGCAAGAAGCGAGAAAATTTCAAGGGAGTCTATAAACCTGTGCGCCTCGGCCACATCTCCGTCGATCTCGAAGGTGAATATCGAGCCTGCGCCATGCGGGAACAGCTTTCCATACAACTCATGGTCCGGATGCGACGGAAGCGACGGATGGTTCACCTTCTTTACCTTTGGATGCGCGTCGAGATACTTCACAATCTTCAAAGCGTTCTCCACATGGCGCTCTACGCGCAATGAAAGGGTCTCGAGCCCCTGAAGAAGCAGAAACGCGTTGAACGGGCTTATGGCCGCACCGGTGTCGCGCAGAATCACCGCCCTTACGCGTGCCACGAACGCATTCTGTCCGGCTACCTCGGTGAACACGGCGCCATGATAACTCGGGTCAGGCTGCGAGAGCTGGGGAAATTTCCCCGAAGCGGCCCAATCGAAGCGGCCTGAATCAACGATCACTCCACCGAGCGAGGAGCCGTGGCCACCGATAAATTTGGTGGCGCTGTGTATCACTATATCCGCTCCGTGCTCGATGGGACGGATAAGATACGGCGTGCCGAAAGTGTTGTCGATGACCAGCGGTATGCCGTGGTTATGAGCCACATCGGCGATGGCACGAATATCTATGCAGTTGCAGTTCGGATTGCCGAGGGTCTCGATATATAGTGCTTTGGTCTCGGGTCGTATAGCCTTTTCGAAATTGGCGGAATCGGACGGGTCAACAAATGTGGTAGTTATTCCATAGGTCGGAAACGTGTTATCCAGCAGATTGTACGAGCCGCCGTAGATGGTGTTGGCCGACACGATATGATCGCCCTTGCCGGCAAGTCCGAGTATAGTGTAAGTCACGGCAGCCGCTCCGCTCGCCACAGCCAGTGCGGCCGAGCCGCCTTCAAGGGCTGCCATACGCTCCTCAAGCACACCTTGGGTGGAGTTGGTCAGTCTACCGTAGATATTTCCGGAATCTTTCAGGCTGAAACGGTCGGCGGCGTGCTGAGAGTTGCGGAATACATAGCTCGTGGTCTGGTATATAGGTACTGCACGCGCATCAGTAGCCGGATCAGGTTCTTCCTGGCCCACATGCAACTGTAGAGTCTCGAAATGCAGTTTTTTATTATCAATTGCCATAATCGTATTTGTTTTCTGCAAATTTAGCAATACAAGAAATAATCAGAAGAATACTATGCGTATTTTAGAACATTTGACTATTTTTGCAAAACACGCCGGAACAAACGTTACTATCACACAGAAACTGACCTGCCATGGCAGAACAAATGACACCATATCGCCCGGAACAGCTCGACGATATCGATATCGACATCCTACGCGCCTTGCAGAACGACGCACGCCTTTCCACACGGCAGCTTGCCGCAAAGGTGCACCGCTCCCCCACACCCGTGTTTGAGCGTGTCAAGCGTATGGAAGCGGAAGGCTACATAAGGCGATATCTTGCCGTGCTTGATGCCGACAAGCTCGGGCGAGGATTCGTGGTGTTCTGCCAGGTGAAGCTCAGGCAGATAAACCGCGACATAGCTTCCGACTTCGTGAGGCTCGTGCAGTCACTCCCGGAGGTCACGGAATGCTACAATGTCAGCGGTGCCTTTGACTATCTGCTGAAGATACACGCTCCCTCAATGACCGAATACCGCGACTTCGTGCTCAACAAACTCGGCGCCTTCGACCTTGTAGGATCCATCGAATCGACATTTGTAATGTCGGAAATAAAACACGATTATGGCATTCCGCTTTGATGGCATACGCCCCCGGCAAATGGTATTATGGTTATTTAACTTTAGTGTGTCGCGACTCTGCACACATCATTCCTTATCTTTGCATTATCAATCGAAAACAATCAACATTACATAAAATGGCACCAACCGACAAAACCAAGAAAACAGCCGCCAAGAAAAAAGGCGACACCTCCGCCGACCCGAAACAGGCAAAACTGAGCGCCTTGACAGCCGCCATGGAGCGCATAGAGAAAGCTTACGGGCGTGGAGCGATTATGAAACTCGGCGATGACAACATCACCGATGTCGATGTAATCCCGACCGGCTCGATAAGCCTCAATTTCGCCCTCGGAGTGGGAGGATTCCCGCGCGGACGAATCACCGAAATCTACGGACCCGAATCGTCAGGAAAGACCACACTCGCCCTCCACGCCATCGCCGAAGCCCAGAAGAAAGGCGGCATAGCCGCACTGATTGACGCGGAGCATGCGTTCGACCGCTTCTACGCGGCCAAGCTTGGAGTGGATGTCGACAACCTGCTCATCTCACAGCCCGACACCGGCGAGCAGGCCCTTGAAATAGTAGAGCAACTCATCCGCTCGTCGGCAATCGACATAATCGTGGTCGATTCCGTAGCAGCATTGACACCCAAAGCCGAAATTGAAGGTGACATGGGCGACCGCAACGTAGGACTCCAGGCAAGACTGATGTCGCAGGCAATGCGCAAACTCACAGGAGCTATCGCACGCACTAACACATGCTGTATATTCATCAACCAGCTACGTGCGGCCATCGGAGGAATGGGGTTCGGCCCGGCAGAAACGACTACCGGCGGCAACGCATTGAAGTTCTATGCATCAGTGCGTATCGACATCCGTCCCTCATCGACACTCAAGGACAAGAAAGAACAGCCAATAGGCCGACATGCAAAGGTGAAGATAGCAAAAAACAAAGTGGCTCCTCCATTCAAGCGCGCCGAGTTCGACATAATGTTCGGCGAAGGCATATCACGCACGGGCGAGATAGTCGACCTTGGAGTGGAGTACGACATAATAAAGAAAAGCGGCTCATGGTTCAGCTACAACGGCGACAAACTCGCCCAGGGACGTGACGCCGTCAAACAGCTGCTCTCGGACAACCCCGAACTTTTCGAAGAGCTTGAGGCAAAGATCACCGAGGCCATAAAGGGCGATCCGGAAGGCGGTGCTCCCAAGAAAGCTAAGCTCTCGCTGAAGAAAGACGCCGATGAAAAGGATACCGACAACGATGACTTCGACCGCGACGACAACGAAGAAGAAGGACGCCAGGCCGACCTTGACCTCGACGATTTCCCCGACGAGGATTTCTCTATCGACGATGACGCACGCGACTGATACGCCATAACTACTCGATCCGGCTGCGACAAAATCGTCCGACGAGCCAGACCAAGCCAGACCGGTCCTACTTGTCTGACCGGCCCTGACTCACAGAAACAGCTTATCCCTACATGAAACTACGACGGTATGCCGAAAAATCGGCATACCGTCGTTTTATTGCTTCCAATATACGGTAGTATAGCCCGTACCGGTATTGTAGAGCTGTAGACATCCGTTGGGAGCGAACGACCAGTTGAAGTTCCACACCGTTCCATCGTAGAAGTACACGCCGAGCCATCCGCTGCCGGCGCTCCACGTGAAATCGTAGTCGTAACCGTCGGCACGCTCGAACTCTCCACTTCCGTCGCCGTAAAAATCAAAATATGTGTCGGTCTCCGGACTATACCATTCCCCGCACAACGGGGAACTGGAGGAATCATAGTAATCGTCATCGTCACTATCGCACGATGACACGCAAAGAGCCACAACCGCAAGAAGCATCCCAATAAACCAAGGCCTGCGCGCTTTAAACATCTCTATCATAGGTATATCAGTATTTAGTTGTCAGGTAAAAGGCCGGTCGCGCCACCATGATACGCTATAGGCTTGCCCTACAAATCAACCGGTGCGACCGTATAGATTTAACAAATTTCCATTAACTTTGTTGTAAAGTTAACAAAACGACCCGCCGATGCACATTACACGACTTCTCCGACCGATATTCCTCCGTCGAGTGGATGCGTGGCGCCGCAACTCTGTGGTGCCCAGGGATGTGCAGACAGGCGAACTGCGTCAGCTCATCGGAAGCGCAAGGTCGACCTACATCGGCGAGACCTATGACTTCGGCAGCATACGCTCATATGACGACTTCGCGGCACGCGTGCCGGTGAGCGACTACACGTCGTTGCGCCCGCTTGTCGAGCGCATGATTGCCGGCGAACGCGACATACTCTGGCCAGGTGTCGTGCGAAACTTCGCCCAATCGTCAGGCACATCCGACGGCAAAAGCAAATATATCCCCGTCACACCCGAAGGATTGCGCCACAACCATTACCAGGGAGGATTTGATGTTGTGGCCCATTACCTCGCATCCAACCCCGACAGCCGTATATTTTCCGGGAAGGCGTTCATACTCGGGGGCAGCTTCGCCAACGAATTGCAGCTGCCACCCGGCGTTAAGGTCGGCGACCTCTCGGCAAACCTTATCGACAACATAAACCCGCTCGCCAACATGGTGCGCATACCATCAAAGCGCATCGCATTGATGGCCGACTGGAGTCAAAAACTGCCGCGACTGGTTGAAACCGCCATGAAATGCGACGTCACCAACATCTCCGGCGTACCGTCGTGGTTCCTGACCGTGATAAAGGAGATCGTCAGACGGAGCGGTGCCGAATCCATACATCAGGTGTGGCCCAATCTTGAAGTATTTTTCCATGGCGGCATATCTTTCAATCCATACAGAGAACAATATGACCGCCTTACAGACCGCGAGAAAATGCACTATCTGGAAAGCTACAACGCTTCGGAAGGCTTCTTCGCCCTACAGACCGACCCGCTGCGCCATGTCATGTCGATGCTCCTCGACATAGGTGTGTTCTTCGAGTTCATCCCGCTCGACCAGACCGGCGAGCCGTTTCCAGAGGCTGCCACAGCATGGACCGTCGAGGAAGGAGAGACGTATGCACTCGCCATCACCTCCTGCAACGGCCTATGGAGATATGCCATCGGCGACACCGTACGCATCGAACGCCGCTATCCTCTCGAAATCACCATAGCCGGACGTACCAAGAGCTTCATAAACGCATTCGGCGAGGAGCTGATGGTATACAACGCCGAGGCCGCCATCGCCGCGACATGCTCGCGGCTGGGATGCGCGGTAGCAAACTATACTGCCGCACCGGTCTATGCCGACGACCACTCGCACGGAAGGCACCAATGGCTTGTGGAATTCACCACCCCTCCACAGTCGATGGAAGAATTCGCAGAGGTGCTCGACAAGGCGCTCCAGACCGAGAACTCCGACTACCAGGCCAAACGCGCCGGTGGGATATTCCTTGACCGGGCGGAGGTAATCACGGCGACACCGGGAGTATTCGACCGCTGGCTGGGACTTACCGGCAAACTCGGAGGGCAGCGCAAAGTGCCCCGCCTATGCAACGACCGGAAAATCATGGACAGGCTTCTCGCCCTAAACGACAATCAACAATCTGAAATATAACCATATTACGACAGACAACATACAGATATGATACGCAACCTGCTTTTCGATCTCGGCGGAGTGATTATGAATATCGACCGTAACCGCTGCGTGGAAGCCTTCAAGGAACTCGGGATGGACGACATCGAGGATTTCCTCGGCGACTATGGACAGAAAGGGGCTTTCGGAGCATTGGAGCAAGGACTCGTCACCCCTGCCGAGTGGCGCTCCGAAGTACGACGCCACATACTCACCGAAGTGACCGATGCACAGATCGACGCGGCATTCAACCGCTTCCTTCTCGACATCCCGGTCAGACGGCTTGAGGCCTTGCGGCAACTGCGCAAGCACTACAGGCTATACCTCCTGAGCAACACCAACGAAGTGATGTGGAACTCTAAGATAAAAGAGGAGTTTACCAATGAAGGGCTGACCATCGACGATTACTTCGACGGCGTCGTGACCTCGTTCGAGTCCAAAGTGATGAAACCCGACCATGCCATATTCCGCAAAGTAGCCGACGACTTCGGCATCAAGCCCGAAGAAACCATATTCTTCGACGATTCCCTCGCCAACTGCAAGAGCGCCTCACAGCTCGGCTTCAACTATATCCACGTGACCCCTGGTTCTGAATTCCATACCCTCCTCGACAAAAGCACCAAGAAAGACTAAGAGGGTGTTTCATAACATGAACTGATTTAAACTTATTACAAATTAACATTCAGAGGCTGTTTGCGAGGCGATTTTGAGCTTTTCAAGGGAGCGATGGGGTTCCATCGTGACCGAGAAAAAAGAAGAAATCGGCCGGAAACAGGCCTGAAGGTTAACGGCAAGGTTTACATCAGTTCCGGGTTTAATATTTTGTAATAAGTTTAAATCAGTTCCATATCAGAATATCAATGAAAATCGTAAACTTCGCCGACTATCCATCGGTGATAAGCCAATACATGATGGAGCTGCGCAATGTGGCCGTGCAGGGCGACATGCTGCGCTTCCGCCGCAACCTCCAGCGCATGGGCGAAATCATGGCATTCGAGATCAGCCGCACGTTCCGCTACCGGAAGGAAACCATCGATACCCCGCTCGCCCAATGCAAATGCGACGTCATCGACACACAGGTAGTGCTCGGAACGATATTCCGCGCAGGCATTCCATTCCACCAGGGATTCCTCGACGTGCTCGACACGGCGGAAAACGCATTCGTTTCGGCCTACCGCAAATACCGCGAGAAGGAGGACTTCGACGTGTTCATCGAATACCTTGCCTCTCCGCGTCTCGACGGCAAGACCCTCATCCTTGTCGACCCGATGCTTGCTACCGGCAAATCGATGGAACTCAGCTACCGGGCGCTGCTCACAAAAGGGACTCCGGCGCATGTCCATATCGCTTCCGTAATAGCATCACAGGCTGCTGTCGACTACGTTAAGGAGCACTTCCCTTCCGACTCCACCACACTATGGGTAGGAGCTGTCGATCCAGAGATAAACGCCCACAGCTACATCGTGCCCGGACTGGGCGACGCCGGCGACCTCGCCTACGGGTGCAAAGACTGAACAAACACAGGCATTACGAGGTTAGGATATTGAACAACAATATCCACCGTGCCCATGAATGCTTCAGAACTACGTAGCCGCCTGCTCCGCACTCGCGACGAGATAATAGAGAACAATCCGGACGCCATACGCCCCATCATCGAACAGCTCGGCATAAAGCCCGACAACATCGTGCTTGATGCGGCCACCGGCACGGGACAACTTCTGCCATATATCATAAGAGAGATTTCCGGCTCCGGATGGGTAGACGCATACGACTCCTCATGCGGACTTCTCGAACAGACCGCAGCCGCCCATGCATCAAGCGGGAAAGCACGCTTCATTCTCGGAGACGTAGAACACGATGCCATATTCGGAGCCTACGACGCCGTGGTCATATTCTGTATGCTCCCCACGTTTGATGATCCGGTGTCAACGGTAAAACACTTATACGACGACCACCTTATGCCCGGCGGGCACCTCGTGATCGGATTCCCATGCTCCAAGGAAGTGATAAACTCTCTTCACGACGATGTGGGAGAGAAAAGACATGCCCGCTATCTCGACTCTGCCGAGGAACTGTCGTCACGCCTGAGCGAAGCCGGACTCAACGTGGCATACACCCGCGACGACGACAGCGCCTATATCATCACCCTCCGTAAATAACCGTACCAAACAGGATTATTTCAAACCGAATCCCCATCTCAGCCAAGCCGGCTTCAGCCTCGAAGCGGCACGGCTCATCACAACCCCGCATAAAAGCGCCAGCAGGCAGCTCACAACATAGAACGGCAATTGCATCCACGCGGCATGCACGTGTCGCCATACCATAAGTTCAACCATCATTTGAGGGAATATGCCGACAAGGAATATCTGAAAAGAATGGTCGCGGAATGAAGAAAACAAGTGCGGAAAACGAGTAAGCCTGCTCCCCCAGCCAAACGTCATTAGGATGCCTAACGATGCGGTGACCAACGGAGGCATAGATCCAACCATGAAACACACAAGATATAGGGCGGTTATCGCAATCGTAGCCCACAGATGCCTCGCAAAGAAATCTATCAGGTCATATTTGAAAAACAGTATCCCTCCGACGAAATAGAATGCGTATTGTGTCACTCCCGCCAGATTCAGCCATCCTTTCACATTAAAATGCATGTCGAAAAGAAATGGAAGGAGTGTCATCCCGAGCAGAAGCCACTCGCTCCACGGCCTACGGAGCATGATTTTGTAGACGGGATACATGAACATAAGCCACATGAGCGTGCCGACGAACCACAATTCCTTCAAAGGACCGTCGGCAGGATTGAAAAACGCCGAGAAGAAGCCTCCGACACTCAGGTCAAGACCGCTCTTTGTCATACCGGCCACCGGAATCTTCACAACAAAACCTATCACAGTAAAAGCCACGAATGGAACGAGGAGACGCTTCAGTTTGTCCTTATACAAGTCAATAGTACCCCACCCTTTGCGCAGGCGCGTGAAATACAACAAGCCGCCGGACACAAACATGAACAGAGGCATATGGAACGAATAGCAGAATCTATTAATCCAGGTTGACATCGGATACATCTCCCCCTCCACTCCGGAATATGTGAATGCGTTGACATGTCCTATCACCACAAGAAGTATGGCCCACCCCTGTATGATCGAGAGCCATAGTATTTTATCTGACGGCTTAACCATAAAATATGCATATATGCCCGACAAAGATACGAATAAGTCGAGAGCAAAAGCAAATTTTATTTGATTTTGCCGAGCGTGAGTATCTAAGACGTAGTCAAAGATACGGATAAGTCGAGAGCAAAAGCAAATTCCATTTGATTTTTACCGAGCGTGAGTATCTACAGCGCAGCCAAGCATACGGACTAACCGCTTGTTCGCAAAAAAGAGGCTTCCGCCAACCCCGGTAAGGACTGACGGAAGCCGATGCTTTATAAATGATTGGGGGCTTATTAGCCGTTTACCTTCTTCATGTGGGCAATGAGGTCGAGCACCTTGTTGGAGTAGCCGATCTCGTTGTCGTACCAGGAGATAACCTTAACGAAGGTCGGGGTCAGCTGGATACCGGCAGCCTTGTCGAAGATAGAAGTGCGGGTGTCGCCGAGGAAGTCGCTGGAAACGACCGCGTCCTCAGTGTAGCCGAGGATACCCTTCAGCTCGCCTTCGCTGGCTTCCTTCATGGCAGCGCAGATTTCGTCGTAGGTAGCGGGCTTCTCAAGGTTGACGGTGAGGTCGACAACGGAAACGTCGAGGGTGGGGACACGCATCGACATGCCGGTGAGCTTGCCGTTGAGTTCGGGGATAACCTTACCTACAGCCTTTGCAGCTCCGGTGGAAGAGGGGATGATGTTGCCGGAAGCGGCACGGCCACCACGCCAGTCCTTCATGGAGGGACCGTCTACAGTTTTCTGGGTAGCGGTGGTAGAGTGAACTGTGGTCATGAGGCCTTCCTTTACGCCGAACTTGTCGTGGAGAACCTTGGTGATAGGAGCGAGACAGTTGGTGGTGCAGGAAGCGTTCGAAACGAACTGTGTGCCCTTGACATACTTGTCGAGGTTGACGCCGCATACGAACATGGGGGTGTCGTCCTTGGAAGGAGCCGACATAACTACATACTTGGCACCGGCTTCGATGTGGGCCTGAGCTTTCTCCTTGGTAAGGAAAAGACCGGTAGACTCAACAACGTACTCAGCCTCTACTGCGCCCCAAGCGATTTCTGCGGGGTTCTTGCAGGCGGTAACGCGGATAGCCTTGCCGTTAACGATGAGAAGGCTCTTCTCCATGTCATAGTCAACTGTACCGTCGAACTTGCCGTGCATGGTGTCATACTTAAGCATGTATGCCATGTAATCAACGGGAAGGAGGTCGTTGATGGCTACAACCTCGATGTCGTCACGCTTGGTAGAGGCACGGAACACGAAACGTCCGATACGGCCGAAGCCGTTAATACCGATTTTAGTCATAGTAATTCAATAAATTATTGGGTTATGTTCTTGTTGTATCTGCCTTTGCAAAAGAAGCGGAGCTTTCCACCTCTTTCACACCGCAAAAGTAATAAATATTTTTCATTCACAACAATCTATATTTCCAAAATAAAAGAAAAATTTCCTTAATCATCGGCCTTCTGTCGGCCGCATGACATTTTTTGAACCTTGGGGACGATTATTCCGTTAATTTTCGTAGTTTTGCACTAATTTTTCATCCTTACAAAATCAATATGGGAAAGTTTCTCACAGAATTCAAGGAGTTTGCCATGAAAGGCAATGTCATTGACATGGCTGTCGGCGTGATCGTCGGCGGCGCTTTCGGCAAGATCGTGACCTCGCTCGTCAATGACGTGATAATGCCGCTCGTAGGTATAGCCACAGGCGGAGTCAATTTCAAGGACCACAAGATACTGCTGAAAGCAGCTGAGACGGCAGCCGACGGCACGGTAATCAATCCCGAAGTGGTGCTGACATGGGGTGTATTCGTGCAGTCGATAGTCGACTTCCTCATCATAGCGTTCTGCATCTTCATGGCCATACGCTGGATGAACAAGCTCAAGAACGCCACCAAGAAGGCCGAAGAAGCAGCTCCCGAACCAGCTCCGGCACCGGAACCGACCAAGGAAGAGCAGCTTCTCACTGAAATCCGCGACCTCCTCAAGGCGCATGAAGGCGGCAAGAAATGAAAATCCAACAAAATTAGATACACCTGATGTCAAAAGTCGTAATCATCGGCTGCGGTGGCGTAGGCACCGTCGTAGCCTACAAATGCGCACAGAATCCCGACGTATTCACTGAAATCGTGCTCGCATCGCGCACAAAGAGCAAGTGTGACGCCCTCGCTGCAAAGATCGGCGCGCCAAATATCACAACCGACCGTGTGGATGCCGACGACGTGGACGATATCGTGGCCCTCTTCGAGCGCCACAAGCCGCGCCTGGTCATCAACGTTGCGCTCCCCTATCAGGATCTCGCCATCATGGAGGCATGTCTGAAATGTGGAGTAAACTACCTCGACACGGCCAACTACGAGCCTAAGGACGTAGCCCACTTCGAATACTCATGGCAGTGGGCCTACCGCGAGCGCTTCGAGAAAGCCGGACTGACGGCAATACTCGGCTGCGGATTTGATCCGGGAGTGTCGGGAGTGTTCACGGCCTATGCCGCAAAGCACTATTTCTCCGAGATGGAATATCTCGACATCGTCGACTGCAACGCCGGCGACCACGGAAAGGCTTTCGCCACCAACTTCAACCCTGAAATCAACATACGCGAAATCACGCAGAACGGCCGCTACTATCAGGAAGGCGAATGGAAGGTGACCAAACCGCTTGAGATCCACGCGCCGCTCACCTACCCCAACATCGGCCCGCGCGACTCCTACCTGCTCTACCACGAGGAGCTTGAAAGCCTTGTGGCCAATTTCCCCACCATCAAGCGCGCACGCTTCTGGATGACGTTCGGGCAGGAATACCTGACCCATCTGCGCGTAATCCAGAACATAGGCATGGCGCGCATCGACGAAGTGGACTACAACGGCACCAAGATCATCCCGCTCCAGTTCCTGAAAGCAGTCCTCCCCAATCCCCAGGACCTCGGCGAGAACTACCACGGCGAGACCTCCATCGGCTGCCGCATAGCCGGCAAGGACAAGAATGGCAAGCCGCTGACATATTACATATACAACAACTGCAGCCACGAAGCTGCCTACCGCGAGACCGGCATGCAGGCCGTGAGCTACACAACCGGTGTTCCCGCCATGGCCGGCGCCATGATGTTCCTCACCGGACAATGGGACATGCCTGGCGTGCACAATGTCGAGGAGTTCGATCCCGATCCCTTCCTCGCCGTCATCGCCGCCCAGGGACTCCCCTGGCACGAAGTCCTCAACGGCGACCTCGAGGTCGACAAAATCGACTGACCTGCGGCACCATCCGAATCAATTTTTATCATGAAGAGGATGGAAATAATCCATCCTCTTCATGTATTTTAATTCACATATCGGTTCTCCTCGTCCTAAAGCATAGAGTATGGAGTATTTCCTAATAGATACCCCGGGAGACACATATTATCCCCGCCCCAAAGGCAGTATTCTGCTCAACTCGCCGACCTCATCGAGAAAACCGATCACTTGGCTGGCGGGTGCATGGCATGCTGTCAACAGAACAAAGAAATCTGATCTATTGATCTGCTATCTCGACATACAAGGAATACTATGCTGGTGGCTTTCGCACCTTACCTTACGCAAACGCAAAATTGTAGCCATAAACCTGCTCCTCAAGGACAAGCCTACCATAAAAAACAGAATCGCCACATGGATATACCGGCGCGCACTGTCATCACCGGATTTTCATGCGACCGTTACCTCAAAAGAGTATGGAACCTGGCTCAACAAAAAATTCAAGCGAGATTTCAACTACTACCATCTACCGGACCTATATGTTTATGAAAACTTATCCGAGGCATGCGCCGCATACGGCACTTCGCCGAATACGGTGTTTTGCGGAGGACGCAATGGCCGCGACTGGCATACAATGCTCGAAATAGCACGCAATATGCCTGACACGACCTTTACAATCGTGTTTCCGGATCATATCTTGAATTCGCTGAACCAGCGAATTCCTCAGAATGTACGTGCTCTGCACGACATACCATATGAAAGTTTTATCCAAGAGATGGCTGCGGCCCGCATAGTCTGCCTGCCTCTCGACACGGAGGCTCCGGCAGGACTGATTGTGATATTCCAGGCCGCAGCCTTGGGAAAACCGGTAATAACGTCCGATACAGTGACAACAAGAGCTTATATAACTCCCGATATGACAAATGCCACATTGGTTGACGGAACCAACCCCACCAAATGGATCTCGTCAATACAAGAGATGATGGCGCGAGTTCCATCGGAAATCAACAAGGTTCCACTAGGCGAATCCCTCAAGCCACATTGCGATAAAGAAGCCTACCTACACCACCTCAAAAAACTCGTATCATTATATAAGCCTTAAATCCAATCCATTAACCACTGTAACAGTCAATCAAGCAGCGCAAGCAAAAACCGCATGGCCACACTCAAAAGGAATTTTTTTTACAGTTTTTTTCTTACCACGTCCAACTATCTTATGTCGTTGGTCGTTTTTCCTTATGTGTCACGCGTACTTGGGCCTGAAAGTCTCGGATTAGTAAGTTTTGTCAACGGTACGGTCGGATGTTTCACCCTTCTTGCCACCATGGGGATAAATTCATTAGGAATCAGGGAAGTTGCCCGGTGGCGTCATAATCACACCAAACTATCAGAAATCTACAGCAGCCTGCTTGCCCTATCAATTATTTCTACAATCATAGGAGTAGCCGGATTTATTACGACATGCATACTTATACCAAATCTAAGGGAGCACCGAATGCTTGTCGCATTCGGAGTGCCATGCATAATATTCCAGGTACTTGTAATCGAATGGTTCTATAAAGGCATCGAGGATTTCCGTTATATAACCATAAGAGGAGTCATAGTCAAGACATGCTACATCGTGGCAGTATTCCTTTTCATAAAAAATCCAAATGACTATGTAATATATTTCATCCTGATAACGGCCACATTTGCCATCAATGCCATAATCAACCTGATTCATACCAGAAAATTCGCAAGATTCAGCTTCCATACAATATCCATAAGACAATGGATACGGCCGTTCCTCTATCTTGGAAGCTATACTATTCTTGGAGCTTTGTACACAACATTCAACCTATTATTTCTCGGAATTGTAACAAATGATACCCAAGTAGGATATTATGCGGTATCAGTAAAGGTCTTTACCATTATACTTGGCACATTTACGGCCCTCACATCCGTCCTGATGCCGCGGATGAGTGCTATGCTTGCAAACAAGCAGGAACAGGAATTCATACATCATGTAAAACGCACTATAAGCACATTCACAGTATTGGCAATACCTCTGACCATTCTGGGTATCACATACTCGCCGATAATAGTGACCTTGATCGCCGGGGACGCCTATGCTCCGGCAATATTACCGATGCAAATACTCATGCCGTTGATATTCCTTATCGGATATGAGCAGATTCTTGTAGTACAGATCCTTACCCCTCTCAACCGCGACCGACTAATTTTACGCAACAGCCTCCTTACAGCCGTGCTGGCTATCGTGCTAAATTTCTGTATCGTAAAGGTCCTTGGCGCAACCGGATCCGCAATAATATGGACATCATGCGAATTATTCCTTGTAATATTGTCACAGATATATACATCTCGACTTACCGGAATATCCTTCCCCTGGAAAGAGGCACTCTCCATCCTAACCGTGTGCCTGCCAGGCATTACAGCCATCATCATAATCAATCAGATTACGGAAAACATATGGCTACAAGCCATCCTCGGCACAATATTCTTTTTGAGCATATATTTGTCCATACAGCTTTTCATAACCAAGAATGAGGCCTGCAAGCAACTTGTCGCTGCATTATCAAAAAAACAATCAGGGAAAAACCAATAATCAGCCAATTCAAGCTCCAACTCCACGATTCCAACAATAAATCGTATATCGCCTCGTTTGTATAGTATTAGTACAACATAATTTATATATGGTCAGAAAACTGTTTCCTCTAATCCTCATCGGTCTGCTCACCACGGCATGCCACACGCAAAAAGACTTAGGATACTTTGACAATATCCAGGACTCATCAGCAGGCACGATTGCTGTGGCCGACTATGGAATAAAAATTGTTCCGGAAGATGAACTGCTCATAACGGTAACATCTGAAATACAAGAGGCTACTAAACAGTTTAACCAGAACATGTTCAATCCCATTTCCAGAAACGACCTACAGGAAATGGCTGGAACCACTCAATCCATCGCTTCCAAAGCTAACACATCGGGGTCGAGCCGCCTGCCGACCTATATGGTAAATCGTGAAGGGAACATAGATTTTCCGATATTGGGAACTATACATGTGGAAGGAATGACCACCGCTGAACTAGCTGCCTTTATACGGGAACGTGTGAGTCGCACGGTAAAAGATCCGCAAGTAAAGGTAACTCTCCTCAACTTCAAAGTCAATGTGCTTGGAGAAGTGCAATCCCCCCATACAATAAACGTCACCACGGAAAAATTCTCCATAATAGATGCGCTTGCAGCGTGTGGAGATTTGACCGAATATGGAAAACGCGACAACATAATCATCATACGCGAGCAAAATGACGGTACACGCTCCTACCAGCGTGTCAACCTACATGACACAAATCTGTTTTCATCTCCATATTTCTATCTGAAGCAGAATGATATAGTTTACGTTGAGCCCAACAATATTAAACAAGACAACTCAAAGTACAACCAGAATAACGGGTATAAGCTATCGGTAACATCAACGATTGTAAGCATGGCATCCGTTATCGCCTCTCTCATAATAGCCCTGACCATAAAATAAACACCTCGGTTACTCTCGGGATGAAGGCAAATAAAACGCGGATACTTTACCTTGATATCGCCAAGATTATCGGTATTTTGCTGGTGATTTTCGGACATACTAATTTTATAAATCCTGTTCCGGAAATCCAATCGGTAAAATACATCATATACACTTTCCACATGCCGCTATTTTTGTTTATAAGCGGACTGGTGTATGCGACCTATGTGAAGGATACCCCCTATCTAAGTTTTGTAAAGCATAAGACTTTGCGTCTGATGGTGCCGTATCTTGTCGTCTCGATAATACTAATAACGGTAAAACTTCTGACCCCGGCCAACACTATGACAGTGAATCCCGTGACAACCTATTCATATCTCCACATATTTTATAAGGCCGAGGCCGGATATTTCTTATGGTTCTTATGGGTGCTTTGGATCATGTTCCTCATAATACCGTTTTTCCGGACAAAGCGCGCAAGAATATATCTTTTATTGTTCTTTGCAGGTCTGGCAATACTTCCGGTAGACTTTCCGACTATAATATGTCTTGATTCCCTGAAGAGGTACGGGCTATATTTTGTATTAGGATGTATTGCAATCGACCAAACTAAAGTATTTGAATACTTGATGTCAAAAAGGTTATTGACCTCAGCAATATTTTTAATAAGCATCTCCGCATACATTATGTTTCCGGATACTATCATGAATGGAATAGCACAATGTGTGCTGCCATTTGCCGGAACACTGCTCATATTGCAAGTGTCGCGAGCCGTATCTGCACCAATTCAATCCTCGGTGCCGACATTCGTGGTTCTTGCCTCATCATCCATGTTTTTCATATATCTTTTCCACACCATATTCATGGGAGTCGCATACTATCTGCTTTATAAAAGCGGGATAGCAACGACAGAAAGCACCTTACTAAGCATCTTCTGCAATGTCGCCATAATATGCACGGGATTCCTGTGCCCATTGGCCTTGTATCATATCCTTGAAAAACATCCTACACCGATAAACCGATTGCTCGCCGTCCCATACCGCAAAGAACCCTTGACCAGAACAATAGATTCTTCCACGACAAGATTTCAATGATTAGACTATCCGACATATACAACTTTCTCATTACTGTACTCCTTCTATTGCTCCCAATAGGTGCGATGCCGGGGACAGGGTACATTGACGAAGTTATGTTCGTGTCGTTTTTGGCCATCACATTTGGAGATTGCCTCATAAATAATGCATGGAAACGGTACAAACTTCTGTGGTGCATCATGGGAATCATGGGGTTCTATCTGGCCTATACGCTATTATTTCGTAATTTCAATATAACCAAAGTTGTTCTGCTGGATGCGTTCATAGAGGCAAAACCATTTGTCGCATTTGCGGTAATACTTAATTGCGGTTTATCGTTGGACAATCTCAATCGCAATCTGCTTAAACATTTGTCCGCATTAATCGCTACCATATCAAGCATCGAAATGCTCGCAGGTTATCGCGTCCAGACTACGATTTCCGGACATCCTGCATTTGCAGGTATGTCTCTATTCTTAGCTGTGATACTGTATCTCGCATTAGCGATAGATGCTCAAGGCAAAATTTCAAGAAAGGATCTCGCATTTTCCGTCATATGGTTATGCTGCGGGCTGGCATGCGGCCGGTCTAAATATTACGGAGAATTCATTCTGACAATATTCTTTATCTTTCTATATAGGCCGGGTATGCTGAAGATGGTAAAGCCCGGATATGTAGCTACATTAATCTTGCTGTCAGTAATACTTATCGCGGCCATATGGCATAAATTCTCATACTACTTCATCCTGGGAAATTCCGACACGTTTGATCCCAATATGGCCGCATCATTTGCACGACCCGCATTATATTTTACCGGATTTTTAATACTCTTAGATTATTTCCCATTCGGGAGCGGACTGGCATCCTTTGCCACCTACGCCTCTGATGTGCACTATTCCACACTTTATTACGAGTACAATCTGGACAAGGTATGGGGCCTTTCCCCGACATATTCAGAATTCATCTGTGATGCATATTATCCATCGCTTGCCCAATTCGGAGTAGTGGGTCTCATACTGTTCATCTGTTTCTGGAGGTACATCTACAATATCACACTTAGATTTATCCATATTAATGCTGCACTCTACCGCAATTATTTCGTAATCGGCACGTTGTTGATATGTTTCGTTCTTATAGAGTGCACGACAGGCACCGGATTTTCTACGGCGCCAGGATTCATGGCCATGATAATTCTCGGACTTATTTGCCGCAAAGCAATAGATGTGTCCACTCAGGCGACGGACAATACTATACCTCTTGAGAAAAATGAAAAAACAAAAAGAATCACTATATGATGGAAAAGAACAGTGACAATTCGCTTGATATAAGGCGGTATCTGCGCGAGATGCGGCGCCTGTGGTGGGTCTACGCCCTCGTTTTCGCAGGCATAATGGGACTGGCGGGATTTTATTTTGCAAGATCCCTGAAGCACTGCGAATCATCGGCCCTCGTGCTCATCGAAGAGAGCACGTCCGACACATCCTCCGGCGCAAGCAAGGGAGGAGGATTGTTGGGAATGATGAAGATGTTCTCGGTAGGAGGCTTCGGCTCATCGTCGGTAAACAATGAGATATACCTTATCGGCGCACACGACATGGCCGTACGCACGGTCAAGGCCCTCGGGCTGACATCGACCTACATCGAACGCGACGGACTGAAGAAGAATCTTCTGTTTCCAAAGACCCCGGTAAAGGCCATGATGCCGCAGAGCGTGCTCGACACGCTGTCGAAAGCAATCCTCGTGCGCGTTACAGTTAAACCCGACGGACGTATAGACGCAAAGGCCGTGAAAGGCCCGTTTTTCTGGCGTACCACACTCGACGAGGTTAAAGATGCCACACTGCCTGTGAATCTTGACACCCCCTACGGTCCGGTCACTCTCTCAACAGGCGACATGAAAATGCCAGCAGGGGAAGAGATGAAGCTTGATATAGCCGTCATGGGTGTGAACCTTGCCGCACAGAAACTTGAAAAGGAAATCAGCACCGACGTAGTCGACAAACTCGCCGACGTGATCGACGTCACTATCTCGGGAGCAAGCAACGCTTATTGCAACACCGTGCTCAGCGAATACATAACCCAGTACAACAACCGACGCATCGAGCGACGTGCAGAAAACGCCACGAGCGAGCTGGAATTCTACGACGCACGTATCGCCGACCTTTTCAGCGATCTTTCGGAATCGGAAGAGAAGCTCGAGAAATTCAAGTCGGAGAACAACCTCATGGGGATGGACTCGCAGGCCGGAATGCTTGTGGAGAGCACCGTCGGGAAAGCCGAGGACATAGCCCTTGAGCGCACCAAGCAGGAGTATTACCGTACGGTCAAATCAACGCTCGACAACCCTGCATCGGCCTATGAACTGATTCCCGTGGTCGAAAGCCTGGGCAACCCGATGATAGCAAAATACAACGAACTGCTGCTCGCACGCAAGAATCTCGTGCGCTCGGCCAAAGAGGGCAACCCGCAGCTCACCGCACTTAATGACCAAATCGCCGATCTGCGTGCGTCAATACTCAAGAACGTTGACGGAATGCTTGCCGAAAGTGCCATGCAGCTCGAAACCATGACCGGCCTGGTGGGCACCGCACAGTCGCGCCTAAACAAGATGCCGTCATATGAACGCGAGTATATCAACCTCATGCGCGACCGCACAATGAAGAACGAGCTTTACATGTTCCTTCTCCAGAAACGCGAGAACGCCGCCCTCCAGGTTGCGTCCACCTCGACCCTCGGATTCGTGATCGACCCGCCCCATTCCCCCGAAAAGGTGAGCAACATAAAGACTATCATCATCATCCTTGCCGCGCTGTTCATGAGTCTGCTGCTGCCGACTCTGCTGGCGATATTCCTCGTGCTGTGGCGCAACCGTATCGAGGACACATCCGACCTGGCATCGATGCACATAGAACCGCGCGCCTCAGTCGTAGGAACCGACGCCCCGTCGATAGCCGCGCTACGCACAAAACTACTTGCAACACCCGAGGATACCACAATCTATGTATGCAATCTCGCCGACGGCGAGGGCAATGACATCGTGGGCGAACTCTTAGAAAGTCTCGAAAATATCGGCCGCGCAACCAACCTCGTCAACCATCTGCCGGACAACGACGCAATGCTGACACAGCGTTTCCTCTCGCAACTCAAGCCCGGGGCATGCAACTTTGTCATGATTCCCGACTGCGAGCATCCGGGCGCATATGTCGATGCATTCAATGCCGACGGCGCGACATTCCTGCTGGTGGTAAAGAGCGGGACAATGCGCCGTAATGCCCTCAAAAAGCTCCTCCACGGCATCTACGCCGACAAGGTGGTCACCGCTATCATTAAGTGACACATCCTTGCACAAAGACGCGTCCTGACCAAAACGGCGGTGTGTCGAAAATCGACACACCGCCGTTTTGGTCAGCATAAACCATTACTTCGATGAGTCCGACCGGTCTGACAGGTCGGACTTGTCAGACTTACCGGACTTGTACGGCTCGGTTCAGACAGCCGCATCAGTCGGACACACTTTCGGCATGCAGCGCCTGAAAGACTATCGAGGCTCTCGAAGGGCCGACTATGTCGGCAATCGAATCAATCGATGCCTCTTTGAGGCGCTTTACACTCTTAAAATGCTGTAACAGAGCCTCTTTGCTCTTTTCACCAACACCCTTTATGCCATCTAATTCACTGACTGTCTGCCCCTTGCTTCGACGGTTGCGATGATGCGTGATGCCAAACCGATGAGCCTCGTCGCGAAGTTGCTGCACGATGCGAAGCGATTCGCTATTCTTGTCGATATATAGCGGTACGCTGTCGCCCGGGAAATATATCTCCTCAAGACGCTTCGCGATGCCTACTACCGCGATCGTGCCGCGCAGCCCCATGTCGTCAAGGGCCTCCACGGCGGCACTCAGCTGCCCCTTTCCTCCATCCACCACTATCAGCTGCGGCAACTCCTCGCCCTCTTCCATAAGGCGTGTGTAGCGACGCGTAAGCACCTCCTTCATCGATGCGAAATCGTCCGGTCCGACAACAGTCTTTATGTTGAAATGACGGTAGTCGCGCTTGGCAGGCTTGGCATTGCGGAACACCACGCACGACGCCACGGGATTCGTGCCCTGGATATTGGAATTGTCGAAACACTCTATGTGGCGCGGCAGTTCCGAAAGCCGGAAATCCTGCTTCATACGCTCCAACGTGCGCTCCACGCGCTTCTCCGGAGCATGCTTCTCCATCATCTTGAGCGCATCCACCTTGTTCTGCCGTGCATTGCGGACCGACACATCGAGAAGTTTCATCTTGTCACCACGCTTAGGCACGGTAAACACTGCTCCGGCCACGGGCGTCTCCGGCATTTCCGGCACAATTATCTCATCATACTTTATCTCGAACCTTTCGGCCACCTCGGCTATGGCATAGTCGAGCAGCTGCGCCACGGTCTCGTCGAGACGGCGCTTGTATTCGAGAGTGACACTGCGCACTATGGCGCCGCGCCGCACATGCATGTAATTTATATATACCTGGTCCGTATCGTCGTCAACACCGAACACATCCACATCGTCGAGGGTCTGGCTCACTATCACGCTACGCGAACGATATCGGTCTATAAGCAGGTATTTCTCCTTCACCGCCTGCGCCTCCTCGAAGCGCAATTCCTCGCTCAAGCGCTCCATCTCACCGCGCAGATAGTCGAGAAGTTCCTGGGTGTCGCCGCGCAATATCTGCTTCACATGGTCAATCATCTCCCCGTATTCAGCCTCACCGATCCGCCCCGTGCAGCATCCCATACAATTCTTGAGATGGTACTCCAGGCAGAGCCGCCCTTTCCCTTTTGCTATATAGGCAGGGGTGATGGCATGACGACACGTGCGCACCGGATAAAGCTCGCGGATAAGGTTGAGCACAGCCTTCGCCACACCGGTATTAGCGTACGGTCCGAAATATTTCGAGCCGTCCTTGAGCCGGGTGCGCGTGAGAAACACCCGAGGGTAATGTTCCTTCGTGACCACAATCCATGGATAGGACTTATCATCCTTAAGCAGCACATTGTAGTGGGGCTTGTACTCCTTGATCAGCGAGTTCTCCAGATTCAAGGCGTCCTCCTCTGTAGGCACGACGATATACTTCATGTCTGCGATATTGCGCACGAGCATGTTGGTACGAATACTGTCGTGAGTACGGTTAAAGTATGACGACACACGCCGTTTCAGATTCTTCGCCTTACCTACATAAATCACCGTCCCGGCTGCATCATAGTAAAGATAGCAGCCGGGAGTATCGGGCAGAATGGAGATCTTCTCCTTCAGTTCTTCTGATTTGTCGTGTTTTGCCAAATCTTATACGGATTATTCGGCGACATGGCAAATCATGTCACGTCGCTGTTTATTTTGTCCAGACGGACCGACGATGTCAATATACGATGAGCGAAGTCACCTCGGCATCAGCCGGGAGATTGTCGCGTCCGTGAAGGTCGCTCAACTCAACGATAAAGTTGATATAGACCTTCTTAGGGTTCATCGACTTTACCAGTTCGTAGCATGCGGCCATCGTACCACCCGTGGCCAGCAGGTCATCGTGTATCACCACCACGTCGTCGGGAGTGATAGCGTCGCGGTGTATCTCGATTGTATCAGTGCCATATTCCTTTTCAAAGTCGGCACGCACAGTATCGGCAGGGAGCTTTCCGGGCTTGCGTGCAGGCACGAATCCAGCACCGATCTCGTAAGCCATGATCGCGCCGCCGATAAAGCCGCGCGACTCTATGCCCACTACCTTAGTAACACCCTTGTCGCGATAAAGTTGGGCGAGGTCCCAACCCACGATATGCATCGCGCGCGGATCTTTGAACATTGTTGTCAGGTCTCGGAAAATAATCCCGGGCTTCGGGAAATCGTACACATCGCGTATTTTCTGGCGAACGTATTCCATCGTCTGTAGTGTTTAAAATGGTGTATTATATTTACTTATATCTGTTCCACGTGAAACATTCATCTGCCGAGCATCAACAGCAGTATGCTTATGTCAGCCGGAGAGATGCCAGGTATGCGTGAGGCCTGGGCAACAGTCTCCGGACGTATTCGGGAGAGCTTCTGCCTGGCCTCGGTCGATATGGCCTTGATGGAGGAATAATCGAACCTATCGCCGAGCTTCAGGTCCTCAAGCCTACGGAGCTTGTCAGCGGTGAGACGCTCGCGGTCGATATAACCTTGGTATTTTATCAAGATCTCCGCAGCCTCAACAATCTCCTTGCGACGCCCTGCCTCGATCTCTTCGATTTTGAAACGGAGCGGTGGAAACACATCGGCGAGCATGGCGATGTCGAGGGCCGGACGTGTGATCAGATCACGCAGCTTCACACCTTGACGCAACGGCGATGCACCGATGCTCTCCAGGTATGCGTTTATATCAGCAGGACGCACAGTGCAAGTGGCGGCAAATTCGATGAGCATGTCGCGCTGTTCCCTTTTCGACAACATGAGGCGATAACGTTCCTCCGAAGCCAGTCCGACAGAGTAACCAAGTTGGGTCAAGCGCATGTCTGCATCGTCCTGTCGCAACAGTATGCGGTATTCGGCGCGCGATGTAAACATTCGGTAAGGCTCGTCGACACCTTTAGTCACAAGGTCGTCGATCAGCACACCGATATATGCTTCATCACGGGCAAGAGTGAAAGGCCCACGTCCGAGCACGCGGTTGGCGGCATTCACGCCGGCAACAAGACCTTGTCCTGCCGCCTCCTCGTAGCCTGTTGTACCATTGACCTGCCCGGCAAAGAATAGACCCTCCACGAGCTTCGTCTCCAACGTGTGGCGGAGTTGCGTCGGGTCGAAGAAATCATATTCTATGGCATAGCCCGGACGGTATATCTGAACGTCGGCAAGCGCCGGTATTGTGTGTAGGGCCTCCACCTGTATGTCGAGCGGAAGCGACGAACTGAAGCCGTTAAGGTAGAACTCCTGAGTATCCTCACCTTCCGGCTCAAGGAAAAGCTGGTGCTCGGTCTTGTCGGCAAAGGTCACAATCTTGGTCTCGATGCTCGGGCAGTAACGCGGGCCTATGCTTTTTATCTGGCCGTTGTAGAGCGGAGAATCGGGCAGTCCGCGACGCAGCACATCATGTGTGGCGGAATTGGTGTATGTGATATAGCAGTCGCGTTGACGCAACTCCCGTTTCACATCGGGAAGATAACTGAATTTATGGAAATCCCCGTCGCCACCCTGCGGCGTTGTCAGATCGAAGTGCACCGAACGTGCGTCAATCCGGACAGGAGTACCGGTTTTCATTCGGTCGGCACGGAATCCGAGCGCCACAAGCTGCTCGGTGATACCCTTGCTCAACGGCTCGCTCACGCGTCCGCCGGCAACCTGCGCCCGTCCCACGTGCATCAGGCCGTTCAAAAACGTACCGGCGGTAATCACCACGCTCTTTGCGCGGAATTCCACCCCGAGGGCGGTACGCACGCCAAATACCGTGCCTTCCTCAATCAGCAGGGATGTCACGTTGTCCTGCCACATATACAGATTTTCCGTGTTTTCAAGCACACGGCGCCACTCCATGGAGAAGCGCATTCGGTCGCTCTGTGCGCGCGGACTCCACATGGCCGGACCTTTGCTGCGGTTGAGCATACGGAACTGTATAGCCGTGCGGTCGGTGACGATACCTGTCATTCCGCCGAGTGCGTCGATTTCGCGCACGATCTGCCCCTTGGCAATACCGCCGATGGCGGGATTGCAGCTCATCTGGGCTATCTTGTTCATGTCCATAGTGACCAGAAGCGTGCGCACGCCGATGGTCGCAGCCGCATGTGCAGCCTCGCAACCGGCATGTCCCGCCCCCACCACTATCACATCATAGTCAAATCTCATATGTGAATCTTAGATTATTTACTCATCCATCGCACTCCACATGTCAAGGGCTGCATTCTCATGCGCCTCCATCACCTCGCGTTCGCCGGGTCCCTTGTCGTTTATGCCGCACAGATGCAGCACGCCGTGTATTATGACGCGCATAAGTTCCTGCTCATACTCCGCGCCGATCCCCTCGGCATTGCTTTTCACGGTGTCAAGCGATATGAACATGTCGCCGCTTACCATACGTCCACGCGAGTTGTCAAACGTGATTATATCTGTGTAGTAGTCATGCGACAGAAACTGACGGTTTACCGACAGTATGCACTCGTCGTCGCAGAATATGTAGGCAAGAGGACCTAAAACCTTGCCGTGCGCAGCCGCCACCGAGGCGATCCAACGCTCGACGCGGCCATAATCCAATGCAGGAAGCGCAGCCTGCTGTGAAGTCCATATGAATTTTTCCATTGCTTCAGAACCCGGAGAATGCTCCTCCTATTGATGTAAGCATGCAAAAATAGCAAAAATCCACAAAAACGGCAACGGCAAATTAAACCGTAGATACCTTTTCCAACGGCATTCCGGAGTCTGCCCAAAAGAACATTAATGAAAGAACACATATGCAGCCAGCACACCTGCGACAGACCCGGTAAAGTCGGCCAACAAAGCATATGGCACAGCGTAGCGGGTCTTGACCACACCGACGCTTCCGAAATAAACGGCAAGAATATAGAATGTGGTGTCGGTACTTCCCTGTATGGCTGCGGAGACACGTGCTACGAACGAATCCGCACCATAGGTGCTCATTAGGTCCACCATCATACCACGGCTTCCGCTGCCGCTCAGAGGCTTCATAAGCGCCGTGGGCAAAGCGCCTATCCAATCGGAATCCATACCTATGAAGTCGGCGCACGAGGTCATGGCACCGGTGATGACATCCATCGCGCCTGACGCACGGAACATCCCTATCGCCACAAGTATCGCCACAAGGTAAGGGATAATCATGACCGCAGTCCTGAACCCTTCTTTCGCTCCCTCGATAAACGCATCATACATATTCAGTCTCCTGCGCATACCGCACACAAGAAACAGCACAATCACACCGAACAGCAGCACGTTGGCCACAAATCCGGAATACAGCTCCACTTCCTCGCGAGGAAGCGTCGAGAAGAACCACACTATTCCGCCGACGAGCAATGCCAGTCCGCCAAGCCACGACAACAGCACACGATCCCACAGCCGTATTCCCTGCTTGAGGCACATCGCGATTATGCCGACCATAGTGGCTATAAACGTGGCCAGAAGTATCGGCAGGAACACATCGGTCGGATTGGCGGCTCCGGCCTGCGCCCTATACATCATTATGCCGATCGGTATGAAGCACAAGCCCGAGGCATTAAGAACAAGAAACATGAGCATCGCATCGGTGGCGCGCTTCTTCTCCGGATTAAGTTCCTGCAACTCCTGCATCGCTTTAAGCCCAAGGGGGGTTGCAGCATTGTCAAGCCCGAGCATGTTGGCCGACACGTTCATGAATATCGATCCCATAGCAGGATGATCCTTAGGTACGCCCGGAAAGAGCCGAGTGAAGAGCGGACTTATCACGCGGCCGAACATCTGTATCACACCTGCCTTCTCCCCTATCTTCATCAATCCCATCCAGAGAGATAGCACACCGGTCAGGCCGAGCGCGATTTCAAAAGCCGTAGCGGCCGACGAGAACGAGGCACTCATGATCTCACTCCATATGCCAAAATCTCCACAAAAGAGAGTCCTGCCCAGTGCCACGATGAATGCGACGAAGAAAAAAGCGATCCAGATATAGTTGAGTACCATGCCGGGGATATTATTACAAGAATTGACTATTCGGATATCATATACGTACAAATTTACGAGCATTTTCAGACATTATTCCAAACAATATGCCGAATTTGTCAGAGCAATCCTATTTCGACAAAAATACCGAGACAAAAATCAAGGCACAACATATTGATAATCACGAATTTACACACCAATTATCTCGCTGAGATTTCACTATTTCAACTTTGTCCGTATACTTTCCCGAGATTTTTAGTTCTCGACGCGAAATAATTCGTATCTTTGACTACCATCTTAGATACTACCGCTCGGCATACCTCAAATAAATTTGGCTCTGCCCTCGCTTATCCGTATCTTTGACTACCATCTTAGATACTACCGCTCGGCATACCTCAAATAAATTTGGCTCTGCCCTCGCTTATCCGTATCTTTGACTACCGTCTTAGATACTCCCGCTCGGCACTCGCCATACGGTATCTCTCCCCTACCCTACCCCGCCGATACAGCAAAAGAAAAAATTAGATACCTCGAAATTTCCATCCACTACCCATGCATATAATCCACCTGGTAAGCAACGGCACCTGGGGCGGCGGCGAGCAATACGTGCTCGACCTTTCTCGCGCCTTGGCTTCCGAAGGCCACCGCATAGAAATAATATCCCGACCGGTGAGCGAAGTCGTCGACAAGTTTACCGCCAACGGTCTCCCACCGGTGGCCCGCATGCCGTTGCGTGGAGCAATCGATTTTCTCTCGGCAGTCAGGATCGCCTCAAGGTTGCGACGCTGCGAGGAAGTCATCGTGCATGTACATAATTTCAAGGACGCGATCGTAGCCGCTCGCGCACGCGCGCTCTCGGGCAATGACAAGGTACGCGTGGTACTGACGCGCCACCTCGTGAAGGTGGGTCGTACGTCAGCCATCTACCGCGAACTCTACTCAAAGCTCGATGCAATAATCTTCGTGTCGGCGCTTGCGCGCGACGAATTTCTCAAAAGCGCACCACCTGTCGCTCCTGATAAGTTGCATGTGGTGCACAACAGCATAGTCGTACCTCCGTGCGCGCCCGTGCCATCCGATATTCCGCATATCGATGCCCCTGTAATCATGCACCACGGACGCATCTCGCCGGAGAAAGGCCTTGACGTGCTCCTCGACGCGCTCGCCTCGCTCACCGACCTGCCCTGGCATCTGCGCATAGCCGGCGAAGGAAAAGCGCAGCATGTAGGGCCGCTCAAGCAGCAGGCCGTGCGCCTCGGCATAGCCGACCGCGTGGAATGGCTCGGATTCCGCGATGACATACACGCCATCATACCTTCGGCCACGATAGGCGTGGTGCCATCTACATGGCGCGAGCCTTTCGGCCTTGCCGTGCTCGACTACATGGCCCACGGCGTACCGGTAGTCACCACCGACAACGGCGCGCAACCTGAATATCTCACATCGGGCACCGACTCGCTGCTCGTGCCCCCATCCGACCCCGAGTCCCTTGCATCAGCGCTGCGCACTCTCCTCACCGACGAGACCGCACGCAGAAGAATCGCTACCGCCGGAGCCACCACGTTCGACCGCACCCTCTCCTATCAGGCTTTCCTCGGCAGAATACTTTCCGTGTACCAATCAATCAGATAAATATCCATACCCTTAACTCTTCCGTCATGCCCACCTACAACATCCACGTAAGCGCCCGTTTCACCAAGATAAGACCGCAGATAGAAAAGATAATCCGCCATGGAGTGCCTTCCGAAGCCGAAGTAATCTACAAGGCCCGCAACATAGTGTACCGCCTCAACATAGAAGGCGTGGACCTGGTCATAAAATCGTTCAGGATTCCCAACACATTGAACTCGCTTGTGTACACCCACCTGCGCAAAGGCAAGGCCATGCGCTCCTACCAGAATGCAAAAAAGCTACAGGAACTCGGATTCCACACCCCCACCCCGATAGCCTACGGCGAAGTGCGCGTCGACGGACGCCTGCGCCAGAGCTACTACATCTCTGAGAACCTCCCCGGCGACAATATGCGCGACTGGGAGCAGAAGCCCGACAGCGACGCGTTGCTCAGGGCGTTCGCGGCCGACATCGTGCGGCTGCACCGCGCCGGAGTGCTCCACAAGGATTTTTCGCCCGGCAACGTGATATACACGCGCGACGAAAACGGCGCATACCGATTCCACTACATCGACCTCAACCGCATGGAATTCGGTGTCCGCTCGCGCAAGAAACTGATGTCGATGTTCCGCTCCATCAATCTCGACACGGCGCAGACATTGCGCCTTGCCGCCCTATACGCCATGTCGGCGAAAGAGGAGATGAAAACCGTATGCGACGAGGCAGCGGAGGCACAGGCTCAATATATAGCCCTGCAACGTCGCAAGCAGGCATTCAAGCACCTGCTCGGCCGCAAATAAGCATACGCCCCAAAAATCATCGCACAGAACACACTGAGAGCACGGAGACCGGGCGGATGGCGGGGGTTACGTCATCCGCCCGGCTTCCGTGCTCTCATCGCAATTCCAGAACCTTCAAGAGGGCGTTTAAAATTTATATCCTTGAAGGATGGTAAAGAATATATACATCATCCTTATTTCTTCAACTTGTCGGCTCCCGACTGAAGGGCCTCGGCAGCTTTTGCCTTGGCATCGTCGACAGCCTTGGCGGTGGCGTCCTTTGCCGAGTTATACTTGTCGACGGCTGCATCCTTTACCTCCGAAGCCTTGTCGGAGACAGCATCCTTTGCCGAATTATAGGCCGAGGTGGCGACCTTTTTAACCGAATCGGCGGCATTCTCCATGGTTGTCTTGGCCGAATCGGCTGCTATCACCGTGGTATAATCAGCCTGCTCGGCAAGCGCACGGATTTCGGCGGAGGCATCGCCGCCTTTCTCCTTGATCACAGGAGCCACCTCGTTGACAAAGGCGGCTGCAGCACTGCTGTCGCCCTTCTCCTTAAGCTTGCGCGCATAGTCCCGTGCCTGCTTTACGTAGACCTTGAGACTGTCAGGATTGGTACATTTCTCTATCTTAGCCTTGATGGCAGCGCCGTCAACTGTATCGTTCTTGGTCGACGAGCCACAAGCATACACACCTGATAACACCGCGGCTACAGCCGCTACTAAAATAAGTCGTTTCATAATATTTCATTGTTTATATCCTCCATAATAACAAATCCGGAGGCGAATGTTTCAGATATGTCGATTGCATGGGTATGCGACATATGATAACCCGTCAAAAAATCGCAGCATTTTATTTGATTTCATATACATAAAAATGAATATATTCTGTATTATTTTGGCAAATTACAGTTAATAAAATTTGAAATACAAGAAATATGTATTATCTTTGTTGACATAAAGTAAAATCTTTTGAAAATTTACGCATAATCACATCCCTGTATACACTTTACAACATGTAAAAAGGCGCCTTGTCGTGAGACAACGCGCCTTTATTTTTATACCAATGTATCCCCGCACGGGATGTCCTTACCCCCATGCATACACATCGGACGAAATGCATCTACCAGGTTTCTCTTGGCTGCATTTTCCCTCAGAGAGAGCCCGAGGCTCGGGGGCTGGTTAACTTGGTGTAGCGCAGCGGAACCTGGGGAGGACGATAAAAAATTATTACTGTCCGCTAAACTTTAGAGGGCGATTGAAAAATAGGACCG
>NZ_CAJTYX010000017.1 GCF_910583865.1 uncultured Muribaculum sp.
ATGACCGCCATGAGGCGATGGCCGTTATCGGTGTTCAGCATTGCCCATAGGCGAAATGCGGTCAATGGGTGTCAGTGCCTGCACCTTCACCTTTTGACGGCATAACGCCGACAGCATGGAAGACCGCTCCGCCTCTCATCGCTTTCCTTATCTGAAAAGAAAGTCGAGATAAGCACAACGAAAGCGGTATAGATGACAGCGAAACTCAAAGACATAAAGCTACTGCCTGTCTATATTGAGAAAAAATCCCGACGAGCAGTATTTAAGAAATGTGAATCAAATTGTTAGGAATTGCTAAATCGAACTCTCGGACTTGCACAGCCGGGATGAAATGATTAAATTTGCATTAGTGATTGGATAGCCTGTGGAGTCAGGCTCCAGAGCCGAAAATCCGGGTGCTGATATTTGGCACTAAAACGGCACTAATAAAATTCTGATATATCTAACTATTTGATATAACTGCATTTAGGCAGGAGAGGCACGCCCCCTGTCTTTCCGCAAATCAAGCAACCAAAGCTGCTGTAAATCAAACATTTACGGTAGCTTTTTTATATACATACAAAAATCCATACAAATTGTAGGCAAACCTTGACTCACACAACGGTGTTGTTTGTTAATCACTGGAAAAGCCTCAATGGAGGATTTTATAAGTCGCTTAGAAAAAGATGGTTATATCGTGCCATACAAGATGGATAAACATGGTAATTGGATCTATAAACTTACAATAAAAGCAATAGATAGATTCAATCCTGTATCATGAAAATATGGAGTTGCTGTTTTTCGCCCGGTATTTTTCACTGTTGTTTTTAAACAACCTCTAAAATTTGCTTTTGCTATCTACTTATTCGTATCTTTGCGCTATCACGGCCGATTTCTGTAAATCGGCGTTTAGCTCCGATTTTGCGTATGTCTATATCCTGTAAGATACTGATTCTATTGGCCTCCTTTGCCTTTCTCGGTGGACTGTCGGCCAAAGCCTCAGGCAATCCGGCGTGCAAGGATTTGTACACCCTCAAGAAAACGAAAAAAGCGCTGGGAGATGTGTTCTATCATGGTAACAGGAGTAAACTGCTCGACTTTAGCAGGATTGATAATAGTGACTTGTTTGAAATATATCTGACCCCGACAGACTATTCATCAATTGAAGATTGCGATAAATCGCTCAGTGATGGTGACATTCGTTTGAATCCGGACGTATTCAGAGGGAATATTCCGGCTAACGGGGTGCTCGGCGATGATTTCCGTCGTATAGAAGTTTATTTCTATCCCGACATGGTTAAAATTGACTCACTCACATACGCGGTGAGGGGGCGTACAAAAGTGAAAACTAATGTGTGCGATTTTACCGGACATATCAGGATAAAGAAGATTTTTCGCGGTATTGAGCATGATATGGATTCTACATATTCCTATAGCATAATCGCAGAGTATTTGCTGAAGGAGGATGCGTCGCAAAAAGGGAGCGGGGAATTACGTGGTATATTACAAGCGGACGCGTGCACATTAAAGGATACCCCCGATGTTGTCAGGATTGACGAATCATGGGCTGATGCCGATGGATACTTCAACCGCACTTTTGTCGGTACATGGCGCAGCTATAATGATCCTGCATTGGTCAAACGTTGTATGTGGGGCGATTATCGGTTGCCTTTCTGCTTTGATTTTGATATCGGTGACGGAGAAATGATGGTTAATCCAGACTATGCTTCTCCGGAGTGGGACAGATGGATGTATCGTAAGGACATTGAACTTATCCTTTCCGAGGATGGCGTACATTACAATGCAAAATATAGGAATCCCTGGTGGTGAAATCCCGGGGGGACTGTGACTGACTCTTAACCATATATTCTATAATACAGAATCAATTCTATTCTATGATTGACGAAATACTTGAATTCAACCGCCGCTTCGTTGCGGAAAAGCAATATGAAGCGTTTGCCACTTCGAAATATCCCGACAAGAAGATTGCCATAGTCACGTGTATGGACACACGTCTCACCCACCTCCTTCCGGCGGCTCTGGGCATAAAGAACGGCGATGTGAAGATGATCAAGAATGCCGGAGGCACCATTACCAACCCGTTCGACTCAACCATGCGCTCGTTGCTCGTGGCGATCTATGAGCTGGGTGTCGATGAAATTATGGTGATAGGCCATACCGGATGTGGAGTCCAGGGCATGAACGCATCGGAAATGCTCGGCCATATGCGCAGCCGTGGCATCTCGGAGGAACATATCTCCCTTATGCGCCATTGCGGCATAGACCTTGACAGCTGGCTTCACGGATTCGACGACACCGGCGGAGCTGTCCACGAGACTGTCGACCTTGTACGCAACCATCCGCTTGTCCCCGCCGACGTGTCGGTGCGTGGTTTCATAATAGACTCTTCCACCGGGCTGCTCTCCCCGCTGTGATGTAAAATCCCGGTGTCATATCGTACGTCGTGGTTAACACTTTTTGAGGGGGCGTTAAGTTTTATGTGGATTTTTGAGCGCGATTTATTAGTAACTTTGTGGGTTAATTTGGCCTGAGATATGATGGTTGCCGCCGGATGGCGGCACCATGTATCGGAGGCCTGTATCCATAAGGTAGCAATGTCTGAACGCAACATTCTCATACAAGGAGCAAGGGTAAACAATCTCAAAAACGTAAGCGTCGAGATTCCGCGCAACCGTCTGGTGGTGATCACCGGAGTCAGCGGGAGCGGAAAGTCGAGCCTTGCCTTTGACACATTATATGCCGAGGGGCAGCGGCGTTACGTAGAGAGCCTTTCGGCCTACGCGCGCCAGTTCCTCGGGAAGATGGCCAAGCCTGAGGTCGATTTCATCAGAGGACTCCCCCCGGCCATAGCCATCGAGCAGAAGGTCAACACGCGCAATCCACGCTCTACTGTCGGCACTTCTACGGAAATCTACGATTATATGCGCCTGCTTTTCGGGCGCATCGGTCGTACGTATTCCCCGGTGTCGGGAGAGGAGGTGCGCAAGCACACGGTCGACGACGTGCTTGCCGCAGCAACATCCTATCCTGAAGGCACACGCATGGCGGTGGCCGCACCGATAATATTGCCTGAAGGGCGCACGATGGGTCAGCAGCTCGACATATTCATGAAGGGCGGCTACTCGCGCGTCGTCACTCTGCCTGACGGACGGTTCCGGGAAATTGAGGAGTTGCTTGCCGCATCCGACGTGCCGACATCACCGGACGGGATGCTACTGCTCGTCGACAGGCTTGCCGTGGCTCACGACGGCGACGAGCTGAGTCGTCTGGCCGATTCGGCGGAGACGGCGTTTTTCGAGGGGCGCGACGAGATGGCGCTCATGGTGTGGGACGACGGTGGCGACGTGAATGTGCACCGCTTCTCCAAGCGTTTCGAGGCCGACGGAATCGTTTTCCGTGAGCCGAACGAGCTGATGTTCAACTTCAACAACCCCTACGGCGCGTGCCCCGTGTGTGAGGGTTTCGGCAAGACCGTAGGCATTGACCCGGCGCTTGTCGTGCCCGATCCGTCGCTGTCGGTCTATGACGATGCGGTGGTGTGCTGGCGAGGCGACAAGATGAGCGAATGCAAGCGCGATCTGGTCCGCCTCGCGCCTCAGCTCGGATTTCCTATCCACAAGCCATATTGCGAGCTTACTCCCGACCAGCTCGACATACTTTGGCACGGGCGCGGCCGGTTCTACGGCATCGACGGATTTTTCCGTTGGGTAGATGAAAACCAGTATAAGATACAATATCGTGTGATGAAAGCGCGCTACCGTGGCAAGACTGTCTGCCCGGAATGCCACGGCTCAAGGCTGAAGCATGACGCCTCGTATGTGAAGGTCGGTGGCCGCACCATCACAGAACTGGTGGGGATGCCTGTCGGGGAGCTGCGCCGCTGGTTTTCCGCTCTGGTGCTTGATGACAACGACAGCCGTATAGCATCGCGACTGCTCACGGAGATAAACAGCCGCATAGGGTTTCTCTGCGACGTGGGGCTCGGCTACCTCATGCTCGACCGCCTGTCATCGACCCTTTCCGGAGGCGAGAGCCAGCGCATCAACCTCGCAACGTCGCTCGGAAGCAGTCTCGTAGGCTCGCTATATATTCTCGACGAGCCGAGCATCGGCCTTCATCCGCGCGACACGGCCAAGCTAATCGAGGTGTTGCGCCGCCTCCAGGGCATAGGCAACACCGTGGTCATCGTGGAGCACGATGCTGAGATCATGCGCGCCGCCGACTATCTTATCGACGTGGGGCGGGATGCCGGCCGCCTTGGCGGCAACATTGTGTATCAAGGCCCGGTGGATTCCCTCCCGGCGGATTCCGGCGAATCATACACCGTGAAATACCTGCGCGGCGAGATGGCGGTTCCCCTCCCGTCGACGCGTCGCCGCTGGAGGGATTACATAGAGGTGGTCGGCGCACGCGAGCATAATCTGAAAAATGTCGACGTGCGCTTCCCTCTCGGTGTGATGACCGTGGTGACCGGTGTGAGCGGCAGCGGCAAGTCGACGCTCGTGCGCGACGTGCTGTGGCGCGCCATGGTGCGTCATCTCGGCGAGGCCGGCAATGCCCCGGGCCTCCACAAGGAATTGCGCGGCGACCTGTCGCGTATCTCCGCTGTCGAGTTTGTCGACCAGGATCCGATAGGGCGCTCTTCGCGCAGCAATGCGGCGACCTATCTGAAGGCTTACGATGAGATTCGCCGTCTTTTCGCCGAACAGCAGGGTGCGCGCCAGATGGGATTCACACCTGCGTTTTTCTCGTTCAACACCGAGGGCGGCCGATGTGAGGAATGTAAAGGAGAGGGGACTGTAACGATAGAGATGCAGTTCATGGCCGATATAGTGATACCGTGCGAGACGTGCCACGGCCAGCGGTTCAAGCCCGAAATCCTTGAAGTGCGCTATCGCGGGCATAACATCAACGATGTACTTGAGATGACCGTCAACCGGGCCATGGAATTCTTCGGCGAGGACCCCTCGTCGATCACTCGCAAGATTGTCAAGCGGTTGAAGCCATTGCAGGATGTCGGTCTCGGCTATATAAAGCTCGGTCAGTCGTCATCGACACTTTCCGGCGGCGAGAACCAGCGTGTGAAGCTCGCATACTATCTTGCGCAGGAGAAGCCGCAGCCCACCATGTTCATCTTCGACGAGCCGACCACCGGCCTGCATCTCAACGACATCAACAAGTTGATGGACAGCTTCGACCGTCTCATCGCGCAAGGCCACACGGTTATCATCATCGAGCACAACCTCGATGTGATAAAGTGTGCCGACCATGTGATCGACATCGGCCCGGAGGGCGGCGAGGCGGGCGGCTACATCGTGGCCACCGGCACTCCCGAGCAGATTGCCGCCTGCCCCGGGAGCTACACCGGCCGCTACCTCGCCCCACTCATTCGCCGAACATGAGGGCGCGGTCGCGACGGGCTGCCGTACGGGTCATCTTCTCGGGGACGAACTTCCACTGGCCGAGCGGTCGGGGATCTACCTTCCCGTGAGCCTTGATGTACTTCGTGAGGTAATGCCGCAGGTCGCGGTCGGTCGAGCTTATGATGCGCGACGGAAGCTCCTTGTGGGGTATGCCTGCGCCTTTTGTCAGCAGCTCTCCACCTCCGTTGCCACGGTAGGAGTTCAGTGCCACCTTGTAATGCTTTTCAGGGCTGAACGGCTCGCCGTCGGCCATCTTCAGTATTCGGATCTTCTCCCCCTCGGGCTTGGTGACGTCCACCTCGTAGATTATCCCGGCGGCGGAGTCGAAATTGTAGCTCGCGTTTTTGAGTTTCGAGTGGGTCTGGTCGCCGCTGCGCGTGCCGTCGCTGAACAGGAGCAGATGGTCGGAGGACGATTCCATCTGTTGGGTCCACAGTCCGTATGAGCGCTCCAGATAGTTCTTTATCTCCTCTCCTGTCAGGTCCATCACGTAAAGCATGTTCTCATACTTGTAGAGGTTGAACATGTCGCCCACCGTGATAGGCCCTGCGGGTATTGTGGCGTCGTAGCTCAGGGGAGCGACAAACGATATGTCGGCCCCGGTGATGTCGAGCTGCAGGCGGTGGATCAGGTCGACGAAGGCCGAGGGGCCGAAGTATGCGTCGCGGGTGGTGACGGGGCGCGTCATAGTCCCTATCGGGGTGTCGACGTATCGCTCCACCGTGGCCATCTCCGGGGAGAATTGCATCATGAACAGGCTGTCGGGCGCATAGCCGTCCATGTCGGCTATCCTGCCGTCGATCTTCTTCCCGGCGACGCGACCGAGGCTGTCGAGGGTGAATGTGATCGCCACGTCGGCAAGGTGCACGGCGTTGTTGGCAGGGTTCATCACCAGCACGCTGTCGCCCGCGGTGTTGACCGTCCATTTCTTGTCGACCCTATGGTCATGGCCCATCAGCACCACGTCGAATCCCGGCACGCGCTGCGCCACTTCAAGCGACGCATTCTCTTTGTGGCCGACCAGTATGTTGCCCGACTGCCCCGAATGGAACAGTCCCACCAGCACGTCGGGATGCTCGCGCTCCATTATTACCGGCACCCACTTGCGCGCGGTCTCCTCCATGTCGTCAAACCGCAGCCCCTTCCATAGCGTCTCCGGCAGCCACGCCGGAATGCCCGGTGTGATCATGCCCAGTATTGCCACCTTTATCCCCTTGCGCTCCACCACGGTATATGGCCGGAAATGTGGCTGTCCCGTCGCTGTGTTGATCACATTCGCGCCCAGCACCGGCATGCGGCACTCTCCCGCCCAGCGATCCATCACCTTGCGGCCCGTCTCCACGTCGTGGTTGCCTATGGTCCCCGCGTCGTAGCCGATGAAATCGAGCATCCGCGCGGCGATATGCGGCGACACGGTATCGACATAGTTGTAGTAGTAGACCGTCGGCTGCCCCTGGAGTATGTCGCCGTTGTCCACCACTATCACAGCGTCATCGCCGGCTTGTGTCCTCACGTCGTTGACCGCCGAGGCCACCCTGGCGAGGCTTCCTTTGGCCGGTTTGCGCGTGATGAAATTAGTAGGATAGAAGTTGCCGTGCACGTCGCTCGTCTGTAGTAGCCGCAGCGTCACCTCCTCGTTTGCCGACAGCGACACCGCCGCCAATAGCCCGAGGACTGATATGATCATTCTCTTCATGACAGGATTATGAACTGACTTAAACTTATAAAAAAAATTGCATGGACGCGAGCCTTTCCGGCCCGTTTCCATGCAAATGTATCTTTTTTATTTGGTTTCTACAAGCGTCAGAGGGCTTCCAGCAGCAGCACGCGCGACGAGAAGTCGGTGGCGTCAGCCTTGTCGACGTTGTGGAACGCCGGCTTGCTGATACCGGCATTACGCTACTTACAAGCACCGCAGATTGTATTAAAGATAAGTTAATAAAATTTAAATTTGGGCAAAATGCAAAAATAATATCTTTTTTTGCAAAAAAACGATATGAGTATTTCGGAATCAATATACCTCACAATGTTGACATTGATCACTACGTTCAAGTGTTCTTCTGCATGTTTGAATTGTTGTTTTGAATGTAATCCAAATAAGGAAGAAAAAATAAGCTATAATGATGCTGAACGCTATATAAGAACGAGTTTAGCCACGTTTAATAGCATTAAAGTTGTCGTTTTAACAGGCGGAGAAAGCTTTTTAGATTTGCCTTTTCTGATTAAGTTAATTAACAATTACGGCTTAATTTGTCGTGTTGTCACTAATGGCTTTTGGGCTAAATCATATGAAAATGCCGTACGGATTCTTAAATTATGTAAAGAAGCTGGATTGAATGAGATAAATTACAGTACTGGTGATGAGCATTTGGAATTTGTTCCATTGGAATCTGTAGTAAACGGGATAAAGGCCGCATTGGATTTGGAATTGATAACTGTTGTAAATATTGAATCAGCAGAAGAACGGAATTTCAAAATGTGTGATTTGATAAAAAATGAGGGTCTAAAGCCATATATCAATAGCAATAAGGCTCGGATATTAAAATTCACAAATGGAATCTGGATGCCATTCACTCAAGAAGGATTGAAGAGTCTGCCTAAATTATATACAAAAATCGCTCATCCTTGTAAGCAAAGATGTACGAATCTGTTTTCTGCAATTACAATATCTCCTACAAATAGATTATATGCATGTTGTGGACTGCCTGTTAAATATATTAAATACTTAGACTTGGGTGATGTACATATTCATGAAATTGAAGCTTTATATAAACAACAATTTGATGATTTCATGAAGATATGGCTATTTGTAGATGGCCCTTATCGTATATTGATGTTTTTAGAGGAAAAGCTTGGACATGAAATTCCGGAATGCCGGGTGTTGTCACATTCATGTTTCTATTGTGCATGTTTATTTACGAATAAACAATATCTATCAGCGGCAAAGAGATATTATAGAGATCGGTATTATTCTGTAATGCTGAAGTTCTCTTTCCTTATCAAGCAGATGAACAATATTAAAAAGTAGTCAAATGAGATACCCTAAAAGGAATTTTACTCGTATAGTTATATGGACTGTTTCAAGCAGTATGATGACGAATGCGTGTACAGGTTATGTTCATGATGAAGATGTCATTATAGGCGATAATGAAGTCTCTTCTACAAATGGGATAAGTGCAATAAGTATACATTTGTCAGATGAACAAACTTCATCATGTGAATATATGATGGAATTGGCAGATAAAATAGTTAATGATAGAAATTTTGCAAGAAATCCAACTCATTATTTGGGGAGTCGTTCTACTGATACGGAATCTGGCAATGAAGTTGCGTTTGAAATGGATGATTCTATATTAAGGATTCTTAGAGCTTTATCCGATGAGGAAATTGCTGACGCTATATCAAATAATGACATAAAGAGATACATACATCTGATGTACCAGAAAGGATTATTAAATCAAAATTTGCGTGAATATGAAAGCGTACTTTCATCTGAAGATAAGAAAAAATTGTTGGAATCAATTGGTATGAGTGATTTAGCGGACAACGAAATTGATGAAATCGTTGTGGGCGCGATTACTTTTTTGTTTTATTTTGTCGCAGCGGTAGTTTCATGTGCTACAGTTCTGTTTACTACTATTGTTACCGCTCAGTTTGGATTCGGATATGTAGTAGCTACGACAATGGCTGCATATACCGATGTTAAAGTCGCAGGCAGTTCTCATACTTATCTTGATATCAGTCGAGATTTTGATATATGGGTGCTTTCTAAAGAGCAAGATCATTCGATATTTTTAAAAGATGAGAATCTGGATAAGGCCGTGGACGATGTCGTCTGTGGCTTTAAAGAGATTGTCGAAAGTAATAAGAATAGCGAAGCTAAGATTGATGATAACAAGATGAAGCAAACAATAAATCTTAATATTAATAAGCAGTTGGAAATATCCGCCAAGTTAATAAATAAGACTGATGATGAAAGTATACAAATCAAAGATTGATAGTGGACTGGTAATTTTAGTCCTGTCGTTGACTCTATTACCTATTGTACCTGTTTTTTTAGCAGATAAAGATATCATTGTCATAGGGTTGGTAATGTCCGTGGCAATATTTGAAATTATTACATTTACTGGGTTCAAATATATAATAGACGGAACTAAGCTTACTGTAAGCATGCTTTATGTGATGAAGGAGACGTATGATATTTGCGATATCGTGGAAGTGAAATCCACCAACACAATACTTGCATCGCCTGCAGCGTCTATGGATCGATTGGCTATATCGTTTAAGGATAGACGTTCTCCGTTGATCATATCGCCTAAGGATAAACGTGCGTTTGTTCAAGAACTGATATCAATAAATCCGAATATACGGACAAATTTGTAGGAATATGCCCCCTACCGTACGCCAATTGCAATACATGGAGTTTTGGGGAAAGGTATGATGCATCTGAGTACATTCGTATATTCATGTGTTGGGATTAACAACTTAGGCGATTTTAATGGGACTGAATATCATCAAAAGATACAATTGCATGGACGCGGGCCGTCAGGCCCGCGTCCATGCAATTGTATCTTTTTTATTTGGTTCTTACAAGCGTCAGAGGGCTTCCAGCAGCAGCACGCGCGACGAGAAGTCGGTGGCGTCAGCCTTGTCGACGTTGTGGAACGCCGGCATCGGCAGTCCGTTTGACATGAGCGCGCGTCCCGTGAAGGTCTTGCCCTCGAAGGGTAGCGCCTTCTGGTCGATACGGTTCAGCTCGGTCACGCGGTAGGTCTTGTCGGGGTCGAGCCCGTCCATCGGCACTCGGTGGAGCTGCTCGGCTGCCATCGACTCTGTTTTCCACCAGAAGAATGCCGCGCGGTCCTTTTCGGGGGATACGTACATGAGCGAAGCCACACCCTTCTTGTCGAACGGCGACTGCAGGCGGTAGAGGTCGCCGAGCTGCACTGTCGGGCGTATCGTCTTGTAGTCGGCGATGGCGCGGCGTGTCTGCTCCTTCTCTGCGTCGCTCATGTCCTTGGGCTGCAGTTCCATGCCCAGGCGTCCGGCCATGGCCACGTCAGTGCGGTATTTCAGCGACGTGCGGCGTCCCGTCTGATGGTTGGGCGCGGCGCTGATATGGCTGCCCATGCCTATCGCCGGGAAGAAATAGCTCGTGCCCCACTGGATGTAGACGCGTTGCAGCGCGTCGGTGTTGTCGCTCGTCCAGTACTCGTCAAACCAGGGGAGGTAGCCGTAGTTCACACGTCCGCCGCCTGAGGAGCAAGCCTGGATCACCACGTCGGGATGCTTCTCGCGTATGCGGTCGAGGGCCTTCGTGAGTCCGCGCCAGTATTCTATGTTGTTGTGGCCCTGTTTTGAGGCCGGGAGATACTGCGAGCCATGTACGGCCATGGCGTTGTTGGCGTCCCACTTGATGTAGGCTATCTCGGGATATTTGGTAAGGAGCGTGTCGACTATAGTGAATACGATATCCTGGCATTTCGGATTGGCGAGGTCGAGGGCCACCTGTGCGTCGCCTCGACCGCGCACGTTCGGACGGTTGGAGGCCTTTATGATATATTCCGGATGCTTCTCATATAGCTCGCTCTTTTCGTCGAGCATCTCAGGCTCGATCCATATGCCGAACTTCACACCTGCCTTCTTGGCGGCATCGGTCAGCCCTTTGATGCCGTTGGGAAGTTTCGTGGTGTTGACCACCCAGTCGCCGAGACCCTGCGAACGATGGTCGCGCGGATACTTGTCGCCGAACCATCCGTCGTCCATCACGAACAGCTCGCCGCCAAGCGACGCTATGTCCTCCATCATCTGCACCATCTCATTCTCCTTGACGTCGAAGTAGACGCCCTCCCACGAGTTGAGCAGCACGTCGCGAAGCTTGTCGCCGTGGGCCAGCTTGTTGGCTCGTCCCCAGCGGTGGAAGTTGCGGCTCGCCTGCCCCAGGCCCTTGTCGCTGTAGGTGACGGCAAGCGTCGGGGTGGTGAACGTCTCACCCTTCTCCAGCTTATAGGGCGAATTCTCCTCGTTTATGCCTGCGAAAAAGTGGATCCAGTTGCTGTTGTCGTTGAGCGTGCGCAACTTGAAGCTGCCGGGGTAGCAGAGCGCCGCTCCTATCACGCGTCCCGACTTCTCCTTCGGCTTGCCGTCGAGCGAGAACATCATCTCTCCGTGGGCGGCATGGTTGGGGCGAAGTGCGTCGCGCGACTTCACCACTTTCAGTCCGTGGGGCACGGGCATCTCTTCGAGCCATCCCTCCTTGGCCCACTCGCCGAAGAGGTTGCTGCTCCACACGTCGCCATAGGGGAGGGCGATGTAGCCCGAGGCATACTGGGTGAGGTCGACCGTGCCCTTTTCGCCGTGGTAGATTTCGCTCCACATCTCGATGATGTCATCGTCGGGATATGTGCGGTAGTTGAGGCGCACGTAGAAGGGATAGTATTTGTCCTTGAGATTGATCGAGGTGGTGTTGCCGTCGTGTTCCACGCCGTCGACCACGAGGTCGAGCGTCATGTTGCCGTCGGTGTGCACCGCAGCTACTGCTGTCTCGCGCCGGGTATTCATGCCGTATGGGGCATATGCGTTGACCGACGGAGAGGAAGATGAGAGCATCGACTTGATGTCGGCGTCGGTAAGCTTGTCTCCGTAATGGTAGAAACGGAGTTCTTTGCCTTTGTCGGCTTTAAGCACAAGCGACGTGGCAGGTGTCGACACATGCACGGTCTCGGCTGTTGCATTGATGATGCCGATGGCCGGAAGTGCCAGAAGAGAGGCGAATGCCATGGTCGGTTTAAAGGTCATAAATTTATTGTTTTAAGGTTATATGTTGCGGAAAGTCTGTGTAATTTACGTGTTAAATTTCGTAATGAAAATCCAACGTAGCAAAATTAGACATTATTTTTTTGTTTCGCAAGTGGTTTCGTTGCGTTTTCATATCGTTGTTATGCTGTTTTCATTTTGAAATTCAGGAAAGAGGCATACTTCAGGGGGCGGCATAATGTCATATTTGCACGTCAGCCGGTAGTTTGCTAAATTTGTTTTTGAATTGTTATACATAGAAAGTACACCGGAAAACAATTGAAGATATGTACACAGCATCCCAGAAACGTAAGGAGAACATTGCGGAATACCTGCTGTATATGTGGCAGATCGAGGATCTTATACGTGCCAACGGATTCGATATCGACAAGATACGCGCCTCCATCATAGACCGGTACGATCTCCCTCCCGAGAAAAAGAAGGAACTTGAGGAATGGTATGAATCGCTCATCGACATGATGCGCCGTGAGGGAGTAGAGAAGAACGGTCATCTACAGCTCAACAAGAACACTATAATCCAACTCGACGACCTTCATCGTCAGCTAATGGCCGATCCGAAGTTTGTCGACTACCAGGCGGAATTCTACAAGACGCTGCCTTATATCGTGGAGCTGCGTGCCCGTCAGGGCGACAACAAGCTCGGTGAGATCGAGACATGTTTCGCCGCTCTCTACGGCACATTGCTTATGCGCATTCAAGGCAAGGAGATTTCGCCGGAGACATCCGCCGCCATATCGCAGATCACCCGTTTCATCTCGCTCCTTGCCCGAGACTTCCGACTCGACCAGGAGGACAAGCTCTTCGACACTCCGACCCGGTAACGCCCGTTGGCTTGCATTAGATGCAGACTTCGTAAGCCATCCATGACACCCTCAAAACGGTGCTGTGCCAAAATCGTCAGATGCGGTCAGACCGGTCCGACCCGTCTGACGAGTCCGACCTGTCTGACGAAACTGGTTCGCCTTAATAACTCATGCTTTTCATATAATCACAAGGCAGGCGGTTGCCTCGCAACCGCCTGCCTTGTGATTATCGTGTGTACTGTGCGTGGCACTTCAGCCGTCAGAGTAGTGCGAGGACCTGAGGAAGCAACGGTTGCACGCCGTCATTGACGAGCATTTCCACGCATTGATGCCTTTCGGGATGGGCGTTGCGGCGCTGGGCCTCTATGCGCGCCTTCACCTGGCCGGCGTTCATGGCGTTGCGGCGCATAACCCTCTTTATCCGGAGCTCTTCCGGCGCGGTCACCTCCCACACGTCGGTGGCTACTTTGTCGAGTCCGCTCTCATAGAGCAATGCCGTTTCCATCCATACTCTCTCAGCGCCTGTATTCGCGGCCCAATCGATGAAATCGGCACGCACGGCCCCATGGACGATGCTGTTGAGGCGCTCAAGCAGCTCGGCATCGGCAAATACTTTTTCAGCGAGATGCTTACGGTCGATGTGGCCGTCGGCGGTTATGGCCTCCGCGCATATCTGTGAGGATATGGCCTGCTTGATTTCATCGTCGGCATCCATGAGTTTCTTTGCTCTTGAGTCGCAGTCATAGACCGGATGTCCGAGTGTGCGTAACATTTCGGAGACGACAGACTTTCCGCTGCCGATACCTCCTGTGATAGCGGTAATCTTCATAGCTTCATGGCTTTTAATGGGTTAGTTCTTGTAATGATGTTAGATTATTGTTGATAGTGTAGATGTGTATTATGATTGTCGTTTCTGCCGGTTTTCATGGTAATCGGCTTCATCCATATTGTAGGGATGCTCCCCCGGAGCATCCGTGGGTTGTGGCGGTCACGGACGCCGTTGCTCCACGATATACTCCACGCTGTCGGGAGTGATGGTCACGTCGCGGTAGAGTTCAGGCATCAGCGACATCGCCACGGGTATCTTTGAGGTCGGGGACGCAAGTGCGTCGGCGAAGTCCACGTAGGCTTTTATGTCGTAAGGCTCGGTGTTGTAGGCGCTCATCGGCACCAGGTAGCTCACCTCTATCTGCGACGGGAATGTCAGAAGTCCGTAGCCTGCGGGCATGTTTTTCACGACTATCGGCGCCATCTGGCTGCGTGCTATCAGCGGTTCCACGGGAATGGTCACGATCACGTTGTCGGGCACGATGCGTACACCGTCGATCGGTTTGATGTTGACCATTACGGAAGTGGTGTCGGAGAGTTTCGAGCGGATGATAGGAAGCGTTTCCACCGAGTTGATGGAATGTGGCAGGTCGGTCACGGAGTACAGCGTCACGGAGTCAGTGTTGAGCGACAGAGGCCCGTTGACAATGTTGCCGAGAGCCGGACGAACATCTGCGTTGACGTGCACGGCCACGCGCCGTCCGGGGTTGGTAGTGTATATGAGCTTGAGCGAGTCGGGGGCCACGGTGACAATCTGGGATGATGTCCCGAAATAATCGCGCAGGCGTGCCCCGAGATCCTGGCGTCCCATCAGAAATCTGTTATCGTTGCTCTTGCCGGCATATTCCCTCCACTCGATTTTCATTACTTTCGAGTTGTTGAAACGGTAGCGCATGAGTATCGATCCCTTGTCGCGCACGCTCGCCTTTATCACCGGAGGCACTTCGGTGATGAACGTCACGCTGTCGGGAACGTTGACTATGGTTATCGGCACATCGATATCTTCCTGCGACTCGTTGTTGAGGGTGAGCAGCAGCCAGAAAACATAGGATATCACCAGGAATAAAAGAAACAGACCCACTTCGCGACCACGTGCTGACGTGGCTGCGAGGTGGATTCTGTCTGTTATTTTCCGGAACTGCTCCTTTAGTGCCATTGTTGCCGGTAATAAAGTTGTGGTCAGGAGGAGATGCCCCCATCCCTCTGTATGTTTATTTCTGTGCCGGTCCTTCTACCTGCTTGGATGCCTCTCCGGCTTCCTGCGCCGAAGGATATACGGAGTTCTTGTCGATGGTGATGCGCACTCCGTCGGAAATCTCCACGTCGAAGGTGGTGGTGCCTACGTTGCGGATTTTGCCGTAGATGCCGCCGGCGGTGATGACCTTGTCGCCTTTGGTGAGGGCTTCACGGAATTTCTTTATTTCTTTCTGTTTTTTCTGCTGAGGGCGTATCATGAAGAAATAGAACACCGCGAAGAGTATGACGATGAGTCCGATATTCATGATGCCGCCATTGCCGCCGGCACTGCCGGCCTGAAGGGCTACGAGACTGTAAAGCATGGTTATAAAATGAATGTGTTAAATATTTATAGTTTCGTATTTGCAAATATACGAAGAATATTTGACGAAAAAAATAGCAAATGTCTATCGGCAGCCCGGTTCGCGTTGGCGAAGCCAATTTTTTCGTCAGATATATGGATAAGCCGTGTGTAAAAGCAAATTTTGATTCTACTCTTTGATCAGCGTGCCTTCGCTTTTGAGCTGGTTGATGATACCGTATAGCATGCCGGTGACGAACTGTCCGCTTTTCGGTGTCGAATAGTAGTTGGCTATCTCCGTAAACTCGTTGACGGTGACCACTGTAGGCACGGATGGGAAGTTGAGGAGTTCGGCTATGGCCGTTTCAAGGATCACGATGTCCATGAATGCCAGACGCTCAGGCTCCCAGCTGCTCCCTTCAAGGCGTGAGTCGATCAGCGCGCGATATTCTTCCTGATGGGCCACGGTGGTGTCGAAAAGCTTCGGGCCGAAGCGCTCGTCCTCAATGTCTTTGTATTTCGGCGACAGCCTCAGCTCCTCAAGGTTTTCCCCGCTCTCTCCGCAGTGGGCGAAACGGCGGATGGTCTTGAGCACGAACGACCCCATGATGGCCAGGTCGTCGTTCCAATAGACGGATTGTGTCTCCATGGCTTCGGCAAGCTCGTCGCTGTCGGCGATCACGTTCTTGAACAGCGCATACCACACCTCGCAGTCCTTTGCAAGGTCGCTCACCGGATCGGCCATGTATTCCTTATATATGTCCGAAGCCGTAATCTTGTCGAGCAGACGGCGCAGTGTCACAGGGTCGTCGTTCCAGCTTATCGGGGTCTCGGTGAGGTAAGCCTTCATGTCGGCGTTCTCCTCCAGGGCGCGGATAAACGAGTTTTCCACGAACTTCATGTTGGGGTTGAGGTCGTCGTGGGTAGGCAGATACTTGTGCCGGGCCTCGTCGAGCTGCAGTTCGCGTGCGCGGGTCAGGTCGATCATCAGCTGCAGCAGCGCATGGTAAAGCTCATAGGCCTTGTCGAGCGAGGCTCCGAGCGCCTTGCGGGCTTCGGCCAGGGAGCTGCGCACGTCGGCGAAGTCATCGAGGGTGGCGTCAAACAGGCTCAGTGCCTCGTTGTAGCCGTTGAGGGTGAAGTCGGGGTCGGCGTGTATGAGGGTGTCTATACCCTTGTCGCGGAGTATCACCGTGCGCATCAGGTTCTTCCACAGACGTGCCTCGTCATCGATCTCCATAGGTGTGCGCTTGCGCATGTATTCCTTGAATATGGCCGATTCACGCAGGGCGCCACCTACCGAGCCTCTGAGCGGGGCAAGAGCCTCGATCCACGAGCGGTGGGCGGTGGCAAGTGTGCGCAGTTCGTCATTGGCGGCCAGGGCGGCTGCGATGCGCGTGTATTTTTGGCCGGAGGCCTGGCGTTCGGGAGCGGACACGCGCACGTTGTCGTCGGTGAATGCCACCCTGTATCCCGAATTGTCGAGCAGAAGCAGCAGGAGTTCGTTGTATAGCGAGTGGGCGAAGCGCTTGTCGCGTGAGGGAGCGTCGGGAAGGCCGATGATGTCAAACCGGCTGCGTGTGAGAAGGTAGGAGTAAAGTATCTGCACCACCTTCATTCTGATGAGTATTCTGTTGATCATGACTCGCTGTTTTTGAACTCTTTCAATTTCCTTTATTTCTGAACTCTTTCAATTTTTTTCGGCTGCAAAGTTACGAAACATTCTCCAATCCCTCCACCTTTCTCCCCCGAAATGTTTGCCCCTCGTCCGTATCCGCCCCTCCGCGCATGTTGTAAATCATAAAAACTTTGTAACCGCCGTAACTGTTACGGCGGTTACAAAGTTGATCAGTAGTATCGGAGTTATCAAAATAAAATCAGCGGGCGGGGGAGGGGGCGGTACGGGAGCTGCGGAGCCAGGTGAGTTTTTTCCAGAGGGCTTCGAGCGGGCCTTGGCGGTGGGTGGAGAGCCAGGCGCGGCTCCAGGCCACCTGCACGAGGATGATGCCGAGGCCGATGGCTGCCGAGAGGGTAGGGCCACAGTAGCGGAAGAGGCCGAGGCCGAAATTGTAGAAGAGCACCACGCCGATTATCGACTGGGTGATGTAGTTGGTGAGCGACATGCGTCCGTAGCGTATCGACAGGCGCTGGAACCGGTATCCATGGTCGCCCGCGCGGAACCAGCAGAGCACGAACAGCGCCACGAGCGAAGCCATCAGTGCGAAGTTGCCCGGCAGCCCGAGGGCTATGCCGAAATGGCTTTGCCATGTTACGTTGTCGAGTCCGGGCGCGATGGTGTCTTTAAGCACCTGCAGCACCACTACAGCAGGGAGCGCGCATGCGAGCACCCTGCGCCAGAACCGCCTGGAGGCATGGCTGCGTATGAACATCTCCTTCCGCCCGAGCCACATGCCGAGGAGGAACAGCGCCGGTGTCTGGCATATGCGTCCTGCCTCCACCTGCCAGAAGTTGCTGTAAAGCTGCCCGTTGCCGATATTGTCGGCGAGGGTCTGCCAGAGGTTCCCGTCGCGGCACACGGCCTCGGCCTGCGCGGCAAACTGTATGAACCGCGAGTTGGTGTCGACATATCCGGGGTCGATCAGCGTCGTAGCCATGTGTATCCAGTCGACGGGCTGTAGCAACAGCACCGACGCCACGATGAGGATAGTGCGGTCGCTCCACGACGAGGCGGGTATGAGGATCAGCCCGCAGACGGCGTAGAAAAGCAGTATGTCGCCGTTATAGAACAGCGCGTGGAGCTGTGCGAATCCCGCCAGCAGCAGCAACCGCCATGCGAACCGCAGCCTGAAATCCTCGCCGCGCCTGCGGGCGTTGCGCAATTGGATGTAGAAGCTGAAGCCGAAGAGAAGCGAGAACGTGGCGTAGGCCTTCCCGGCGAGCAGGAACCATATGAACGAGGTGAAATAGCCGTCGAAGTCGGTGAGCCATTGCGGCTGCCACGTTGGGGTGAAGAACAGGTTGTAGTGCTCCATGCTGTGGAGCAGCACGATCGCCATGAGGGCGAATCCGCGGAGCGCGTCGACCACTTCGAGGCGCGCTGTCCCTGCGGAGGGGGCAAGAGTCTTGTCCATTGATTGGTGTTAGGTGGTATGGGGGAGTGAGGCGGAGAGAATGTCGTTTAGAGGATGCGGTCGCGGATAGCGTAGCGCGGGCGGTGCTTGACCTCGGTGTAGATTTTGCCTACATATTCACCCACTATGCCGATGGCCATCAAGGTGAGGGAGCCGAGGAACCATATTGAAATGATGAGCGACGTCCAGCCGGAGATGGTGCGGTGTGAGAAATAGCTTGCGAACACCCATATGGCCACGGCTATGTCGATCAGCAGCAGAATCAGGCCGACAATGAAGATGATGCGTATTGGCTTGGAGGAGAATGAAGTGATGCCGTCTATGGAGAAACTCAGCATCTTGCCGAGGGGGTATTTCGACTCACCGGCCACGCGCTCGTGGCGCTCATAGGTCACGATAGCCGTGTCAAGGCCGATCTGCGGGATGATGCCGCGCAGGAAGAGGTTGCTCTCGCCGTACTCCGACAGCAGGTCGAGGGCGCGGGCGCTGAGCAGGCGGTAGTCGGCATGGTCGTAGACGGTGTCGAGGCCCATGTGGTGTTGTAGCGAGTAGAACGCATGCGCGGTGGTGCGCTTGAACCAGGTGTCGGTGGCGCGGCTCGACCGCACGCCGTAGACTATCTCTTTGCCACGGCGGAACTCCTCCACCATGCGGATGATGGCTTCGGGGTCGTCCTGGAGGTCGGCGTCGATCGATATGGCGGCGTCGCACATGTCGCGCACGGCCATCAGTCCGGCCATCAGTGCATACTGGTGTCCACGGTTGTGTGCGAGCGATATACCTTTTATGCGCGGGTCCTCGGCGTGCAGGCGCTCGATTGTCTGCCACGTGCGGTCGCGGCTGCCGTCGTTGCTGCACATCACGAAGCTGTCGAGGGCCACGAGCCCATCGGCGCTCATGCGGTCGAGCAGCTGGAGTATGCGCGGTGCTGTGATGGGTAGGGCCTCCTCCTCGTTGTAGCAGGGGATTACGATTGCAATGCGTGGCAGTGTGGTCGACATGGCATAAAGGGATTTATGGGGGGAGAGACGTGTGATTGTTGAAAACGTGGCTGTGTGCCGAAATTGTCCTACGGACCATATAGGTCTTATTGGCCATATTAGTCTTATTGGCCATATTAGTCCTATTGGTCATATATGTCAGACGGGTCCGACCGGTCTGACCTGTCGGACTCGTCTGATACAATCTCTTAGTAGTTGCGGGCAAAGATCACGCGGCGCGCCGAAGGCTTCCCGGTGTAGACGCAGGTGCCCGGTGTGGTGTCGCCGTCGAAAGGTATGCAGCGTATGGTGGCCTTGGTCTCCTCCTTGATCTTCTCCTCGGTCTCGGTGGTGCCGTCCCAGTGGGCCAGCAGGAAGCCGCCCTTCTCGATCTCCTCCTTGAACTGCTCCCAGGTGTCGACCGGGCGCGTCATGCTCTCGCGGAGCTTCAGGGCCTTGTCGTAGATGTTCTGCTGTATCTCCTCAAGCAGCTTGGCCACATATTCGGCGATACCTTCGAGCGGGGTTGAATGCTTCTCCAGGGTGTCGCGGCGCATCACCTCCACGGTGCCCTCCTCGATGTCGCGCGCGCCTACGGCCAGACGCACGGGCACACCCTTCAGCTCGTAGTCGGCAAACTTGAAGCCCGGGCGGCGGTTCTCGGCGTCGTCATACTTGACGCTGATGCCCATTTCGCGCAGGCGGTTGATGATCGGGTCGACGTGGGCCGAGATTTCGGCGAGCTGGTCGGAATTCTTGTAGATGGGGACGATCACCACCTGGATGGGTGCGATGTGGGGCGGGAGCACCAGGCCGTTGTCGTCGGAGTGGGTCATGATTAGCGCTCCCATCAGGCGTGTCGACACGCCCCACGAGGTGGCCCACACGTATTCGGGCTGGTTCTCCTTGTTGACGAAGGTCACGTCGAATGCCTTGGCGAAGTTCTGCCCCAGGAAGTGCGACGTGCCAGACTGCAGGGCCTTGCCGTCCTGCATCATGGCCTCGATGGTGTAGGTGTCGATGGCGCCGGCGAAGCGCTCGTTGGCGCTCTTCACACCCTTCACCACCGGCACGGCCAGGTATTTCTCGGCGAAGTCGGCATAGACGTCGAGCATCTGTACGGCGCGGGCCTCGGCCTCCTCGGCGGTGGCGTGGGCGGTGTGCCCCTCCTGCCAGAGGAATTCGGCGGTGCGCAGGAACATGCGGGTGCGCATCTCCCAGCGGAGCACGTTGCACCACTGGTTGCACAGTATGGGCAGGTCGCGGTAGGAGTTGATCCAGTTGCGGTAGGTGTTCCAGATGATGGTCTCCGAGGTGGGGCGTATGATAAGCTCCTCGTCGAGGCGCGCTTCGGGGTCGACCACCACGCCCGAGCCGTCGGGGGCGTTCATGAGGCGGTGGTGGGTGACTACGGCGCACTCCTTGGCGAAGCCCTCGACATGCTCGGCCTCACGCGACAGGAACGACTTGGGTATCAGCAGTGGGAAATAGGCGTTGCTCACCCCCGTGGCCTTGAACATGTCGTCGAGATAGCGCTGCATCTTCTCCCAGATGGCGTAGCCGTAAGGCTTGATCACCATGCAGCCGCGCACTGCGCTCTGCTCGGCCAGGTCGGCCTTCACAACCAGTTCGTTGTACCACTTCGAGTAGTCCTCACTGCGCTTGGTGAGGTTCTTCAGTTCTTTTGCCATTGCAGGTATATGTTTTTTATTTTATTTCCGTGATAGGTTTACGGCTGCAAATTTAGGAAAAAATTCCCACTGAGTACATATATATTTTAGACAGATACGACGATGGCGACCTTCACAGACCGCCATCGACATGTAGTAGTTATTATTCATCGTTAATCAGTGTCATGCTGACACAGGATTAATCCCTGCAAAGGTATTAAAAAGACGTAAATTCGGGGGGGGTAATTGTTAAACTTGGTTAAGTGATCGCGCCTCCACGTGTTAAATATTCATGAGGCCGATTGTCTCCGGCTCTCGCTTCACGGGAGGAAAGAGTCCCGGCGTTGCGGCATTACGGTGACTGTCAGCGGTTGCAGCGGATAGCCGTTGGCCTCTGGAGTGACGGTGACCGACACTGTCTCGGCTATGGGAGTTATCACCTTGACGCTGATGGGCACAGACCCCTCCTCGCCCGGTTTCAGCAGGTAGCGGTCGGGCACGGTGAGCGCGAATGGGAGTGTGCCGGGCGACTCCGCATCCACCTTGAAGGCTATGTTGAGCGTGTTGTCGGAACTGTTGCCGAATTTAAGCGTGTGGGTCTTTGACCCGCCTTGTGGCACGCCGCCGAAGTTCAGCACCTTGTAGTTCATGTACAGACCCCGCCCATAGTCGTAGGGGTAAAGCTCTGGTATGGGGTGCTTGCCGGGAATCACGTCGCCCTTCACCCATATGCGGTTGTATTTCTTCCCGTTGGAGATCACGACCACCTCTTTGCTGAAATGCCCGGGGCGGAAGTCGGGGTCGAAGGTCACATCGACATGCCCCGTCTTGCCGGGATAGACCGGCCGGGTCGACACCTTGGCCTGCACGCAACTGCATCCGGCGCGGGCGTTGGTGAGCAGCACGGTGTCGCGTCCTGTGTTGGTGAACGTGAAGCGGTGTGTGACCTTTCCGCCGGTCTCGGCAATCTCGCCGAAGTCGTGTATTTTCTCGGCGAATGTCACCGAGCCGTTCACCGTCTGTCCGATGGCCGTCGAGGCGGTGACCGCAAAGATGGCCGTTGGGAGCAGCAGTAGCTTATAGATATGATTCATGATTGTGTAAGTTTTTGCGTTAATCAGGTCGGTTTGCGCGGCTTCATGCCCCGCCGGTTGCAAAGTTAGCTAATTCCCCGTGTCTCTTGCTCCGGCATGTATCATATTAACATGTATTATATATGTGTGAAAGTCAAGGGGGCAACGTCGGTGATTTCCGACACTGCCCCCCTTCCTTAGAAATAGTAGCTATTGTTTGTGTTTAACCAATGGTTCGTTGATGTTGTCGTGATGGATGGGTCGGCTGCCATCGATAGGAGAGCCGGAGTCTACGCATCACGGTGCTCAATGGATTGATTACTTGTAGAGTATGAGGTCGGACAATGCAGTCCCTTCGCCGGTACCCCCGTAGAAAGAGTGTGTGGTGACGCGGATATAACGCACTTTCGTAGAAGCCCAGAAGGCGAAATATCGGTCGATGCCGTTTTCGCTCCATGACAATGTGCCTTGATCCGTATATTCGATGCCGTCAAGACTCGTTTCAAGGGTAGCATCTTTTATTGTATAATAGATGTAGTAGTATCTAAGCTGCAAGCCCTTGATGTCGTACTCTTTTCCAAGGTCGAAGGTGTTTATTACCTCCTCGTTCACCTTGTCGGCATGGTTTGCCACGAAGTAGGCGTTTGACCATTGGTTGTTGTCCAGAAGTTTTGCCATGTCAAGGCTGCCTTCCTTGCCGGCTGCCGGGGCTTTCCAGGTACCGGTCCATCCATCGGTGTCGGTGATGGCCTCACCGTCGATAGATGTGGCGGCGGGATTGAGCATGCCGGTCTTTACCTCGGTAAGCACTCCTATGTAGGCGGCGCCCACCATCGACTGGCTCGGCTGTGCGCCTGATGCGGCGACTATGCGGATAGGCACGAGATAAGCCTTATCGGTGAGGACCGACCAGTTGGCGTTGGTCAAATCTACATGGACCTTTGCCTTCTCTGACGAACGGTTTTTGCCGGCTGGGATTGTCAGGGTGCTGGATTCGAGTGTTACCTTGATGCCGGAGTTGGCGGGTAGGGTGGAGTAGCCCTCCACCGCCATGTCGGGAGCTGCTTCGAGTGTCACCTGCATGTCGGAGGGAGCGTTCTTGGTGCACATCACGTCAATCTCGATATCACCCGGCTCGGAGGCTACGATCGGTCCTACAGGTGTGTGGTAGATAGTGTACACGAAAGAATTCTTGGGCATCCCTTCCGGGAAGTCTCCCGCAATATTGACATAGACGAGATTGTTGGGGTTGCCATAGACATCGTAGGTGTCATCGTCGTTGCAGGAGGTCATCGCCATGGCTCCGAGAGCAATAGCGAGTATTCCTGTCAGATATTTCGTTTTCATGATTGTTGTTCGATGGTTGATGTTATTTATTCGGCACATTTTTATTCGGCGCATTTATTGTTGTCGTCGCTGGTCCAGCTTATGGCATTCTTGGCGTTTGGAGTAGCTTCGAGGTTGCCGTTCTCGTTGGTGTCACGAGAGGTGTTGGCCCAGTCCATGTCGTAGCCGTTGCCGGTGGCGTCATGGAAAACATGGCCGTCGCCCTCGTTCATCTTCCAGTAGGCGACGAGGCCGCTGGATTTGGCGTCTATGCCGCACATGCCGAGCTTGATCTCGCCGGGTGAGAGCGGACGGTTCCATACGCGCATCTCGCAGATGCGGCCGGAGAAGCGCTGGCTCGACGGATAGCCGCCGCCCCACGACATGCCAAGCTCGATACGCTGGAATTGTACGGGATCAGTGCCGCTATATGAGCCTTCTGCGTCCTTGTTGCCGTCGATATACATGATGAGGTTCGATCCGTCGAAGGTGAAGGTCAGGAGATACCAGCGCTCTGTGTCGAATGTGGAGGTCGACACGATGTTGCCGCCGGGGCATACCCACTGCAGGGTGCGTGCGGGCTTACCGTTCTCTGAAAAGCGGAGCATCGACGAGTTGGCTTCATTCTTGGAAGTGAACGAGCAGAGGCGTGTCGGATTTCCGTTGCCGTTCTGGTCGTAGTTCAGACCCCATACCTTCAGCTCGTAGGTGAAGCCGCCGCTCATGTCTACCATCTTGTCGTCGGGGAAGATAAAGTTGGAATACATGCTCGGGTTGGATATGTCGAGTGCGTTGAAGTGGAGCACTCGGGCCACCTTGAGAAATGCCGTGCGCTGTGCGTCGAGGATAGCTACGCCTCCGGCATCCACGATAGTCACAGGAATGAGATAGGTGCGTCCTTCCTCGAAGTTCTCGGTGCTTGTCATCTGCACCTGTAGCGCTTCGGAGAACGACTTCCCTGCGGGTATCACGGCCTGCTCGTTGACGAGGCGTGCCGCACCGGCGGGGATGGGGAAATAGGACGTCTGGTTGGCGCGGTTGTACTCATCCACTTTCGAGGGGTCGATGGCCACCTTTACGGTGATGTCGTGGTCGAGCGGGTTGACGAGGGATACCGACACGTTTTCCGACGCGGGGGTGTCCTCGACCACGAACTTCCTGATCGGATCGACTTCCGTGCCGGACATGTAGGCGAGGTTCTTGTCGTAGTCGAACTTGTCGCCGTCGGAGTTGCATGCGGTCATGGCGAAGGCCGCTGCCGCAAACATTATCGAACGATGAAATATTGTAGTTTTCATTTTTTATTGACGAACTGATTGGTTAGTTGGGAACGGCTGGATTCATTATCTGGATAGCCTGGCGGAATTCGTTGTAGGGGATACCTGAGTTGGAGTTGAAGTTGTCGTCGAGGTAGTACACGCCGCAACCTCCCTTGCGACGGCCGTCGCCCGGCTCCCACTTGGCGTACTCAAGGAGCATGCCGTTGTGTCCGCTCGGTCCGAAGCCCTTGCCGAACTGCTCGCAGAAGATCTGCTTCTCAATAGGGTAATTGGAAGATGGACGCAGGAAACCTGTCTGGTCGGAATAGGCCTGCTGCACGAAATAGTGGCAGTAAGGTTCGCATTCCGCCCCGGGCTGTGAGCCGAAGTAGTCCACGATGAGGAGCATGTCGGGGTTTGCTCCCTGCGGGCCCCAGTGTTCGCCGAGAATCTTCACAAGGCGGAAGATATTGTTGGAATTCCATCCTTCATAGTCGATGTCGACGCCATTGAGTCCGGCGTCGTTCACCTGCTTCATGATCCATTTTGCATATGCCTCCATGACCTCGTCGGAAACGTTTGCACTGCCACCCATGTCATACTCCTGGCCGTCGACAGTGAACTTATGCCTGTAGTGGGACGCGTCGGCGTGCATCACGAAGCGTGTGCCGAGTTTCTCCTGGCAGTATTTCATGTCGCGGTAGGCTACGGGGTGGGTGTCGGGCATCGGCACCGCCATCCACAGGTTCACGATGTCGATCGAGTCGGGCAGACCGATCAGGCGCTCGCCCATGGAGGCGGGGTCCTTGTAGCCCACGGCGCCTTCCACGGGTGCCCATGCGGCATAGTATGCGAAGCTTACCTCATGGTCGGTCTTTTTGAAGTCGCGGATATTCTGGAAGTAGGTTTCGTCGTAGGTGTAGGGCTTCTGCACGTCGATACGCTCCACATCGGTGTCGCATGATGTTAGGGCCACAAACCCTGCCATCAGCGTAGCGAGACCATATATTTTGATATTCATAACGGTTTGTTTTTTCTAATGTTTTTTACTGACTTAGGGATCAGAAACGCGGATTCTTGTCCCACCATACACGTGTGCCGGCATTGTCGGCGCCACCGAGGAGCTGACGGCCAACGGCCACACCGTCGGCATTGTTCTGGCGCTCCTGGAGGCAGAACGGCAGACGGCGTGGGCCGAGGTCGGAGTTGACTGTGCCGTTGGAGCCGTTGGAGATAGCGTTGATGAGGTCGGGATAGCCTGTGCGGCGCACCTCCGCCCATCCTTCCGATCCGTTGGGGAAGAGCGAGATCCACTTCTGGGTGGAGATGCGTTCGAGCTTGCCCTCGAAGTTGGCGGCATCGTCCCAGGCGGGTGTCAGGCCGTTGGTGGTGAAGGTGTAGTTGTAGCCCGATACGGGGTCGGAGTAGCCTGAAAGTGTGTTGTTGGAGGCGAGATAAGTGCCGGCCTCCACGCCGTTTTCAGAGCATGACATCTTTATGCCCTCTTCGTAGAGCGACTTGGGGTCGCCACCTATGCCCCAGCGCAGTGCGGCCTCGGCGCGCAGGAAGAAGCTCTCTGCTGCGGGCATCCACACGATGGGGGTGTTGTACTTGGTCACGTTGAAGTGTGAACACTTCTCCTGGTAGTCGGAGAGGTGGCCGGTGATGCCCATGGGCACGCCCCAGTATTCCCCGTCGACAGCGGTGAAGTAGGCGGAGCAGCGAGGGTCGCCGAGTTGCTTCATTACCTCGACGATCGAGGCGCCTACTCGCGTGTCACCCTTGTTGAACTCATAGTCTATGATGTAGAGCGGGTTCTCGTACTGCACGAGGCTCTGGCGGAGCTCAGCACGCTGTGCGGCGCTCTCCACGAATCCGGCTGTCGATTGGAGCGACTTTTCGGCCTCGGCACGTGCGAGGGCGGCGTCGGCGTAGACCACGCGGAGGGCCAGGCGCAGACGCAGGGTGTTGGCGAAGCGTATCCAGTTTTCGGTTGCTCCGCCATACACCTTGTCATACTGTGCGAGCACGGAGGTACCTCCTGCCGTATAGTAGGCCGTCAAGGCGTCTATGGCTTTGCCGAGTTCCTGGAAGAATGATTTGTAGACGGCTTCCTGCGAGTCGTAGTCGCCGGTCTCGCCATACTTGATGTAGGGGATCGGGCCGAATGTGTCGGTGATCTGCGACATGCCGGCGATCTTGATTATGTTGGCGATGGCGAGCACCTCGTCGCGGCCCTGCTCCTTGGCGAGCTTGCTGACCTCGCGCCAGGGCATCATTATGCCTGTGTAGGCCTCGTTGAATGTCGAGTTGATCCAACCGTCCTGCCATATGTACTGCTGGTGGCTCTGGAGGTTGCCGAGGGTCGAGCCTGCGTATCCTGCGAAAAGGTCGTGCGAGAGGTTGCGTGATATCTGGTAGTCGGAGCTGAGCTTGCCTCCGAGCGCCACGAGGATGACGCGTGTCTGCATCTGCTGGATGAAGGCTCCGGTCTTGAGGTTGTCGGCCTTCATCATATCCTCGGTCACGCCGTTGGGGTTGATGTTGTCCTCCATGTCGATGCACGATGACGCCAGAAGCGACAGCGCAAGTGTGGCAACCGGAAATATTCTGTTGTATTTCATTGGTTTACAATTGAGGTGTGTGGGTTAGAATTGTACTTTTACCGAGAAACCGAGGGTGCGGAGGCTCGGGCTCATGAAGTTGTCGATACCCTGCATATAGGTGCCCGTGGAGGCTGTAAGCTCGGGGTCGTAGGGGGCTTTGCGGTAGAAGAAGAAGAGGTTCTTGCCGATGAGCGACACATTGAGACCCTTCACGAAGCCGCCCCACTTCTGCACGGGGAAGTCGTAGCCGAGGGTAAGCTCGCCGAGGCGCACGTTGGTGGCCGAGTAGACATACCATGCGCCGATACCGCCGCTCTGGCCGGGTGAGCCGACTTTCTGGTAGAAGTCCTGAGCGGGGATGGGACGCCCGTTGATGATGACGCCGCCGTTGAGACGCGCATCCTCTGTCTGCTTCGATGCTCCGTAGTAGTCGAGCACGGCCTGTGTCTGCGAGATGCCGATGCCTCCTACGCGTGCGGTGACGAGGAATCCGAGGTTGATGCCTTTATACCGGAAGTCGTTGCCCCATCCGATGTTGTACTTGGGCGAGGCGTTGCCGACCTTCTTCCATGTGCCCGGTTCGGGGGTTACGGTCTGGTCTACGGGATTGACGTGGATGTAGCCGTGGTCGTCGGTCTTGAGGGTGTTTACGTAGATGTCGCCGATAGATCCGCCCTTGGTGACACGGGTCTGGTACATCGATGTGGAGGCCATGATCATCTCGGTCAGAGGTGCAGGCTCGCCTGTGTAGGGGTCTACGTAGTCCGATGCGAGGTCCTTGACGGTGTTGCGGTTGATGGAGTAGTTGAGGTAGGTGCTCCATGAGAAGTCGCCCCATGTGTTGTTGAAGCGTGCGGTAAGCTCAATACCCTTGTTGTCTACGCGGCCTCCGTTGAAGATCTCGGAGGTGTAGCCTGTCGATGCGGCGAGCTGGCGCTCGAAGAACTGGTTGAGGGTGCGCGAGTAGTAGAACGTGGCGTCGAGACGGAACCTGTTGTCGAACATGGCGAGGTTGAGACCTGCCTCCCAGGCCTTTGTGCGTTCGGGCTTGAGATTGCTGTTCGGGCGGCGTGTCACTGTCGACACCTGTCCGTCCTTGATCTCATAGGTAGGGATGGCGATGAACACCTCGGGAGCGTTACCCACCTCGGAGTATGACACACGCACCTTGGCGAAGTTGAGTATGCGGCTCTGCATGCCGAGGATATCGGTGACGATGCCGGAGATACCTACCGAGGGGTAGAAGAACGAGCTGGTCGACGTGCCTTTGAATGTCGATGACCAGTCGTTGCGTGCCGACACGTCGAGATACACTTTCGACTGGTAGCCGAGCTGCATGGTGCCGAACACGGCGCGCTTCTTCAGGTGGAAACCGTCCTGGCGGGCGAGGTCACGGCCGGAGAAGTCGACGTTGGCCCATGAGAACATGTTGGCCACTGTCTTTAGCTGGCCGCCGAAGTAGTCGTTCTGGTAGTCGGTATTCTCGAAGTTGGCGCCGGCGTTGAGCATCAGGTTGATGTTGCGGTCGAAGAGATATTTGTTGACCGATACGAGGAACTCTCCATAGACCTGCTGGTTGGTGATGTTCTCCTTTGAGTAGTAACCGTAGGCCGATGCATACTGGGTGTTGGTGCCGGCATCCATCTTGCGCTCGCGGGTCTGGTTGTCGCGGTCGATCTTGGCCCTGGCGGTGACATTGAGCCAGTCGGTGAAGTCGTAGCGGAACTGTGCGGAAGCGGTGTATCGGTTCTTCTTGTTGGGCATCTCGATGTTTTCGGTTATCCAGTAGGGGTTCTGGAGTGCCATTGTCGAGGTGTAGGGGAAGTACTGGTCCATGAGTCCGCGTCCGGGATTCCAGCGCTGGTATGCCTGCATCTTGGAGAAGTCCTCACCTGCGGGGAAAAGGTAGAGCGACACGAGGGGGTTGTAGTAGAGGCCCTGCGATGTCATGTTCTTCTCGTTGATCTGGCTGAGGTTGAAAGCCAGGTCCATGGTGAGCTTGTCGTTGGCCATCTTGGTGGTGTTGCGCACGGTGGCGTTGTAGCGCGAATAGTTGTTGTTGTGCACCACACCCTCGGCGTTGGTGGTTCCTATCGACAGGTAGGTCTGGTTCCTGGCTGTGCCTGTCGTGAGCGAGGCGGAGTTGGTGACGTTGAAGCCTGTCTGGAAGAAGTCCTTGGGATCAAACGTGCTCCGCGTTGCCAGCTTCGAACCCCAGCTGAGGTAGCTGCCTGTCTCCGACGGTCCATAGGAGGTCTGGAACTCGGGCATCACTGCCACGCGCTGGAATGTGGTGTTGTTTGAGATGGTGATGCGGGTCTCCCCTTCCTGTCCCTTCTTGGTGGTGATCATCACCACGCCGTTGGCGGCAGCGGAGCCGTAGAGGGCAGCTGCAGAGGGACCGGAGAGCACCGAGATGTTCTCGATATCGTCGGGGTTGATGGCCGACAGGGGGTCGCCGGTCTGTGCGGCGCCTTCATAGACGCCTTCGGGCTGGGTGGCTGCGCGGCTCATGTCGAGCATGGGTATGCCGTCGACCACGTATAGGGCGTTGTTGTTGCCGGAGATTGATTTGGCGCCGCGCATCACCACGCGTGTGCCGCCGCCCATTCCGGATGCGGCTGAGTTGATGGTCACGCCGGCAACCTTTCCCGCGAGGTTGTTGACGAAGTTGGCGTCGGCAATTCGGGTGATGTCGTCATTGTCGATCTTCTGCACGTTGTAGGAGAGTGATTTCGACTCTTTCTTGATGCCGAGGGCGGTCACCACTACCTCGTTGAGGTTGGTTGACTCCTCTTTCATGGTCACTGTCATGGGCTGGCCGGTGACTTTGGCTGAAGTCTTGGCGAAGCCGATGTAGGTGAATTCGAGGGTCTGGCCGGGTGTGGCCTTTACGTTGAAGCGGCCGTCGATGTCGGTGATTCCGACAATCCCTTTGCCTTGGATGGAGACCGAGACGCCTGTCAGAGGGTCACCATTGGCATCGAGAACCTCTCCGCTCACGGATGTTGCTCCGGCAGAGGCATGGGCCGCTCCCGAAGTTGCAGGGGCATTGCCCTGGGCTGACAGCATGGGTGCGCAACATAACGCACACGCCATTACCGCCACCTTTGGTTGGATGAACTTTAGATTCATGGCACTTGGCTAAAAATATGAGATTGGTTTAACTAAAGTGAATATAATTACTCAAAATGTTGGAGACCAAACCATTATCTGGTATAAGACGGTCTGTGTATCATGGTAACATCTGGAATAATTTCCGGGAGAAAAAGAAAGATTTCCGATGCCTATTATCTATACTGTGTCGAAAGGACAATAAGTCTTTCGGCGGCAAAGGTATTAAAAAGATATAAATTCGGGGGGGGGGGTAAAAGTTAAATAATATTAATAAGATGCGTCGGTGTGTGTTAAATTTTAGGTCAAATAATGTCAATAGAGTGCTAATTCTTTTGTAGCCAAAGTCTTTCCGGCGTTTTACACCGCTTCTCCTTATACCGCAGAAAATGAAAATTTGATGAAGCGAAATTTGATGAAGCAACGTTAATGCCCAATATTCCTTCCGGAAATTTTGCATATTGGAGCAAAATCGCTACCTTTGCATTGTTGTTAACAACAAGCGTTCTTTAATTTTATGAAGTACTCAGAATTAGAGGCCGAATTGACGGCCGCAGGATGCTGGGTCATTCGGAAAGGTGGCAACCATATGATATGGTTCTCGCCAATAACGGATAAGAAATTTCCTCTTGGGCATCATGGCTCAAAGGAAGTTCCACCATCCACCGAGCGCAGTGTCCGTCGACTCTCCGGGGTTAAGAAGCCCTGACAGTCGGAGTTCCGAAAGATGAGTTGGGGGAGAAGTCCCCCACTCATTACTTCATAACTTAATAGGCATAACTGTTGTTAAGAATAAAGGAGGCATCAAAAACCTCCTTTTCATGGAATATAATAATTTCACTTTGATGAAAGCGAACATAGTATTTGAAATGGCAAAGGATGGCGGGTGCTCTTGCTTCATGCAAGAGGATGTTCCCGACTTCGGTCTGTTTGGATATGGAAACTCTCCGCAAGAAGCAAAAGCTGATATGCTTCAGGCCTATGAGGAGATAAAAGAAGTTTTAAGGGAGGAAGGTAAAGTCCCTACCGAACTTGATTTTGTCTATCATTACGACATGAAATCATTCTTTGAGTATTTTGATTTTCTCAACATTTCGAAAGTAGCCGAAAAAGCAGGAATCAACCCTTCTCTTATGCGCAAATACACATCGGGAGTGGCAAATGCCGGAGAAGGTCAGTATCTGAAACTACAAAAGGCTATTCATTCAATAGCAAAAGAATTGGCTGCGACCAATTTCTAAGATACATCTGCCCGTGAGGGTGGACTTCATAAATTAAAGAACGTAGCCGTGTCCCTATCGGGCACGGTTTTTTGGGAGAAAAATTTGCATGCTACAATTTCGTGTTGTAAATTTGCGATGTAATAAGTGAATTTACTAATCTTTTTATCTTTATCTATTATGAAATCACCACGTTATAAATTTGACAAGCTATGGTTTATCGCCATGAGGGTTTCGGGCTGTGAGGATTACGAGACCGAACGTATGGTCAGGGACTATATCGAGACGGGGAAAGAACCGCGATTCCATTATGTGGACCATGAGGGATTCCGTTGCGCATGGGTAATCATCCGGGCCGAGATCGACCGCCGTCGCCGCCGCAACGAGCGTGCGCGTGAGCGCCGCCGTGAGCGCAAGGCGCAGCGTGCCGCCGAACTGGAAGCTGCCGAGAAAGCTGCAAAAAAAGCGCGGCGGCTCGCCCGTAAGGCTGCCGTCGCGCGTAGTTCGCGTGAGCGGTCGAAGCTGTACCATGCCGCCAAGGAGGCGGCCCGCGTGGCTTCTGACGCGTCAATCAAGGTAAATGTCAGGAGACCCGTCACAGGTCGTGGAAAGACTGCCCCGGAGCGCAGGGACAATGTGGCCCGGTGTGTGGGTGGTGTGCCACGCAAGGGTGTGTCACGAGGAGGTACGTCACGCGCGGGTGTGCCACGATGCCCAGCCTCCCCGAAATCCCGCTTTTCCGACCGGTTCCGTGGTCCCGGAGTCGGCCTTCCCCTCCCGTAGGGATGCACCGGTATGTGCGTTTATTACCTCAGTCGCCCGGGTCAGCGGGTGTAGGAGAGGTTGTTGTGGCGCGACACGAAGTTGAGCGACTTCCAGGAGGCGTCGGCGCCGGCCGAGGCGGGGACGGTGAAGGTTATCGTCTTTGACTGCGAGGGGTCAAGCTCGTAGTGGCGCGTGTCGCCGGTGCGTGTGCCGTCGACATACATGGTGAGCGTGCCGGTGTCGGTGAGGTTTCCGGAGTTGGTCACTTTCACGGTCACGAGGTCGGAACCGTCGGCGAGGTTGTGCTGCACGTCGGCCACGGCGAATTCATATCTTGCCGAAGCCGGGCGTGTGTAGTTCAGCGTGCCTGTCACGCCGCGTCCCTCGGGATAGCCGAGCGAGTCTTTTATGCGGTCGGATGCCGTGAAGTCGGGGCTCATGCCGCCAACCATTATCCTGAAGTCACCCGGCTCGACCACGCGGTCCATGTCGACGTTGAGCAGCGACAGGTCGTAGGGCGTGAGGGTGAAGGTGACTGTCTTTGTGGCGCCGGGCGCGAGGGATATGCGCTCGAAGCCCTTCAGCTCCATGACGCGGGTCTTGACCGAGGCGTACATGTCGGTGACGTAGAGCTGCGCCACTTCGTCGCCGGCGCGCGAGCCTGTGTTGGTCACATCGGCCTTGACCTCTACGTTGCCGTCGGGCAGCTCGTTGATGCGCAGGTTGGAGTAGGCGAAGGTGGTGTAGCTGAGTCCGTAGCCGAAGCGGTAGAGCGGGTAGAACTCCATGTCGACATATTCGTAGCGGCGGCCGGAGGTCTTGAAGTTGTAGTTGAGCGGGAGCTGGGCGGCGCTCTGAGGGAATGTCATGGGGAGGCGTCCTGCGGGGTTGTAGTCGCCGAATATCACGTCGGCAGTGGCGAGTCCGCCCTCCTGGCCGGGAAGCCAGTTGACGAGTATGGCGCGTGCCTGGCGGGATGCCGACGAGAGGTCGTAGGGGCGTCCTATCTGAGCGACGAGCAACACGGGAGTGCCCGTGGCGCATACGGCGTCGAGCAGGTCCTGCTGCATGCCCTGGAAGCGCAGCGAGGCGAGGTCGTTGTTCTCGCCGGAGGTGGCTCGCTTCTCCCCGTCGATGGAGGGATGGCCCGAATAGTCGCCGAGCACCACTACGGCCACGTCGGCCTTGCGTGCGGCGGCCACAGCCTCGTCAAGGTGCGAGGCGTCGTCGGTGGTGAACGAGCAACCCTGTGCGTGGATTACCTTGGTCGAGGGGGACACTGCTCCCTTGATGCCGTCGAGCACCGATTTGAGCTGTCCGGGGAGTGTCTTGCCGGAGTAGTCGCCGAGCTGTAGGTTGTCGGCCCCCGGGCCGATGACGGCGATGGTCTTTACCGACTTGGAGAGCGGAAGCAGGTTGTCGTCGTTCTTAAGGAGCACGATCGACTGGCGCGACATGTCGCGGGCGAGGGCCACATGCCCGGGCGACTGCCATGAGGGGAACTGCTTGTCCCAGTTGAGCGGCTTGCTCGGGTTGTGTTCGAAGAGTCCCTGGCGGAACATCATGCGGAGCATGTCGCGGCACACGTCGTCGAGCGCCTGCATGTCGAGCGTGCCATCGACGGCTGCGGCTATCACGGCCTTGTCGTTGTAGGTGTCGCCGCAGTTGGTGGCTATGCCGGCGCGGAGGGCGTCGTTGGCGGCTTGCACCTTGTCGACGGCGGTGTAGTGCTTGCGCGAGGTCATGTTGGCGATAGCCCCGCAGTCGCTGACGATGAAGCCGTCGAAGCCCCATTCGTCGCGGAGGATGCCACGGAGAAGCTCCTTGCTCTTGCCTACGGGCACGCCCATGTAGTCACCGTATGACATCATGACCGACTGCGGCCTACACTCGCGGAACACGTTGCGGAATGGCACGAGGTGCACCTCGCGCATCTCACGCTCGTTGAAGCCAACGTCATGGCTGTCACGTCCGCCCAGAGGTGCGCCGTGAGCGCCGAAATGTTTGGAGGTGGTGATGAGTCCTTTGCTCTGGTAGCCGTTGACCCATGCCTTGCCCATCTCGGAGCAGAGGTAGGGATCTTCACCGAAGCTCTCCTCGCAGCGTCCCCAGCGCGGGTCGGTGGCGACATCGAGCACGGGTGACCATGCCGCGATAGATCCGGCTTCAAGGCTCTCCTGTCCGATGGCCTCTGTGACGCGGTACATCAGGGGTGCGTTCCACGACGCGGCCATGGCAAGTACCTGCGGGAACATGGTGGCACCTGTGCCGTAGCTGTAGCCGTGGATAGCCTCTACCTTCTTTATGTCGGGAATGCCGAGACGCGGCACTCCGGGTATGCCCCAGCCTTCGCGCACGAGTTCCATCTTTTCCTGCGGGGTCATCTGCGCGAGCACGATCTCTATGCGGCGGTCGATGGGGAGGGTGGTGTCGAGATACGACCGGTCGACGCCTTTTTCATCGACGTTGTTGTCAGTCTTGACGATCTCTACGGCAAGCTCCGAGAGGGAGAGCGGTTTGGTGATGGCTCCGGGCTTGATGGCGAGCCGCACATGTGCGCCGTATTTTGCCGGGAATGCCAGTACGGTATTGCCCGTGGATTTGTCGGCGGTTGCCGTGAACTCGACCGGTTCGCCGAGGTTCATCGGGTCGTAGGTGACGAAGATGTCGAGCGCGCGTTTCAGCTGCTCGGGAGTCGCGCCCTTCTGGCTGATGGTGAGCGACTGCACGTCGCCGGGGTCGGCGAGGGTCAGCATGAGCCATTGTGGCTGCTTGAGCGCCTTGGCGTCGAGGTTCCATGCGGTGGTGTTGTCGCCGTCGAAAGCACGGGCCACAGTGGTCTGCGATGTCGATGCCGATGCCGACATGACGGGGGAGAGGGCGGTGGTAGCGGAAAGTGCCGGAGTTTTTTCCGCGTAAGCGTTTGCCGCCACGGAGAGCGCAAGCGGGAGCGCCCAGGTAAGGTTTCTTCGTTTCATAATCGTTTCGAAAAATGTGAGTTTCTTGGTTACAGCTGCAAATTTAAGAAATTTCTCCGAATCTCATACTGTATCATGTACAAATAGCCGTGGCAACCGTATCAGAATAAATTACCCGAGGATGCTATCTTTGTAGGCAATAATTACTGCCATAGTGTTTCATCCTCCCAATCGCTTTGGAATCCCATTGCAATAATATCTACCTTCGGGTATTCGGCAAGTAGTGATTTGAAGCGGATAACGAATGTGTTTTGTGGATTTACGGCTTGAAGGAAATACAATATAATTGACAATATGTAATATACCCTCTTTGTATCTTGAGGGGTATTTATAAATGGGAAATGTGTGTTACGGGGTACAAGGGCGTTAATGCTCAAACGACGATTCCACAATCTACTGTGATGGGCGCAAATATTCCTGATATACACGATTGAATGTAGCCAAGATTCCATAACCGTGTCAGTCAGTCCATAGAAACGTGCCAATTTTCGCCGTGCATGACCTGCTTTAAGCCATTTGTACATCATGGATAATGTTCCAAACGAACTTATTTCAAATGTCATCCAACTTGGCGGGAAGTTATTGGAATAACGCTGTTTAAAGCCTACAATGGCATCATCATCGCTCCTGAGTAGTTCAGTCTGTAAATTTGTCAACAGAGTGGCGTGACGGCTTGTGTTACGAAAATTAGCCGGATTTTCAAACCAGTATATACCGGCCTCGTCACCCATTATCAATGACAACTGTGTACGGATTGATACCTCAAATTTTTCCAGTTCCGAACAAATCATCTTTCGCAATGCCGAGTCAAATTTATATAACGAGTAGGCATCTTCAAAACTTGCTCCTTCTTTGAACTGGCGCGAATTCGGCTGACGTAAAGGCATAAAATAGCTTTTCATTCGGAATAGACTGATATTTTCCATGATGTGCTGGGCCCTGTTCTCATCGAAAAAAGTCAACCCCTCCGATTTTAGAAGCCTTATCTGTTCTGCAACCGAGATTTGCGGTTGATTATAATATGGGAGTGTCATAAAAAATAAAAACTTACCCTGAGCGCGCTGTTCTTACGGGAAGCGGGGTAAGTATGTTACTGCAAATTTAGTTCTTTTATTTGGAATAACAAAATTTAAATCAAAAATTCAGCGATTGTCAAAAATGCAATTATGATCCGCGCATTATGGCAAACTTTGACGACTGTTCCCCCGGCGGAATGGGAACGATTGAGGAGAAAATACATGGGTTATGCGGACGAAAGACGGGCTAAAATGCAATCGGGATTGTGGAAAACTGTCTGAAAGCATTATATTTGCTGTCGCAAGCGGTAAATTGTCGCAAAAAGACGTGTCTTAATGTAGGGTGCGTCAGTCATCGCGGACAGGAAAAAGGTCGGGACGCGACATTGATTCTTACATTTTAATCGGTTCTTAACCTTAAAAACATAGTGTATGAAAAAAATCATTTATCTCCTGATGGCTGTGCTGTCGATTGCCGGAGTGCAGGCGTCGGCGGCCAAGAAATCCGATGCTCCACGCGATTCGGTAAGGATACTTTTCGTCGGCAACAGTTTTACGTACCATAACGATATGCCGCAGATGGTCGACAGTATTGCCGCCAAGGTGAAGCTTTTCAAGGAAAAACTTATGGTGGAGAAGGTTGTGAAGGGTGGACGCCGTTTGTCGGGTCATCTTGCCGACAAGCCTCTCTACAAGGCGCTTGAGAAAGGTAACTGGGATTTTGTGGTCGTGCAGGAGCAGAGCAGCGACCCGGCCCTGTCTACAGCCGACGTGGCTGAGAAGGTCTATCCCAACGCTTTGCGCCTCGACTCGCTGATAAAGGCCACCAACCCGAAGGCCGAGGTGGTCTACTACATGACCTGGGGTCATAAGTACGGCTACCGTGAGGATATGCCCGACTACCCGATGATCAACACCTACGAGGGTATGCAGGAACGTCTTATCACCACTTACCTTGAGATGGCATATAAGACCGGGGGCGTCTGCGCGCCTGTCGGGATGGCATGGCGCACGGTGCGCGCCGAGCGTCCGAACCTCACGCTCTACAAGGATGACTCCTACCATCCGTCGCGTCTGGGCAGCTATCTTGCGGCCAACGTGATATTCACCACGATATTCCTGAAGCATTACCAGACGGGCTACCACGCAGGCCTCTCGCCCGAAGTCGCCGAATATATCCAGCAGGTGGCTCAGAACACGGTGTTCGACAACCTGCGCCTGCTCAACATCAAGAGTCCGTTGGAATAATTTTAAATCTTGTATGATGGAACCGGAATATTCACTGTTCGGAATGTCGCGTGGCATTCAGGTGACGGTTGAGACTTTGTTTGCCGCCGCAGTGTTGATCTACATGGCCTTTTCCTGCCAGCGGCGTATGGCAACAGTACGGGGCTCTATGTCGTATTATGATGATTATGACACAAGTCCCATGCCGGTATGGAGGATTGTGACTGATTTTCTCAATCCTCTAAAAATCACTTTCCCCACGTGTGTAATCATACTTGGGATCGCCTTGGTGGGAATTGACGCCATCTTCATTGACAGGGGCATGATGACATTGTTTATCTGTCTGGTAGCCTTTTTCTTGTTCCTGAAAAGTCTGGCGCTTTTGCAGGAGATAAAAATCAAGACCGGAAAGATTGAAAATACGAAGATCATGATGTATCCGGCTTATTCTGAGATGAGAAATGTCACTGCCGCATATATCAGCTCTGATGAGGCCGATCCGTTTATGATAATCAACCCTGTGTGGATACGGGTCGACATATATTCTTCCCATGAGGTCTACCTCCGTACTCTCGGGCGATTCAGCATTCCTCAGCGCTATATCTATGCTATAGAGGCCTATATGGCAGAGGTTTCTAATGGTGGTCACTGGCAGTTCTTTGCCAATTCGACAGGTATAGTATGGAGAGACGCCCTCGACGGATTGAAGGCGATCGGAGCTGATGATTATGCCGCGATGTTGCAGAGCGCTTGTGACAAGATGGGCGACGCGCTTTCGTTTGACCGCAGCAAAAGGTGTGGTGTGCTCTATGATCCTCGTCGTGACAGCGACGAAAAGGATTTTGTCGATTTTAAGGAGGAAGATGACATGTATATGTCACTACCGGAACTTGGTGATAAGGAACTTGCCTATATACGTGCTCATGTCGATGATTTTCTGTTTTCGGCATTGCCGGGCGAGTAGTTCCAGCTTATAAGAGGTTGTCTTTAAATAGCTTTTAAAACGACGTGATTATTAGCGACTTGTAGGGACGTACCCCCGGTGCGTCCGCCGTTATGCACATGGATTCTCTATGTGATAAGGACGCACCGGGGGTACGTCCCTACGTTGCTAATCAATGCCTTATGCCATTGCTTTGACTGAATAGTCATTCAGCGGGGGATTTGGGGAGGAAGCGGTGGAGCATGAGGAAGCCGACGACACCGGCGAGGAGCGAACCGGCCACGATGCCTATCTTGGCATTGTTGAGGAGGGCGTTGCCGGTCTCCACGCCGCCGCCGAACGACAGGTTGGCGATGAACAGCGACACCGTAAAGCCTATGCCGCCGAGCATTGCGACGGCGGCGATCATGCGCCAGTCGGACTGTGCGGGCATAGGTGCGAGGCGTGTCTTTACGGTGAGCCATGAGAATGCGAATATTCCGAGGAACTTGCCGGCCACGAGGGCCACGATTATGGCGAGGCTTATGCCGCTGAAGAAGGCGTCGGCGCTGAGGCCGGCGAAGCCTATGCCGGCATTGGCGAAGGCGAATAGCGGCACGATGAGGAAGCTGACCACGGGATGCAGCGAATCTTCCAGGTCCTGGAGCGGGGAAATAACCTTGTCGGATGCGGATTCGATCTCTTTAAGCCAGTCCATCTGGTCCTTGTCGAGGATGGAACGGCGCGACAGGGTCTCGTCGTCCTCGGTGTTGAAGTGGGCGATGGCGGTGCGTATCTGCCTGACATATTTCTTGGGCGCGAACACGGGGCGGGCGGGTATGCAGAAGGCAATCAGCACGCCGGCTATTGTGGGATGGATGCCGGAGTTGAGGAAGAGGTACCACACCACAGTGCCGATGCCGATGTAGAATATCTTGCTCTGTATCGACAGGCGCGATCCGAGGAACAGCAGCCCGAGCGCGGCGATACCGCCCACGATGAACCAAGGCTCGATATGGGTAGAATAGAACGCGGCGATGACGATGATGCCGCCGATGTCGTCGACCACGGCGAGGGTGGTGAGGAATATCTTGAGCGATAGCGGCACACGCGATCCGAGCATGGCAAGTATGCCGAGCGAGAAGGCTATGTCTGTGGCCATCGGTATGGCTGCCCCGTCGATGTAGTCGGTCCCGGAAGCCATGGCCCAGAAAATGCCTACCGGGACTACCATGCCACCAATGGCGGCGACGATCGGTAGGAGCGCCTGCTTGAACGAGCTGAGTTCGCCCACGAGCACCTCGCGCTTTATTTCCAGACCTATGGAGAAGAAGAATATGGCCATGAGGGCGTCGTTGATGAACTGTAGCATCGACATCGGGTGTCCTCCATGGCTGAATATGTTGAACGATCCGACCTGCAGCCTTATCTCCTGGTCCCAGAAATCGGCATAGAGGGTGTTGATGCCGGGGATGTTGGCCACGATTAGCGCGAGGATAGTGGCTCCGATGAGCACGTTGCCTCCGGAGGCGTGGGTGGTGAGCGCGCGCTTGGCGCTGTAGTACACTTTTGCCGGGAATTCGTGTTGCGTCGGCTCGATGTGGCGACGGTCGATATGTTGTGAGGACATAGGCGTGAGGGTGTTACGTTGTTGCAATCGGTATGGCTGTCCCAATAAGGATGACATTGTTCCAATAGTTATAACATCCCTCGCGCATAAGTGTTTTGGCGTGTGGCGTCGAAGAATCCAAATAGAAATGCACAGTTTTGGCGTGTGGCGCCGGCAAATTCCGAAAATTTGAGTGCGATTCGTCGGGATTCAGGAAAAAAATTATTACTTTTGCGAGAGTAGGCCGTCTTGCAGAAGCCCGGTCAGAGGGCTATGCGGGAGGGCCGACACACACATTTTAAAAGCGTTTACTCGACGCTCTTTCTTGACTTTCGGAAATCTGGAAAATTTCAATCATGGTCAAGAATGAGGCAGACGGTAGATGCCTTGCGGATATGTCGTATATTCCGATGTCCATGGCATTCGATTGTGGACATCGGCTTATAATCATATTCTGCGTGAGGCTTCTGCAGGTTTGCCCGTTCTACCATGATGGGCATTCCAGAGCCTCCGAAAGCAGAACGGGCAAACGGTAAGGCTCTCACGCTTTTTTCATATCATGAACCGATAAAAGAATACTCTTTCGGAGAGCCAATAGGGTAGTGCATGTATTTCAATGGAAAAGAAAAAATTTAAATTCGGCTACTCTTCGTGGATTTATCTTTTTGCGCTGGTGTTTGGCGTTTTGGCCCCGTTCTTGTACGACACATACCATGGAACCACGAGTGGCTGCATTGGCGCGATTATTGACGCGATAGACTATAAGATTCCGGAATTTTATGGTGTAGTGGCTGCGGGATTGCTGGTCCTTCCTGTCGTGGGTATGATACTCAATATCACCGGCTCTCTCAAGAATGAGAATCTGTTCGTAGGCATCGCAATGGTCGTGACTGCCATGGCGGCTGAGACGATGGATTTAGAGCGAAGTCATTTTATATCACTCCATTCCGGTTGGGTATATATGGTCGCGTCGCTAATGCTGGTAGGGTGTTCCGTGTTAAAGACTGAATGGCGGCGAATGGTCTTGCTTTGCGGACTTTCGGCATGTGCATTCCTTATGTGGTATGAAATGCCGTTTGCACATTGGGGAGGCGGATTGCTGTCGGGCGCCAAGCTTGTAGACGTTATGGACCGTAGCGGTGAGTCAGCTCTCTGGGTCACATTGTTTTCGCTCTGTCCGATACTTTCTTTTGTCACCGGACTCCTGACAAAAGGTCGGAGAACAGGAGTCTTGATCATGGCCATATTGCTGTGGATTCCATGGGTTGCCTACTTGCTTTCTGGAGTTAATGGACTGGAGATGTCGTATGGAGCATTCTGGTATTTCATCACTGCGGTTTTTGTCACGGTTATGGCAACGCCATTGTCGGAGCCGGCCACTTATTGCACGGTGGATAAAAATGCAAGTCCGAAGAATGAGAGCAGTATTGATAGCCCAGTCGACGAGGCTGTTGTTGCCGACGATTCCCCTGTTCATCGCAAGCTTGGAAACATGACTTTAATGTCCGGGCAATCCTATCAGATGATTGCTTATTGTGCATTGATGGTAGTATCATCGGCGATAGCATGCACTCAAGAGAATTTTATCCTTAATATTGCGATATGCACGATAGTCCCTGTCGTGCTGCTGTGTATGTTCTTCAAAAAGAATACATTTATTGTCAATATCGGGCTTATTGTTTCGGCGTGTTCATATGTGTTCGAGTATCTGCTTTATGTGAGGCAGACCGGTCTTGCCGAGCAGCAAGATTTCGAGGCGCTCAATAACATGCCGTTTTGGTGGACGGTCGGTGTATGTGTCACTTCGGCATCTCTCGTCGCGATAGGCTACGGATTGTCAGGCATCAATCGTCAATCCAGAATCGCATTCTATTGCATTCCCGCCATAATGCTTTGTCGATATTATGTAACAACCGTATATGCTTCCGATGCGGTAGACTTGGGGTCTTATATGTCGACGGTACAGACAATAAATATTATCTCGGCTGTCGCGTTGCTACTGTGCGGCATAATATGCAGCTGGTTTATCTATCGTCAGGTAAATACCGACGGCCACGGAAAATGTCAGGATGACGAAATCTTCTGATAAGCGATATTAGACATCTGAGGGCGCATCCTTACCTCTGAAAGTCTTGCAACCTTCTCGAAGAGACATGCAGGAGTCAAGTCGGGAGGGTGGTGATCAGCGGGGAAGGGATGGGAGGAAGGCGGGGAGGCGGTCGGCGATGGCTTCGCGGATGCGCCAGGCGGCGACTTCGGGGGTGACGGGATTGACGTCGCGCGGCTCGTAGGCGTCGGCTGCTATCATGGCCGTGAGGTCGCCGCCGGCCCGGCCGGGAGCGGAGTCGGCGGTGATGCCGCTGTGCGGATCGATGCAGCCACCTACGGCAATGACGGGTGTGGAGGTCTCGCGGTGGTAGGATATGAAGTAGGAGAGCACTTTGCCCATGAGTGACTGGCGGTCGATGCGTCCTTCTCCGGTGAGGATGAGGTCGGGGTGCAGTGCGGAGATGCGGTTTCCGGCCACGACCTCTACGCCCGGCGCGAGCTTCCCACCCATTGCGAGCAGGGCGAATCCGAGTCCGCCGGCAGCGCCTGCACCGGGGGTGTCGGGATCGCCGTCGGGCATCATCTTCATTGCTTTGCGCAGGCGGATTTCAAGCATGGCGGTGTCGTCGGCGTCGGCGCCTTTCTGGGCGGCGAACGTGAGCGCTGACGGCATGCCGAGCGCGGCCACGAGCGGCACGGCGGCATCGTATAGACCTACGACCTGCGGCATGCGCACCGAGTTTCGGGCCATGTAAAGCACCATTCCGAGTCCGGCGTCGCAGGTGGCTGTCCCTCCGAGTCCGATGAATGCGTTGTCTACCTCGTGGCGCTCCTGCACAATGCCGAGCAGTTCGCCTACCGGGGCCGAGGATGCGCGCATTATGTCGCGCCTGTCGGGCGGGACGAGCGACAGGCCTATGGCTGCGGCAGAGTCGAAGAGCACGGCTTTCTCGGTCGGGCTATAGTAATATGTGGCTTCGGTGGCCGGCAATCCTTCCAACGGTGCATGAATGATGGCCTTATGCGGCTTGAATCCCATTTCCGGCCCTATGATCGCAGCTGTGCCTTCGCCGCCGTCGGCCATCGGCACGATGTGTATGTCGGCATCGGGAAGGACGGCCAGGACGCCCTCGCGCATGACCTCGGCGGCCTGCAAGGATGTGAGCGTGCCTTTGAACTTGTCGGGTGCGATTGCGATTACCATAATGGGACGGGGGTGATGGGGACGTGCGGCTGTCAGTCGAGTTTAAGCACGGCGAGGAACGCTTTCTGCGGCACTTCGACGGAGCCGATCTGCTTCATGCGCTTCTTGCCTTTTTTCTGCTTCTCAAGTAGTTTGCGTTTACGGGATATGTCGCCGCCGTAACATTTGGCGGTGACATCCTTGCGCACGGCCTTGATGGTCTCGCGTGCTATGATCTTGGCCCCTATGGCTGCCTGGATGGCTATGTCGAACTGCTGTCGCGGAATCAGTTCTTTCAGTTTCTCGCACATGCGGCGGCCGAAAGTCACTGCGTTGTCGACGTGGGTGAGGGTGCTGAGCGCGTCGACGCTTTCACCGTTGAGGAGTATGTCGAGCTTCACGAGCTTCGACTCGCGGAAGTCGTGTAGGTGGTAGTCGAACGAGGCGTAACCTTTCGAGATGGATTTGAGCTTGTCGTAGAAGTCGATGACGATTTCGCCGAGCGGGAGGTCGAAGGTCAGCTCGATGCGGTTGCCGGATATGTACTGCTGGTTGAGCAGCTCGCCGCGCTTGCCCAGGCAGAGGGTCATGATAGGGCCGATATAGTCTGCGGCGGTGATTATTGAGGCGCGTATGTATGGTTCCTCGATATGGTCGATGAGCGTAGGCTCGGGGAGTCCGGAGGGGTTGTGTACCTCGGTCATGTTGCCTTTCTTGTCGTAGACTCGGTAGCTCACGTTGGGCACGGTGGTGATTACATCCATGTCGAACTCGCGTCCGAGGCGTTCCTGCACGATCTCCATGTGGAGCAGGCCGAGGAATCCGCAGCGGAATCCGAAACCGAGCGCCATCGACGATTCGGGAGTGAACGTCAGCGAAGCGTCGTTGAGCTGGAGCTTCTCCAGAGAGCTGCGCAGATTCTCGAAGTCCTCGGTGTCGATGGGATATACACCGGCGAACACCATCGGCTTCACCTCCTCGAAACCCTCTATGGCTTTCTCGCACGGGCGGTCGACGTGGGTGATGGTGTCGCCGACACGTACCTCGCGTGATGTCTTTATGCCTGATATTATGTAGCCTACGTTTCCGGCTGAAAGCTCTTTGCGCGGTGACATGTCCATCTTCAGCACGCCGATTTCGTCGGCATGGTACTCCTTGCCGGTGGATACGAACTTTACGAAGTCGTCCTTGCGGATTGTGCCGTTGACGATCTTGTAGTATGCTATGATGCCTCGGAATGGGTTGAATACGGAGTCGAAGATAAGGGCCTGCAACGGTGCTTCGGGATCGCCTTCCGGGGCCGGGATTCGCTCCACGATGGCCTGCAGGATCTCCGGTACTCCGATGCCTGTTTTGCCGGAGGCACGGATTATGTCGGAGGGGTCGCATCCGAGCAGGTCGACGATCTGGTCCTCCACCTCGTCGGGCTTGGCGCTGTCGAGATCCACCTTGTTGATGACGGGAATGATCTCAAGGTCGTTTTCAAGGGCCATGTAGAGGTTGGAGATGGTCTGCGCCTGTATGCCCTGCGAGGCGTCGACAATCAGAAGTGCGCCCTCGCAGGCGGCAATCGAGCGCGACACCTCGTAGGAGAAGTCGACGTGTCCCGGGGTGTCGATCAGGTTGAGGGTGTAATGCTCTCCGTCAAGGGCGTAGTCCATCTGTATGGCATGGCTCTTGATGGTAATGCCGCGTTCACGCTCGAGATCCATGTCGTCGAGCACCTGTGCCTGGAGGTCTTTCTCGGCGATGGTGTGGGTGTATTCGAGCAGACGGTCGGCAAGAGTGCTCTTGCCGTGGTCGATATGGGCGATTATGCAGAAGTTCCTTATTCGTTTCATAGAGTGCAAAGTTAGTGAAATTATTCTCAACAACGAACCTTATATGGAACATTGCAATCTCTCTGAATAGAAAGTGCGAATTTTCACCGATTTACGTTCAATTTAAGTAAAAATACCTAACTTCGCGTATTGGCATAAGGCCATGATGAAATAGATGCCTAAAATCATTGTTCAAAACACGCTCCCATTTTATATAAACTTTGAGAACTCCGCATTTTTATGAAAAATTTATTGATTTGGTTGCTGGGATTACTGGTTATGACCGGTGTGTTGACTGTGTCGGGAAAATCGAATCCGACGCAAGAAAAAGCTTTGCCGCAGGATTCGACCATAGATGTGATAGGCTGGTTCAACAAATACGACACACTTACATATTGGATTCACGAAACTTCGTGGCAGATTAGCCGTACCGATACCGTGCGGACAGGGCTTGCATCGACCAAGGTCCGCATAACGGTAGTGGATTCAACGGCAAACGGCTATAAAATGGATTACTCATTTTTAGAGTTTTTGGCGGACACCACTACATCTATACCTTTGGCCGATTACAAACACAAGATAACTGCGAAAGTGGCTCAGAGAATAGTCGGCACAACTATTCATTTTGAAACCGACGAATATGGTAAAATTACCAAATTCAATAATTGGGGACAAATAAAGAAACAGGCAAAATCCATTTTCAAACAGGCGATAAACGAAATCTCTAAAATACCTGAAATCGAAGCTCTTAAGGAAAAGGGTGTCGACGTTAAAGGGTATGCAAAAAATGTCGATATCGACAACCTTGTTGAGAGCTATCTGGCTGAACTTAAAATGCTATTTATGTATCATGGACTTTCTATGGAGGTCGGTGAGTATACCGAGCATGAAGATGCGACTGATACACAGTTAGAGAACACTACCTATAGGTCGGTTTTCAAGGATGCCGATGCCTACCATATAATTTATGATGTCACATGTATTTTACCGCAAGATCAGTTGAAAGCCATGATTGGTGGTGTTGTCGGTAATATGGTCAATGACAGTATTATGGAAAAGTTCAACGAAAACTTTGATTCGCAGGTCAATGTAGACGGTACGATTGAGGACTACATGCGGGTAGATTATATGCCCGGTGGGTGGCCTTACTATGTTGTGAGGCAAAACACAACGATGATAGATAACCGCGGAAAATTAAAACAGACAGTTATCACACTTGATAAATTTACTTTTGCTAAATAAGTCAATCCGCTTATTAAATTGATTAAACAGGTTCTGAAGTACCGTCATTTCGTTAATTTTTGGGGGTAAAACCCTTTTTATGGATACGAACAATGGAACAACCACAAAAGGCATATTCAATATTCTGTGATGAGAGTTGTCATCTGCAATTTGATAATAGCGACATCATGTGCATCGGCGCAATAGTTGTACCTGATGCCGACCTTGATACCTATAAGTCTGAAATAAAGTGCATAAAGCGCAAATATGGCATTCTCCATGAGTTAAAATGGAATACCGTAAGCCGTACGCATCTTGCCATGTATGACGATATTTTGCGATTGTTTTTTGAGTCGTCAATGGTGTTCCGTAGCGTGCTTATAAAGAATAAGTCGAATATTCAGGCCCATTCTTTAGGCCGCAATGAGTATAATAGGTTTTATTACTCTGTCATAGAACGCCTTATCAGGTTTTCGATTCGCCATAACTCCGACAGTGTTGATTCTTACCGAATTTTCCTTGATCTTAAAGACAATAATGGTAAAATCAAACTTGCCTCCATACACAATGAATTGACAAGTATGATAGGGACGGATGACGACATACGATCATTGCAGAATATCCGTTCACATGAATCGCAGTTTATCCAGCTTGCCGATATAATTATCGGGGCGATAACCTACAGGGCAAGGGGACTTAGCGGAAGCGAGGCTAAGTCGCGTATCGTGGAGCTTATTGAAAAATTGTCAGGTTATCATCTTGATGAAGGCACGGAACCGGGAGATAACAAATTTGCAATTTACGATTTTCAACCCAAAAAAAGAAATGGCTGATAACGATATATTAGGGATGTTGCAGCCATATTTTGATTGCGAATTGTCGGTTGATGACAAGGACAAGATATTGGAATTGCATGAAAGATTTAAGAGCGATGTCTTAATACAAAAGGTAAATCTCGATGGGGCTGAATTGATAATAAAGCCTTATCCATACAGTCACTCACATGAGGATGGATTGCCTGATTGGTTTGACGGATTGCTTGAAAAATTTGTACATGTCATAACACGCGATGCCAAAGAGGACAGGCGTAAAATATCCAGAACAGTGAGAGAGTTCCGCTCGGAGAGAGCCGTACGCGTTCATTGGATTAAGCCAATATTAGAAAATGCTTCTGACAAACGCATCACCCGATTCAGATATATTGAAAACTCAGGTCGAGAACGTGAATATTTCTGGTATAGGGCAAAAGGCTATATGGTCGTGGTAGAGTATATCAACCCTAATTTTGCGTTAATTACTGGTTTTTGTGTTGACCAAACCAATCACGCATACTACATGAATAAACTTCAGAACAAAGTATAAAAAAACCGCATTTACGGTAATGCGGCCAACCAAGTCTTTCGTTCTTCGATCGATGACGTTGCAAAGTTAGCGATTTTCTCTAACTCTACAAAATATTAACGATAAACGAATTAAAAAGTTTTCCCGAATCTGTGGAACCTGTGTGGGACTTTAATGTGTCTTTTAATTGTGAATATTGAATATTTTGTTAAGGGATTTTGGCGGGGAATTGTTATATTTGCAGTTTGCTAACTGTGAAAAAAGAGTTGAAATTGGCTGAGAAAAATAAGAAGGCAATGTCATTTGACGGGGTAGTGTCGTCAGATGACGCGTCGATGCTTCATGGCAGTGCGGTGTCTGACGATAGTCGTAAGGCCGCTGATACGGCAATGTCCGGCAATGTAGTGACAGCCGCCGGTGATACGGCGTCAGGGATTGGCGGCTATAACGGAGTGTCGGAGGGCGCGGTGTCGGGCGGCCTTGCGTCAAGGCTTTCGGGACTGAAGCCGGTTAGGAGGATTGTGCGGTCGGGCATGGGAGGAAGCGATGAATTCCGGTTCCGCATAAGCATCGCGCGCGGCAATGGTGACGCGGCTTCCGAAGCGTATCTTTCGGTTGTCGACAATGCCGGCAATGAGACCATTCCGGATCGTGGACGAGTGTCGGCGGCGGCCGGACGGCTTTTGGACGCAATGGCAGAGGTGCGTTCCGGCTCCGGGTTCATGCTCGGCTGGGAGGGCGTCGACAACAACATGAGCCTTACGCGCTACCCTATGCTCGGCCAACTGCTGATGGAGTGCAACAATATAGAGGTGGATGGAAGAGGGCCTGTCGCTGTCCGCAGGGATATGTGGCGGCTCAGGCTGACACTCGACCGGGTAAAAGGGGAGGACGGGGCCACGTTACGCTTCGAGCCTGTATTGACGATGCTGTCGGACGGCGGCGAGGAGCCGGGCGACGATGCAGGGATGTCACGCGGGGTCAGGCCGGAAATGATACTGTCGAGGCAAATCGTGCTTGACGGCAACGAACTGTGCGGCGTGGCCGACCTCGGGGAAAATTTCAATGCTACAGGCATGTTTCTTGACCGCATACCTGCCGCCGGCCTCAACCAGTGGCTGAGCCTGTTTTTCACATACATCGACAATGTGGAGGTGTGGCTCGACGGACGACCTGTGGAATGGGGCAGCCATGAGGTCGGCTACGTGCCCGCAATAGTGTTTACAAAGGTCGATGCCGACCGCTCGCTCAACATGGAGGTCGCACGCGTGCTCCCGGGGATAGACTTCAACCTCCAGAGACGGCTGCAGCTCACGGCGGTGGCCGTGGATGATGCCGACGGCCGTCCGATGATATGCCGCACGCTCCCCTATGCGCGCCATGAAGCGGAAGCCGATGCCGACGATGTGGATGGCAAGCTGCGATATTATACACCGAGCCGCGCCGCCTACAAGAACGTGTACCGCGACGGGACGTTTTTCATCGTGCCGCCTGAAATCGCCGGCCCGTTTCTGCTTCACGGGCTTCCGTCGCTGCTGCGTGATTTCAGCCTCATAGGTTCGGAGAAGCTGCGCGAATACAAGATACAGCCCGTGTTCCCGAAGATAAAGGTGCGCATGTCGTCGGGGATAAATTTTCTCGACACGGAGGCCTCCGTAAGCGTAGGCGACGAGAAGATTGGTCTGCCCGAGCTGCTCAACCAGTATCGTGAGCAGCGCTTCGTGATGCTTTCCGACGGGAACCGTGGAATACTTGACGACCGCTATATGCGCCGTCTACAGAGGATATTCAAGGTAGAGGGGAAAGGGGATGAGGCTGCGGTAAAAGTGTCGTATTTCGACATCCCAGAGATAGAGGCTCTCCTACAGGAAGGGGTCGAGGGGGAGGCTCCACAGCATTACCGTGAATTTCTTGAAGGGTTCAATGCCCTTGGCTCCAGAGCATTGCCGTTGACCCGGCTGAATGCCGAGCTGCGCCCCTATCAGCTCGAAGGCGTGAAATGGATGGCCTATCTGGGCGAGAACGGCATGGGCGGGTGTCTGGCCGATGACATGGGCCTTGGTAAGACAGTGCAGACGATAGCCCTTCTCACGATGGTCTACGGGACATCGCATCCGGAGGATGCACCACGCCGTCGAGGCCGCCCGCGCAAGCAGGGGGGAGCGAGGACGGAGGCGGAACGCAATGTGGCACCATCGCTTTTAGTCATGCCGAAGAGCCTTATATTCAACTGGGAGAGTGAGATAAAACGATTCGCGCCTTGGCTCAGGACCTATACCTACTATGCCGCCGAGCGTGATATCGACGAGGCATGCAAGGCCGATGTGGTGATCACCACCTACGGGATGCTGCGAAACGACATCGACACGTTGCGCCGCTGCCGTTGGGAGTATGTGGTGCTCGACGAGTCGCAGAATATAAAGAACATGGATTCGCAGACGGCCAAGGCGGCATCTATACTCAAGGCCAACCATCGCCTGGCTTTGAGCGGCACCCCGATGGAAAACAATATAATGGAACTTTATTCGCTGTTCCGTTTCCTCAATCCGGGGATGCTCGGCGATCCCGCCGATTTCAGCCGCCGTTATGCCGTGCCTATAGAGAACGAGGCTGACGCCGACGCCATGACGGCCCTGCGGCGCAAGATATATCCCTTCATGCTGCGCAGGCTCAAGCGTGATGTGCTAACCGAGCTTCCCGACCTGACGGAGCAGACCATCTATACCGAGATGGAGCCTGCCCACGCGCGTTTCTACGAGGAGCGCCGCCTCTATTATCAAGGGCTTATAAACAAGTCGATAGAGCAGGATGGGGTGCAGAAGAGCCAGTTCGTCATATTCCAGGCCTTGAGCGAGCTGCGGCGCATAGCATCCATACCCAACGTGCTCACCGACGGCACGGTGACGTCGCCTAAGCTTGATCCGCTCGTGGAGACCATCTCGGAAGCAGCCGCCAACGGGCATAAGAGCGTGGTGTTTTTCAACTTCATAGCCGGCATAGAGCTGGTGGGCGAGCGTCTGGAGCGCCTGGGCATCGACTATGCCACCATGACCGGCTCGACCGGCGACCGGCGCAGTGTGATAAGGCGCTTCCAGACCGATCCGGAGTGCCGTGTACTGCTGCTCACGCTCAAGGTGGGAGGCGTGGGACTGAATCTTACCGCCGCCGACACGGTGTTCATCTACGAACCGTGGTGGAATCGCGCGGCAGAGAAGCAGGCCATCGACCGCCTTCACCGCATGGGGCAGAAGATGAAGGTCACGTCTTACTCTATGATAACGCGCAATACTATCGAGGAGCGCATACGCCAGCTCCAGGAACGCAAGGCGGAACTTTTCGACGGCCTTGTCTCGGCTGACCCGACCCTCTCGAAGCAGATATCGCAGGAGGACATAAATTTCATACTCTCATAAATCCGGACACAGAATGGCACGATACAGAGATACGCAGAAGGCAGTGCTGCCGTTACCCGCTATTGAGAAAATCATATATGCGGGGAAGAAGGAGTATGTCGATCCTGTGATTGAGGAACTGATGCATTATCGCACGGGCTATCCGTCGCGACTGCTTCATTTCGTATTCATCGATTCGGGACTCTCGGCGCCGAAAGTCGACTGGAGCGCCTATGGCGCCGAACCGCTGTTTACTGACGAGCAGTTGTGGAGGGTGGCATGCGGAGCTGAAAAGGAGAGCAAGATCGTGATGGGGGCGTTGGCCGTGTTCCTTTCGGACGTGCGCAATATCCGGTGGCTGGTGGGAAAGCTTACCGACAAGGAGCGTTCCTTGTGGCGCAAGTGTCTGATCGACGGTAGTGTGAAAGAGCACGAGGTGCGTGCCGCGTTCAAGGTTGGCGGTTCGTCGGAAACTTTTGTCGACAACGCGCGCTATTCGTGGATGTATCCCACGGCATGGTCGGTGCAACAGTCGCGCTGGAGCTGGGGGGCACGCAAGCCTGAACTTGAGTTTGTGATAGACGGTGTCATACGCCCGTATCTCGCTGCGGTGTTTTTTCCCGAGGCGTCGGACTTTCCCCGGCTTGAGACGCTTCCCGAGGGGTTGTCGGCATTCGGCGACGAGGATGGTGCGATCCGTGGAGTAGCCCGCTATGAGGCGATGGCAGGCGCCGGAATGTTCGACTCCACCTCGTCCAATGTCACCATGGCTGTCATTCGCAAGGTGTCAGCCGCTATTGAGCTTAAGGAATTTTTCCCGGAAGATGCCGGCAACAAGTACAAGGCCATGGCACGCGGCCGTATCGTGGCGAATCTTCTCACATGCCTGCGCGATGCCTCCACGCTGTCGTCGATGTCGGGTGCGGAGCGTTGGCGGTATGCCGTCAATAATGTCTATGTCACAGTGCCTGATATTGTAAGGCGGGCTCTTATGCCTCAGGTTAGGGGGAAATTCGCCCATACGCCGTTTGACTATTCCGCGTATGACATCGTAAAGACCGTGATGCGCATGATCGGGCGCCATTCGGACGGAGAACTCTGGGTGGAAGCCAAGGGATTCATCAATTTCTTCAAACTCCTTTACGGAAACCAGGCCGATGTGATGCTGATCGACAATTACGGTTTTGACCGGTGTGACATAAATGTCAAGTCGGGAACGGACGGCAAGCTGCACCGTGTGGCTCTTGACGAGAGGTTCGCGTATCTGATCGTGCCGTTGATCCAGGGGACGGTGTTCATGCTTGCCGCGGCGGGGTGTCTGGAGGTGGCGTATGACAGCCGCGAACCGGTGAGCTGTAGTCCGTTCGGAGGGCTGGTGTACTGGCGTCTTACCCGTCTGGGGCGTTTCGTGCTCGGTCTTGACGACCGTTACGAGAACACTGTGGAGATATCGTCGGTGAATGATTTCGTGCTTGATGACAGTCATCTGGTAATTACCGTGAGCAACGGCAATACCTCCATGCGCGGGCTTCTCGACCGCTTCGCCAAGCCGGTCTCGGCCAACCGCTATGCCGTCACCCCCTCCACTTTTTTGCGCCATTGCCGTGACATCGCCGACATAAACCGCACTATAGGGCTGATATATAATTTCGTGTGTACGGATCCTCCGAAGATATGGCTTGAATTCTTCGAGGAGATGAAGCGGCGCGCCTCGGCTGTTAGCGAGGACCGGTCGGATTATATCGTGTACAGGATAAATTCGGCAGACAAGGAGCTGCAAAGATATCTTGCGATGAGTCCGGAGATGCGCGACGTAGCCATATGCGCGCAGGGCTTCCGCGTGCTGGTCGACATGGAGAAGGACTCCCGGTTCAGGGAGCTGCTACTGGCGCGCGGTTATCTGCTGTGAGCGCCGGATGCGGCGTCCTGACGGCGGGGATATGATGAGCGGCACGCTTTCCATCACCACCCCGGACGTGTCGAGTCCCATTGCTTTCAGGTCGCTGATGCCTATATGGCGCAGGCGGTCGTGCATGCGCATAAGCATGGTCGCTATGCGAGGGCATGAGTTTTCTTCTGAAAAGAGCCGGTTGATGATTATGAAGCGGAAGTCGCCCGGCACGCCGTGGCGTCGGAGCGACGGATAGGTGGAGATGAGGTCTATTCTCCGTTCGGCGACAAGGTCCTCGACAATCTGTCGAAGGTAAAGGCTTATTTTCGGCTCTACGCGGAATCCCACCGTTAAGGTGATGAAGAACATGGTGGACGGAATCAGCTCCTCGATGGCGTAGTCGAGCACGCGCGGATCGTCGGATTTCTCGATATGGATTATCCAATAGTGGTCGGCTCTCTTGGGCTGCCGGCTCACTATTGAGTAAAGTAGCTTGTTCTCAAGCTTGCCTGAGTCGGATGACCGGCTGAAATAGACTATGTTGGAGGCGTAGAGCGGCACTTCCGTGTCGTTTTTCAGGTCGGCGATGAGTCCAAGCTTGCTCTCCACGTCGTTGAACTCGATGTAGGAGTCGCGGATGCGGGTGGAATTGTACCATATGGCCATCACGATGCCCACCATTCCGGCGATAAGGATGGTGAACCATCCGCCATGGGCGAACTTCATGACGTTTGCGGCGAAAAACAGGGTCTCCAGAGCGCCGAAGAATATGGTGAACAGCAGGCATACCCACAGGGCATGTCCTTTATGGCGCAGATATATGGCAAGCAGCACGGTGGTCATCAGCATGGTCACGGTGATTGCCAGACCGTAGGCGGCTTCCATATGGCTTGAGTCGCGGAAGATGAGTACGGTGACGAGGCATCCGGCAAGGAGCAGCCAGTTGACCGAGGGTATGTATAGCTGTCCTTTTCTGTCGGAGGGATATTTTATCCTTAACCTCGGCCAGAAATCGAGATTGATGGCCTCTGAAAAAATCGTGAAGGAACCGCTCAGAAGTGCCTGGCTCGCTATGATGGCCGCTCCTGCCGACATGACTATGCCTATGGGTGTGAACCATGTCGGCATTATTCCATAGAACGGATTGACATTTCCGGCATCTCCTCCTGCAATCAGCCACGCTCCCTGACCGAGATAGTTTGCTATGAGTGACAGCTTGACGAATATCCAGCTGACGGATATGTTCCATCGCCCGCAGTGGCCGAGGTCGGAGTAGAGGGCTTCGGCACCGGTGGTGCACAGGAACACGGCTCCGAGTATGAGGAACCATTGGGGGTAGTGGGCGAGCAGGTTTATGGCATACCAGGGATTGAACGCGGCGAGTATGCGCGGAGCGTGGTGGAGGTTGCTTATGCCGAGCAGGGCGAGCATCATGAACCATGCGAGCATGAACGGGCCGAATATGCGCCCGATCTTGCCGGTGCCTGACTGCTGCAGGATGAATATACCGATTATGATGAGCACCGATAGCGGGAGTACGGGCATGTCGGGGGCTATGATTTCCAATCCTTCGATGGCCGAGGTCACGGTGATGGCCGGAGTTATCACTCCGTCGGCAATAAGGGCCGCCGCGCCGATGGCCCCTACCAGATACAGATGCCTGCGCGGGATGTGCCTGAGGAGGGAGAAGAGGGCGAGTATCCCACCCTCGCCGTTGTTGTCGGCACGAAGGGCAATGATGACATATTTTACTGTGGTCTGTAGGGTCAGCACCCATATCACGCACGATACGGCGCCTATTATGTAGTCGGGAGTGAAATGGGGGTTCACTCCCGTGATAGCTTTCATTACGTAGAGCGGCGATGTGCCTATGTCGCCGAACACTATGCCTACGGCTACGAGCAGTCCCATCGCCGAGAATCCCTTCAGGGACTTTTGTACGGAGCGATTGCAGGCTTTTGATGCGGAATCGGGCTTCGACTTCATATGATGAACTGATGGTGTTGTTGATAGTGTGATGTCTCTTGATTAACAATGAAGATGTTTGGTTGGTTTTGTCTTGGATTTGTGGGATGGAAAGTCTACATTTGCATAAATGTAATTTCAACTTCCGAAAACAGTTATTGAAAATGGAGATCAGAACAGGTTTTATAGGCCTATTAGGTCGTGTCGCACTGTGTGCGGCCATGGGAGTCGCCGGATCATCGACATGGATGTCGGCGCGAGTGACGCTTCCCCACGTGTTGTCGGACGGGATGGTGCTTCAGCAGCGTACTGACGTGAAGCTGTGGGGCAAGGGCATCCCCGGCGACAAGGTGACTGCCGTCCCGACGTGGAACGGTGTGCGGAGCGAGGCCAAAGTGGGCAATGACTCCCTATGGAGCATGGAGATAGTGACACCTTCAGCCGGAGGACCTTATGATATAAGGATTTCCGATGGCGACGGAAGTCCGGTAGTGCTTAAGGACGTGCTTGTGGGTGAGGTGTGGTTCTGCGCGGGACAGTCCAACATGGAGATGCCCATGAAGGGATTCGACCGTCAGCCGCTGAAAGGTATGAACGGCGTGATAGCCAAGGCGAAGCCTACAACGCCGGTGCGTGTATTTACTACGGACAGCCGGAAAGGCCACTGGGTGCGCACATCGGCCAAGACCGCGCAGACAGACGTCGGTGGCGAATGGTGGGACAACACCCCTGAGAATGTTGCCAACACAAGCGCCGTGGCCTACCTGTTCGCCCGGTATATCAATGAGGTGCTCGACGTGCCGGTGGGCATAATAGTGTCGAGCCTCGGTGGCAGCCGTATAGAGCCTTGGATGTCGCGTGAGGCGATGGCGGAATTTCCCGGATATAGTTACGATCATCTTAAAGAGGACGCCAAGGAGAACGCCTGGAATGATCCGTGCCTGCTGTTCAACGGCAAGGTGTCGCCGTTCACATCATTCCCGGTGAGAGGTTTCCTATGGTATCAGGGCGAGAGCAACCGACACAATGCTGACATGTACGACCGATTGATGGCTGCGATGGTGAAAGACTGGCGTGCCCGTTGGGGCGGCGGCGAGTCCATGCCGTTCTATTTCGTGGAGATAGCCCCGTTCAGATATGAAGGAGAGGATGGCGTGTCGGCGGCCAAGCTGCGTGAGGCACAGGCGAATGCCTTGAGGCTGATTCCGAACAGCGGTATCGCGTCGACTCTCGATGCCGGCAACTATAATTTTATCCATCCCGTGGATAAGGATACGCCTGCGGAGCGCCTGGCGTGGCTTGCTTTGACCGATACTTACGGAATGAAAGGGTTCGGCGCTCATTCTCCCCGCTATGAGTCGATGGAAGTGAAAGATGGGAAGATCTATATCAACGTGACCGATGCGCCTTCCGGGCTTTGCCCGATGTGGACGTCGCTTACGGGATTTGAGATAGCCGGTGCCGACAAAAAATTTTATCCGGCATTTGCCGAAATCGAGGAAAAGACATGCCGTCTGGCTGTGAGCTCCAAGGATGTGCCGGAGCCTGTGGCGGTAAGATATTGCTACAAGAATGTGCCCGAGCCTTCGGTGTACAATGTGGCCGGATTGCCATTGCTTCCCTTCCGTACGGATGAGGGAGATTAATTGGTCGTTTTTGAACAGGGCTGACAGACGATATACGGACAATATACATATATTCACATTAGCACACCAATTTTAACGCTATTGGTGTGCTAATTTTATATTGCTGGCAATCAATTGATTGATGGAATTTTTATGTTAAAAAACATAGTTTTGTTGCATGTTTTCGGGATTTTCATCTAACTTTGCAGTGTGTTTAAGCGTATATAAAAGTGAAAACGCCGGAGAGCCGGCAAGTAAATTGTTTTAGGTCGGAGCGCTTCACTGCCGCTCCGGGAAATTTAAAATTTTAATGGTATGAACAAGATGATCAAATTTTTCAAAGAAGAGGTAAGTGCTTATACTCGTCATCTTGGTGCCCACAACTACTTCCGCGTGACGGGAGACTGCACCCCGATGATCTCGGAGCGTAACTAAGGGCATTTGAATTGTCTCCCACAGAGGTGGGGACATTGTAGCGGCAGGATATTCAGAGCCGCAAGAACATGTAGTCTGACAAGAAGTATAATCCGGAGTAGGAGCCGGGATGTGGATGCCGCCGCCGGCGTGTGTCTGCCGATCGGCGATGACTCCCCCAAAAAGTCAGTGTTATGTTGAATATTTTTAAGAAGGTGTTCCGTTGGTATTTCGAGAATGCCGCCGAGATGTATAAGTAAACAATACTCTCGAATTCTACAGTAAGAAACAGGGGAGCCGAAAGGCTCCCCACAGAGAATCGTGAATGAATCACGATTTTTTTATGCCGTTATGTGAAGGTCGCGGACGTGTGTCATCCTATCCGATGGCATTGTCGATAAGCGATAATTCCTCGGCGGTGAATTTTGGCGCACGTATGGCCTTGATTGTATCGGCGAGCTGGTCGATTGAGCTGCATCCGGCAATCACGGAGGTGACACGGGTGTCGGCGAGCACCCATGACACGGCCATTTGGGCGAGTGTCTGGCCTCGCGATGAGGCTATCTCGTCGAGCTGGCGTGTGCGGCGTATGACCTCGGGGGTGATGTTGTCGGCTTTCAGAAAGCGTCCCTGCGCTGCGCGGGAGCCAGCCGGAACGCCATGAAGGTAGCGGTCGGTCAGGAGTCCCTGGGCAAGAGGGGAGAATGCTATGAATCCCGTGCCGGCATCGTGGACGGCATCGATCACGCCTGAATATACGGGCGCCCGGTCGAGCATGTTGAGCCGGTCCTGGAATATCAGGCAATGGGCGTCGCGGCGGTCGAGATAGTCGAAAGCGGCTTTGGCGGCATCGAGAGGCCAACGCGATATGCCGATATACAGGGCTTTCCCGGAGCGCACGATGTCGACAAGCGCCTGCAAGGTTTCTTCAATCGGGGTTGCAGGGTCGAAACGGTGGATGTAGAAGATGTCGACATACTCGAGATTCATGCGCCGGAGACTCTGGTCGAGAGAGGCAATGAGGTATTTGCGTGATCCCCAGTTGCCATACGGGCCTGGCCACATGTCGTAGCCGGCTTTAGTGGATATAAGCATTTCGTCGCGATATGGGCGGAAGTCGGTGCGGAAGATTTCACCGAAGGTCTGTTCGGCCGATCCGTAGGGAGGACCGTAGTTGTTGGCGAGGTCGAAGTGGGTTATACCATGGTCGAAAGCATAGCGCAGGATGTCGCGGGAACGTTGCAGGGGGTTGACGGCTCCGAAATTGTGCCATAGGCCGAGAGAGATTTCCGGGAGCAGGATGCCGCTGCGTCCGGAACGGCGATACTGCATTTGGTTATCGGAATCGTAGCGGTCGGGTGCCGGGTTGTAGGGTGGAGGTGTCATGAGGTGTCGGAGATTATTTGTTGAGACGGGAGTCAATCATCTGGAATATGTCGGCTTCGGAGCCCGGATAGTTTTCGCGCAGGCTCTTGAGGTATTCGTCTGCCTCGAACGTGTTGCCCTGGCTGCGTGATATGTCACTGAGAAGTATGTAGCCGCGTGCTATCCAATACTGATGTGGCGTGTTGGAGTCGATGAGGGCATTGACAGTACGTCGTGCCTGCTTTGTCTTTCCCTCTTTGAACTGCCGGTCGGCCAGGTGGAAGGCCGACATGGCGCCGTAGAGGTCATCGGTGTCGGCGGCGAGTTTTTCCCATTCGGCGGCTGCTTGCTTCGTGTCGCCCTGGCGGGCAAGGGCGTATGCGCGTGAATAGAGCACCTCGGTGCGTCGGTCGGTGGAGAGTGCGGATGATGACAGTAGTGCGTCGGCGGCGGCTATCACGTCGGCATGCCGTCCGAGGTCGCGCGACACGCGCATTATGCCGATGCGTGCCGACTGGAGGTTGCGTGCGCCCGACGCGCTTGCTTCAAGTGTGCGGAATGTTGTGAGGGCCTTTTCCGCATCCCCCTGTTCAAGTTCTACATCCCCTTTTATGGCAAGAGCCTCTTCGGAGTATTCGGAATGGGGGAAACGGTCGGAAAGAGTGGTGGCATAGTCGAGGGCTTTGGCATGGTCGCCTTTCTCGAACGCCGATGTGGCAAGATATCCGAGGGCCTGTGGAACCGACTGTCCTGCCGGGAATTGCTCGACATACTTCTCCAGTCTGTGTGTGGCTCCGGAGGTGAGATAGTCTTTCTCGGCAGATTGGAATGTGAGGTGGTCGATCTCATCGGTGTCGAGACGCGGGGCATCGGGAACGGTGGCTATGAACGACGCATACATGTCGAGGTTGCCTTCGTCTGCGAGGATGCGTTTGAGGTCGTCGGATGCGATGCGTGCTTCGTCGGAGGTGGGATAGGAGGATATGACTTTCTTGTAAGTGTCGATGGCTTGTGAGGTCCGGCCGAGCGAGATCTGTGTGATGGCCATCTGTAGATAACCGTTGCGTCCCTGTGAGGTGGCGGGGTATCTTGCGGTCAGATTGGAGTAGACGCTTAGGGCATCGTCGGGGCGGTTTACGGCCAGAAGGCTCTCTGCCTTTTCAAGGAGGGCCGAGGCAATCAGTCCGGAGGTTGGATAACGCTGCATCATGCTGTCAAGGATGTCGATCTTTTCGGCGTGCGCACCTGTGATGCCGCGCATGATGGCTTTTTGGAAAAGTGGATAGTCACCGGATGAGGGGTAGGTGGCGAGGGCTTTGTCGTAGAATCCGGCGGCGGTGTTGAAGTCGGAATTGTAATAATAGCAGTCGGCCATGCGGCTGTAGGCATCGGCGAGAATGCGCGGTTCGGGGGCATCGGCTGCCGGCGTGGATGTGACTTTCTTGAAGTCGGCGAGGGCGTCGTTGTATCTGTGTTGGGCGAACCGAGTGTAGGCGAGGTCGTAGAGTGCTATCGTGCGGTTGGGCGATGATTTGGGTGCGGTTCGGAGGTAGGCGTTGAAGGCGTCGGCGGCCTGTGGGTATTTCCCGAGGCGGTAGAGGCAGTCGCCGATCCAAAGGTCGGTCTCGGCGCCCATCTCCTTGTTGGCAGCTGAGGCGAGGCTCTTTGATTCGCGGAACCGCTGCAGTGCATTGTCGACATGGTTTGCGGCGAGATCGCGTGAGCCGAGGATGTATAGCACGCGCTGCTTTGCGGCAAGAATTGCCGGTGACGGATTTGCCATGGCGTTGATAGAGGCGAGCGCACGGTCGTAGTCGTTGTCGGTCATGTAGCCTGTGACGAGGTATTGCTGCACTTGTGGGGCGAACCTTGAGTTCGGATATGTGCGGAGGAAATCTTCCATCAGTGCGACAGAGCTTCCGAAGGGTGTGCGTCCGCCTTCCATTCGTGTGACGGCATAGTTGTAGAATGCGGTTTCCCGCACCGAGGGGTCGTAGTCAAGCTTGTAGGCTTTTTCGAGGGCCATAAGGGCCGCGTCCATGTTGCCTTGTTGCAGTGAGGCTTGTCCGATGTAGAGGTAGGCTGACTGTCCGATGGCATCGGCTTGTCGGGTGACCGGTGTTAGCAGCCGCACGGCTTTGTCGAGGTCGCCCTGCTGGTAGGCGTTTATGCCGAGGATGTAGAGGGCCGACGGTTCGGCCCGGTCGATAGTCGTTGAGGCGAGGTAACGGTCGAGGTATCCGGTAGCTTCGGCGGTTTCACCTGAATGGTAGAGCGATTCCCCGGCTATTCGTAGCATTTCCGGGGCGTAGGTGGAGTCGGGATAGTCGCGTAGTGCCTGTCGGGCCATTGAGAGTGCCCGGTCGTAGTTGTTTTCTTTGAACGCGATCTGGGTGAGGTAGTACGGGGTCTGGTCGCCGGGCGCGGAGTAGTGGTTGACGGTGTCGAATAGCCGTTTTGCTTCAGTATAGTCTCCCGTGGAATAATGGAGGTAGCCTTGATAGAACTTTGCTGCGTTGGAATAGAGGGGGGATGAGGACAGAGTGGCGAAGCCGGCGAGGGCCTTGGCGGTATGGCCCAGCATCATATGGCAATAGGCTTTGCGATAGGCAAGGTCATCGGCAAGGGACAAATCGGGTGAGGAGGGGTTGATGCCGTCGTATATGTCGAGCGCTGCGGTGTATTTCGCCTGATAGAAATCGCAATCGCCTAAGGCTACCCGTGCTTTAAGTGTGGATGAGGTTGCCGGGTAGTCCTCCAGATATCCGATCAATAGCTGACGTGCTTGGTCGATGTTGCCGTCGCGCAGTGTGGCGATGGCTTTTATCCAGGCTGCGTCAGAGGCTTGACGTGGAGATGGCGTGGATTTTTCGGCGATGGCGGCCTGGTCGATGGCACCTTGTGTGAAGTCGTTGCGTAGCAGCATGATGCCTCGCTGAAGGCATCCGCCGGCGAATGGCGAGTTTATTTCTGCCGATATGGTCATGGTCGCCGAGAGGAACAGTATTGGAAGGATTTTCTTCATTATCTTGGAGGATGTTATTGATGCCGGAAGCCGGTTTCTTAGTTACAAAAGTACGAAAAATATTCAGCATTAGGCCGCTGGGCGGGAATTTATATCTACTTTTGCAGTTGTGCCGGCAGTGTGGGTTAGCTATATCCTGAAATTTCCGGTAGCCGGACATTGCGTAATCACAATTTTGTTTTTAAACAACCTCTGAATAACCTCATACGATTATGAACAACGAAATACTGTATATTCTTTTGCCGGATTATGCCGCGCATGAGGCGGTGTATCTTTCGCAGGCCATTGCGTCGGATGAATTTGCCCTGAAGGAGCGACCGAAGTATGTCAACAAGGTCGTGGCACCGACCATGGATCCTGTCATGTCCATAGGCGGATTCCGTACTCTGCCTGATTATTCATTTGATAATATGCCGGAGGATTATGCCGCACTGGTGCTTATCGGCGGTTTCGGCTGGAGTACTTCGGTGGCGGAGCGTGTCGTGCCGATTGTAAGGCGTGGCATAGAGGCCGGTAGGATTGTCGGTGCGATCTGCAACGGGGCTTCGTTTATGGCAAAATATGGGTTTCTCAACGCTGTGAGGCATACGGGCAACGGCGCGGAACAACTGAAATCATGGGGCGGCGGTAATTACACCAACGATGCCGGCTATGTGAACGCTCAGGCTGTCAGTGACAATAGGATCGTGACAGCAAACGGTTCGGCTACGCTTGAGTTTGCCAGAGAATTGCTTCTGCTGCTTGAAAATGACACTCCCGAGCGCATTGAGATGTACTATCAGTTTAATAAGCAGGGTTTCTGCAACTTGTTTCCGGTATAGAAATGGCCTGCACGATAGGTTTTATAGAAGCTTTGTGTGAAACGCTCAGTCCGCTTGGAGTGGTACGGAGTCGCAAGATGATGGGCGATTACGTTGTCTATCTCGACGAGAAGTGTATAATTACCGCTTGCGATAATGTCGCTTATATAAAGAAACTGCCTTGTATCGCCGATATGATGGCTGACGCGGAGGTGGGCAGGCCTTACGAAGGCGCGAAAGAGGCATATATCCTTGACTTTGCGGATACAAGAAGGACTCTGGAAGTAATCGGGAGGCTTTGGAGGGATCTGCCGTTCCCGAAATCGAAAAAGAAATGACGGGATGCCAGGCATATTGATGGATTATGATGAAAAGGGTGATTGTGATAGGTTGCCCCGGCGCGGGTAAAAGTACATTTTCACGGAGGCTTTCAGTGAAAACCGGCCTGCCGCTACATTATCTTGACATGATATGGCATTTGCCGGACAGGACTACCCTCGAAAGGGATGAATTTATAAGACGTCTGGAAGTGATAATGGATGAAAAGGAGTGGATTGTCGATGGGAATTATCTTCATTCGCTTCCGATAAGATTGAATCGCTGCGATACCGTTTTCTTTTTTGACCTGCCAACGGACGTGTGTCTTGCCGGTGCGGAAGAACGTCTGGGCACGGCGCGTGAGGATATGCCTTGGACGGATGATGTGATGGATCCGGAATTCCGGCAATGGATTGTCGATTTTCAGACGCGGCAAGCTCCGGTCATACGTATGTTGCTCGACGAGTATAAGGATCGGGTCGATGTGGTTGTGTTTCATTCAAGAGAAGAAGCCGACGGTTTCCTTGGGCTATGGACGAGATGAACAGGAGACTGGAGGACATGTCGTTGGAAGAGCTGTGGGAAATGTTCCCTATAGTTCTGGCTGCACATGACCGGCAGTGGGAGGTGTGGGCCAAAGAGGAAATGGATGGTCTGGTAGGAGTGTTGGCGCGGTACTCTCCGACTATCAGCCATATCGGAAGCACGGCGATTCATGATATAGAGGCCAAGCCGATAATCGATATACTTGTTGAGATTTCTGCGGATGTGGATTGGCGGGGTGTGAGGGGAGAGATGGAGGCGGCAGGATATATATGCATGTCATCTTCAGCAAACCGCATGAGTTTCAACAAGGGTTATACTCTTGATGGATATGCTGAAAGGGTATTCCATATACATTTCCATGCCGTTGGCGATAATGATGAGATTGTCTTTCGGGATTATCTAAACAGTCATCAGGCAATAGCGCGTGAATATGAGGCATTGAAGCGGGGGCTATTGCCGCGATATCGAAATGACAGGGACGGCTATACTGAGGCAAAATCGGGGTTCATCAAAAAAATACTTGATATTGCACAAATGTAATGGACATGAATAATGTGAAAGAACCTATAGATTTATGTCTTGTGTGATTGGGATGTAACGAGGCTTCTGTCGCTGCATTTTAAGATGTTATGTCTCTGTGGCTGGCCCGGTGATTGGAACTGGTAATTGATCCGGATGAATCTTGACGTAAATTTTTGTGAAAAAACTTGATGAAAATTTTGTCAATAAAAAAATAACGCTTAACTTTGCATCGCAATTGAGAAAAACGACTCGCAGATACAGAGTTGGACAAGTTAAATAATAAAGATTATTTGAATATTCAGTTGCATAAAATTACTACTTAATAAGTATTTTAAGACTCCGTAGCTCAGTTGGTAGAGCAAATGACTCTTAATCATTGGGTCGAGAGTTCGAGCCTCTCCGGGGTCACAATTGAAAATGGCAAAATGCCGCAAAGCACTGAAATCACTTGATTTTCAGTGCTTTTTATTTTTGTCAAAATTTCAGAATGGCGCAGAATACAGAGGTTGTGAGTGAGTCATTAGTGAGTACTCACGTTTGTGAGT
>NZ_CAJTYX010000018.1:0-4127 GCF_910583865.1 uncultured Muribaculum sp.
CATCGCAAATCTGCGAACCCGGTATTTCACTTTTGTTTTTAAACAACCTCTTAGAATTCAAGGCGAAAGCCTTTCTTTTTAAGTTCTTCATATTTTTCCGGATTGAAACTGTACTTAACGGGAATGCGTGCCGGAGTATGGGCGCCACGCTCCTCAGACTCGATTAGTATTCCGAGCTTGGTCATCTTCTTGTAGAAGTTGCGACGGTCGAACTTAACCTCAAGGATTGCTTCATAAAGATTCTGAAGCTCAGTCATGGTGAAAACCTTTGGAAGCAGCTCAAAGCCGACCGGTTCGAAGCAGATGCGTTCCTTCAATGTTTGGAATGCCAGACGAAGAATGCGGTCGTGGTCGAAAGCGAGTGACGGAATCTCGTTGAGAGCAAACCAACGGGCGTTGCTTGCATCATCACCCCCTTTTACTTCTGAAATCTTCACGAGAGCATAATGGGCAACCGTCACCACTCTTTCCCGGGGATCGCGGCCTACTGCGCTGAAAGTATGGAATTGGCGGACTTCAACATTATAGAGTCCGGTTTCCTCCCAAAGTTCCCGACGGGCACAATCGTCGGTAGTTTCATCTATGTTCATGAAACCGCCGGGAAAAGCCCAGCGGCCTTTGTAGGGTTCGATGCCTCTCTCAATGAGCAAAATCTTGAGGGACAAACCGTCAAATCCGAAAATGACGCAATCGCAAGTCAGTGCCGGATGCGGGTATTTATAGCAATAATGATTCTTCTCACACATAATTATGCGTATTTATGACGCAAAGATATGGCGTATTTCCGGGACTTCCAAATTATTGCGTATTTTTTACGAAATAATTTTGTGAGTTACTCGATGATAAATAATATGTGGGCGCGGAGTATCGTTATATAAGCAAGCTAAAGGATGGTCGGCTCATCCATAACACTCACAGTAATCCTATATCCATGACGAATACAGATAATAAATGTTTGAAGAAAATTGGCACCATGCGCCTCGGTGTGGCGCTGGGGTTGTTATTGTTTTCAGGAGTTTCAGGAGGTGGTGAACATATGGCATATGCCGCTGAAAAAGTGCCGGTGCAAAAACGGGCGCAATATGAGTTTACGTTTGAACTACCTTGTTATGTCGAGCAGCTGAAAGAGGAACTTGACTATCCTCTGGCATGGGGCAATTCCCCGATTACCGATTTTGACGAGTGGCGAAAGGTGGCCCGTGCGAAAGTGATGGAATGCATGATGGCTGCGCCTAAACGCGCCGACCCTGAAATGGAGGTAGTTGCGGTAGAGCGTCGCGATGGCTACGAGGCGCGTAAGGTGCGTTTCAATGTCAATGCATATTCGCGTGTCACCGGATACCTGCTTGTCCCTGATGGCGATGGCCCGCATCCTGCCGTCAATCTGCTCCATGATCATGGTGGACATCTGTTTATCGGCAAGGAAAAGATGGTTCGACCTTTTGCAGAGGATTCTGTAGTGATCAAGGACGCCGACGAATGGAGCGTGCGTCTGTATGAAGGTCAATATCTCGGTGATTATCTAGCATCGCATGGATATGTGGTGTTTTCGGTGGATGCTCCCATGTGGGGTGAACGCGGTCGGGAGGAGGGTGTCGACCGCTCGAAATATGACATAATAGCGGGTAACATGATGATGCTCGGCAGGAGTCTGAGCGCTTTTATGACATATGACGATATATCGGCCACCGAATTTCTCGCATCTCTTCCTGAGGTGGATGCCTCACGTATAGGATGTGCCGGTTGTTCGATGGGTGGCTACCGTGCCTGGATGCTTTCGGCGTTGAGCGACAGGATAAAAGCCGGAGCTTCGGTGTGCTGGATGGTAACTACCGATGTGCAGATGTCGGTTAAGGACCGGAAAAAAGAATATGGGGGCTTTGCCAATTGCATACCGGGCCTGCGTCAGTATCTCGATTATCCACATATAGCATCGTTGGCATGTCCGAAGGCAATGCTGTTTATAAATGGACGCCGGGATCATCTTTTCCCCGTGGACGGCGTGGAGGATGCATATGCGATAATGCATAAGGTATGGGACAGCCGTGATGCTAAAAACCGCCTCGCCACGGAATTGTGGGATATATCCCATTCATGTGGCAAGGCGGTGCAGAAGCGCTTATTGGAATTTTTTGATGAGAATCTTTAGACGCAATCGTCTTGATTGCGGAAAATCAGTCCTCAAGATAGAATATTATGGTAGACACCACGCGTACTTTCTTCAGATAAGGGGTATAAGGATCGCGGTCGGAGATGTCGAACTGGCCTTGTGATGCGGTCTTTATTTTTCCGAGACGGCTCTTGGAGTCGGCGGCAAACTTGTCGGCGGCCTCACGTGCGTTGGCGGTAGCTTCGGCTATCATGCCCGGCTTGATGTCGTTGAGGGCGGTGTATTCATAGATGGTCTGGTATTCGTAGTCTCCGGCTGTGATTGCTATTCCTTGTTTGAGAAGTTCTGTCTGACGTGAAATCAGCTTGTTGACCTTCTGTACGTCGGATGAGGTAACGACTACTACAGATGTAACGTTGTAGCGGAACGGGCGGTCATTAGAGCCGTAACGCTCTGCCTGAAGGTCGAGGATCTGGGGCGGCTGCACAAGAATCTCGTCGGCTGATATACCGTTTTCAGTCAGGAACTTGCTTATTTTGGATGTGTTTGAAGTTATCTTGTCGTAGATGGATGCAAGGTCGTTGCCTACCTCCTTGCAAACGATGGGCCATGTCACTTTGTTGGCCATTACTTCCTTTTCGGCAAGTCCGCGCACGGTTACAACGCGGTCACGGTAGGCGAAGTTATCGATTCCGCTCTTGATAAATACTCCGAGGAAAAAGATACCGGCCGCAATAAGAAGTGCGGGCAGTATGCGTGTCAGAATTTTCATGTTAAGTTTTATGTTGTGAGTAAATACATTTATGGTTATGACAATGAAAAAGAGGTTAAAGTTTAATCGGGTAAATAATTCATGGAAATATTTTACATAATGGGGTAAACCTCTATTACACTTGTGGTGTTTCTTTTGTAAAATTAGGAAAATTAATCAAGATGAGAAAAATTATTTTTATGTTTCTGATGTCAATGTGTTTCATGCTGACAGCATGCGGGTCAAGCATTGAGCAGATACTCGATAAACCTACCTCGGAGGTTTCACCCGAAGATGTTACCAGACTTATCGGCTGTATTGAAGAAATTAATGTGCCGGCTCAGGAACATATGAAGGCCCGGGCGTGGGGAGCACTGATAAGTCTTGTCGATGACAATCAGGAGAAGTTTGACCTTGCTGCCAGATGCTATGCCAAGCTCAATACTCTTGGTCCGGATCAGCTTGTGGATACATCGGCGCATGAAGTCATGCAGCAGTTTGCCGCGCTTGTTTCGGAACTGGCCGCGCATAAGATGCTGTCGGCATCGGCGTTTTAGGAGTGCTTCTGTTGTAATATCAAGGTGTAGTAAAAGCGGTATTGACATTTTTTTGAAATACAAGTGTCGTTGATTATCTTTGTGGAGAAAATCAACGACATTTTTATTTATGGAATTTATAAAGACGGATATCGACGGCGTGGTGATTGTCGAGCCGCGCATATTCAAGGATGCGCGTGGATATTTTTTCGAGAGTTTCTCCCGCCGTGAGTTTGAAGCTGCCGTGGGGACTGTGGATTTCGTCCAGGATAATGAATCCATGTCCACACGAGGCGTTATGCGCGGACTGCATTTCCAGCGTCCACCTTTTTCTCAGGCCAAGCTGGTTAGATGTGTGGTCGGCGCTGTACTTGATGTGGCCGTCGATTTGCGCAAGGAATCGTCCACATATGGGCAGCATGTGGCGGTGGAGTTGACTGCGGAAAATCATCGTCAGTTGTTCATTCCGCGCGGATTCGCCCATGGTTTCGCAGTATTGTCTGACGTGGCCGTCTTTCAATATAAATGTGACAATTATTATGCTCCGGAGGCTGACGGAGGCATATCAATTGCCGATGTGTCGCTTGGCATAGACTGGCGCGTAGATCCGTCTGTGGCCATCCTCTCTGAGAAGGATATGCGCCATCCTCTGTTGAAAGATTTCGACTCTCCATTCTGAGGCATATGTTTTGAGTATATCGTACACATTTTGATATGCATATAATGAAGT
>NZ_CAJTYX010000018.1:4137-39584 GCF_910583865.1 uncultured Muribaculum sp.
GGGCCGCACTTCATTATATGTCGGATGTGGACGGATGCTCATCAGCGTATAGCTGTGACTTCGATTTCTACAAGCACGTTTTTGGGCAGAGTCTTGACTGCGACAGCCGAACGGGCCGGATAGGGGGCCTTGAACGTGTCGGCATACACCTCGTTCATGGCGGTGAAATCGCCCATATCGGCGAGGAATACGGTGGTCTTTACCACATTGTCCAGCGACAGGCCTGCCGCATCGAGTATGGCTGCTACGTTGGCGAGCGAGCGGCGTGTCTGTGCAGTGATTCCCTCGGGGATGTCACCGGTGGCCGGATCGATGGGTATCTGGCCGGATGCGAACACCATGTTGCCAGCCTCGATGGCCTGACTGTATGGGCCTATGGCACCGGGGGCATTTGTGGTGGAGATTGCTTTCTTCATATTGTAGCTATTTTGGGGTATTGTGGTTTATAGATGGTGACAAAAAAGTGTTATCCGCATTTCGAGGTGCCGCATGAAGTGCATATGAGGCATCCTTCCTGATATATCAGTGTTTCGTTCCCGCAGTTGGGGCATTTCTGTCCGCTCGCTTTGGTTCCGTTGGGAAGGTACTTCTTCAGAGCACGTTCGACGCCCATCTTCCAGGTATTGATTGACTGGCTGTCGAGTTCGAGTCCGCTCACGAGCTTCAGTACCTGATCGATAGGCATGCCGTAGCGTAGCACACCGGAAATCAGTTTGGCATAGTTCCAGTATTCAGGATTGAACTTGTCGCTCAAGCCTTCGATGGTTGTCTTGTAGCCTCGCTTGTTGATGAAGCGGAAGTCGTAGCGCTTGTTGCCGTGCTCGTCAAGCGCCTTGATTATCTTGCCTTTAGTGACGCTTTTTGGGCAGAAGATTCCGTCCTCGTCATCGGCCAGTCCGGTAAATATCTCGTAGGGGTGTCCGTCGACGAGGCCTACGAATGCAATCCATTTTTCCTTGTTGTTCTGGAAACGGATCACATCTGCGTCAAGTTCGATCGGACGCTTGGCGACGTGCGGCGCATTGGTCACCATCGGCGATACTTCCGCAGGCTGTGCCTTCTTGGAGATGGACACAAGTACGCCCGAGCGTGAGCCGTCGCGGTAGACCGTACATCCCTTGCATCCTGCGCGCCAGGCCTCGACATACAGTTGTCCTACAAGCTCCTCACTCACGTCGGCGGGGAGGTTGATGGTCACGGATATTGAGTGGTCGACCCATTTCTGGACGCGGCCTTGCATGCGTACTTTCTCGAGCCAGTCGACGTCATTGGCGGTGGCCCGGAAGTAAGGCGACTTTTCTACGAGTGCGTCGAGTTCATCCTGAGTGTAGTTGTCGCGGCGTTCTATGCCTACTGTTTCCATCCAGTCGATGAATTTAGGATGGTACACGATATACTCCTCGAAAGCATCACCGACATCATCCACGTAGTCCACGCGCACCTCCGGATCGTTTGGGTTTACTTTGCGGCGACGCTTGTATACCGGCATGAACACCGGCTCGATGCCGGAAGTGGTACGGGTCATCAGCGACGTGGTTCCTGTAGGGGCTATGGTGAGGCATGCGATGTTGCGTCGGCCATACTTCTTCATCTCTTCATACAGATCTGGATCTGCCTCGGCAAGACGGAGAATGTAGGGGTTGGCTGCCTCGCGTCCGGCATCATACACCTCGAATGCGCCGCGCTCCTTGGCCAGTTCGACCGACGACCTGTAGGCGGCAAGCGCAAGTGTGCGGTGTACCTTTTCTGAGAAATCGGTGGCTTCAGGAGTGCCGTAGCGTAGTCCGAGAGCTGCGAGCATATCACCTTCTCCTGTAGTACCTACGCCGGTACGACGTCCTTTAAGAGTCTTTTCCCTGATTTTTTCCCAAAGGTGTCGTTCCGTGCCTTTTACTTCCTCGCTCTCGGGATCGGAATCTATTTTGGCAAGTATTTTATCTATTTTTTCTGCTTCAAGGTCAATGATGTCATCCATCACCCTCTGGGCTTTTGCCACGTGCTCGCGGAAGAGGTAGAAGTCAAACTCTGCGCGGTCGGTGAATGGGTGTTTGACGTAGCTGTAGAGATTTATGGCGAGAAGGCGGCAGCTGTCGTAGGGGCAGAGGGGTATTTCTCCGCATGGATTTGTGGAGATGGTGCGGAATCCGAGGTCGGCGTAGCAGTCGGGCACAGACTCTCTGGAAATAGTGTCCCAGAAGAGCACTCCCGGTTCTGCCGACTGCCAGGCATTGTGCACGATTTTGCGCCATAGTGCCGCGGCATCGATTTCCTTCGTGATTTCCGGATTGGCGGCGGTGACGGGAAATTGCTGCATGTAAGGCTTGCCCTCGGTGGCGGCGCGCATGAAGTCATCGTCGATGCGCACGCTCACATTTGCACCTGTCACTTTCCCTTCGGTCATCTTGGCGTCGATAAATGCCTCGCTGTCAGGATGCTTTATGCTCACCGACATCATAAGTGCGCCGCGACGTCCGTCCTGGGCCACCTCACGGGTGGAGTTGGAGTAGCGTTCCATGAATGGTACCAGTCCTGTAGAGGTGAGTGCCGAGTTTTTCACCGGTGTTCCTTTGGGGCGCAGGTGGCTGAGGTCGTGCCCCACGCCTCCGCGACGTTTCATGAGCTGCACCTGCTCCTCGTCGATGCGTAGTATGCCTCCATAGCTGTCCGACTCGCCGTCAAGGCCTATTACGAAACAATTGCTCAAAGATGCCACCTGATAGTTGTTTCCTATGCCGGTCATGGGGCTTCCCTGCGGCACGAGATAGCGGAATCGGTCGAGAAGTGCGAATATTTCCTCATGGCTCATCGGGTTGGGGTAGGTGCTTTCCACTCGGGCCACCTCGGCGGCTATGCGGTGGTGCATATCCTCGGGCGTCTTTTCGTACAAGTTGCCGAATGAATCCTTAAGCGCATACTTCGTAACCCATACTCGCGCGGCCAGCTCGTCGCCGTTGAAATACTGCAGCGTTGCTTCCTGCGCCTCGTCAAATGAATATGTCTTTTTTTCGTCCACGGTTGGTGTGATATTATTGTAATATGATAGCGTATATCGGAATGTGATTTTCCGTCTGCCCCGGCGCATACACGTAATCGCACGAAAAAGGAAGCCGTAGCCTCAAGTGGCGAGCGACTTCTTTTCTCATGTGCGTTTTTTAGCGTCGGAATTAAGACAGGTATTCTCTAAGAATTACTTTGCAAAATTCAGCAATATTTTCATTCTTGCCAAAAAGTTTTATCGAGAATTTCGCTATTGTAGATAAGTTTTCCGAAACCGAATTTAAAGTATTTGATTGATAGGATATTGCCTGTTGGGGATGGTGTCGGAAGTTGTCCGTTTTGCAAATCGATGTTGATAATCCGAGTTGTCAACATGCTTAATCGACCGATGTCGATAACTTCCATTGACGGTTATGTCTTATGTCGTTATACTACAGATACACGAAAAAATTTAAGAGAATTTCGTTAGTTTTATTGAGATTGAGTATATTCGCATAAACTTTTGAGACATGGATCTGGACAATATTGATAAATATTTCGCATCGCGCGCTACGGTGCGCTCATATACGGAGAGAGAAGTTGAACCGTCGTTGTTGACACGTTTGATAGAGCTTGCCTCACATGCGCCCACTACCGGCAACATGCAGCTCTATTCTGTGGTAGTGACGCGCTCGCGTGCCGACCGAGAGGCGCTTGCCCCGGCTCATTTCGGACAGCCGCAGGTCACATCCGGAGCCGGGGTGGTGCTTACGTTCTGCGTTGATATAAACCGTTTCCATCATTGGTGTCGCATCAACGGCACGGAGGCTGGATTTGACAATTCGCAGGCGTTGATGTACGGTGTGCTCGACTGTGCGCTGTTCGCCCAGCAGTTCAACACTCTCGCCGAGATGCATGGTCTCGGATGCTGCTATCTCGGGACGACGCTGTTTACCGCTCCGCAGATTGCCGAGACCCTGCATTTGCCGGCGCGCGTCATTCCGTTGGTGACTCTGACGGTAGGATATCCCGCCGCTCCTGCGGAAGTGTCGGACAGGCTTCCGGTGGAGGGGATTGTGCATGAAGGCGCATATGCAGACTATACTGATGCGGCAATACGCAATCTGTATGCTTCTAAAGAGGGACGTTCCGACAGTGCCGCATTCATCAAGGAGAACAATAAGGAGACTCTTGCGCAGGTGTATGCGGAAGTACGTTATCCAAGAGGAATGAATGAGCAGTTTTCAAAAGTGCTCGATGATTTCCTCGACTCCACCTTGTTTAATGCCGGCGATACCCTCTGAACAATGGAACAGGAGTTCGCATCAGTATTGCTCGAAAATGCAGTGACACAGCTGTCGCGTCTGCCGGGCATAGGACGCAAGACGGCCTTGCGTCTGGCTCTCCACCTACTGCGTCAGGATGAACAGACCGGTGTCGATCTGGGGCAATCCATCATCGACCTGCGACGCGGTATTTCATACTGTACGTGCTGCCACAATATATCCGAGCAACAGCTCTGTCCCATATGCTCCGACCCTATGCGCGACACTTCGACTGTGTGCGTGGTCGAGAGCGTGAAAGATGTGATGAGTTTCGAGCGCACGGGGCAATACCGTGGGTTATACCATGTGCTCGGGGGGCTGATTTCCCCGATGGACGGCATCGGGCCGGACGCCTTGCAGATACGTTCGTTGGTGGAACGTGTGAAGAATGGCGGAATCAAGGAGGTGATACTTGCCTTGAGTGCTACTATGGAAGGGGAGACTACAAATTTCTACATATTCCGTCGGTTGGGTGATATTCCCGTAAAGATCACGCAGCTTGCCCGCGGAGTGTCGGTTGGCAATGAAATCGAATATACCGACGAGGTGACTCTCGGCCGATCTCTCATCAACCGCACTCTTTTCACTGATTCTTTCTCAAAACGATAGTCATTTAAAGATAGTACTAATCCATTAAGAATATGGCACAATTACTCAATGACGGCGTGGTAGCTTTGCGCGCCATCGAACCTACAGACCTCGACATCCTTACCGCATGGGAAAACGACACATCACTTTGGGAGCTTGGATGCACTCTCGCTCCATATTCCCGCAAACGTCTGTGGGACTATATAGAGAACTATCAGCCTGACATATATATCGCCAGACAGTTGCGCCTTATGGCTGTTGATACCTCTACCGGTACCCCCGTGGGGACACTTGATTTTTACGATTTCGACCCTCATAACAGGCGTGCCGGCGTAGGCGTGCTCGTGGATCGCGACTGGCAGGGGAAGGGTTATGGGAAACGTATGCTCGAACTTGGTGCAGACTATGCAGGGCGTTTCATAGGCATGCATCAGTTGTGGGCGATAATACCGATCGACAACGTGCGCAGCCAGGCGCTTTTCCGCGAGGCCGGTTTCGACACCTGCGGGCGTTTGCGCTCCTGGTTGCGACGTGACCGCAGCTATGTGGATGCCTATGCTTTCCAGCGCCTTTTCGAGTCATGATGCTGTGGTGGCGAATACCGGTCGTATCTCTTGGTGTAGCGTTGGGGGCTTTCGTGGCTTATCCTGCCTCAGACGGCGATAACCTTCCTTCACATTCCTCTTTGGCGGGATACACGGTTTGTCAGGTCGACACTGCTGACCTGTGGGCGATACCCCACGTCTCGGCTGCGCATGTGCGTACAGAGCCGCGCCACGGTGCGGAGATGTCGACGCAGGCTCTTATGGGCTGGCCAGTGAGGGTGCTCGCGCGCATTCCCTCCGGATGGAGTCATGTCGAGTTGCCGGACGGGTATCGCGGCTATATCATTGACAATTCCCTCACGTTTGTCGCTGCCGATAGTCTCGGCGTGTGGCTTGATGCTCCGCGCATGATTGCGATGAATGTCCTTCCGCTGATGGCCTGTGATTCTGCCGGCAATGCCGTGGCCGACATTGTTCAAGGTGACATAGCGGTAGCAGTGTCGTGTGATAATGCTACCATGCTGATGAAACTTCCAGACGGTCGACGTGCACTTATTCCGAAAGAGGCATGTGTGCCTGTGGAAACGTGGGAGCGGCATAGCTCAGACGCTACACGGATCGTAGACACGGCACGTGCGCTCATGGGTGTTCCATACCTGTGGGGCGGTCTTACGGCGAAAGGGATGGATTGTTCGGGACTTACGCGTCTTGCTTATCTCGCCGAGGGGATCATGCTTCCGCGCGATGCGTCGCAGCAGGCGCTTGTCGGCCGGGAGGTCGACCGGGATTCGGTGGCTTGTGCCGACCTGATATTCTTCGCCTCTGAAAAGACAGGACGAATCAACCATGTCGCTCTATATGTCGGTCAAGATACTATGATTGAGTCAGCGGGACGTGTGCGTCTCTCTACTGTGCCATGGCAACGTGTCGCCACAATCCGCCGCGTCCTTCCGTGATTCGTTATTTTTAGGGCATGCACAATATTTAATGAAAATGCGGTGAAATAGGAATTAAAAATGTAAATTTGCGGTCGATAGCTTAAATATTGTTCAAGGCATCATGCTGTCTTGAGCACGCTCTTAACCAAAATCGATTGTTCGTCCTCATGAATAAGACCGAACTTGTGGCCAAGGTGGCCGAACGTACCGGATTGGCGCGCGCAGATGTACGTGCTGTAGTCGATAGCTGCCTTGATACGATAATTGATACTCTGGAGTCTGACGGAAAAGTCTCTTTGGCCGGTTTCGGCACATTTTCCGTGTCGGAGAAAAAGCCGCGTCAGGGCTATAATCCGCATACCGGTGAACTGATCGAGATACCGGCAAGAAGAGCTGTGCGATTTAAGGCCGGGGTAACAGTAGACGACCGCATACGATGAATAATCCTGAATCTGTTGCCAAATGTCATGAATACAAATCATATCACACATAAATAAAAATTATCCGTTATGAAAAAAATCTCACTTATTATCGCTTCTGTAATGGTTGCCATTGCTTTTGCCATGCCTGCATCAGCTCAATTGCGCATCGGTCCGAAAGTCGGCATCTGTGTCAACGAACTACATTTCAACAAGTCTTTGGGGTCAAGTGACAACCGCACCGGTTTCACCGGAGGCGTTATGCTTGATGGCCGCATCCCTCTGCTCGGTTTCGCATTCGACGCCTCGCTTATGTACGTGCGTCGCGATGCCGGAAAGGAAGTCCACAATGACTATATTGCCATACCTGTCAACCTCAAGTATCGTTTTGGTTTCCCGGTAATCAGCCGCATTGTTGTCCCGTTCCTTACCACAGGTCCGGAGTGGGCATATATGGTAGATCATTCCAAAATCGAATTAGGCAAGGAGAACAAGTCGAATTTCTCATGGAACTTCGGGCTTGGTGTTGAGCTGCTGAGCCACGTTCAGGTTGCCGCAAGCTATGGCCTTGGACTGAGCAAGACTTATGAGTCGGGTGAGGTCAATGGCAAGAACCGTTTCTGGACTGTTACAGCTGCCTATCTCTTCTGATATAAACAATTATCTTTCAATCAACAGGCCCTGTGTCAGCTCGCTGACACAGGGCCTGTTGATTGAAAGGGGTTGACTATAGGATTAATATTATTCTGCAAGACCGGCATCAGCGATGGAGGAGATGAGCGCGGGGAGTGTTGTGGCCGGTGTCGCTGCGGAATCGATGCGCACGAGGGATGTTATAACCCTCAGGGCATCGTAGGCGTCATTAAGCGCGGCACACTCCGGGTTGGCTCGCCCCGTGGCGTAGTAGTAATGATAAAGCAACGATCCGAGCATGCCGGTGGCAGAAGCCACGGCATCGCGGCGCGTGTCGTCGGGGATAGTGAGATTGAGCAATTGCTCGAGTGCGTTCCAAGCCGACAATGTGCACATCATGCGGGGCTCGGCATCTGTGTCGGCCGTAGAAGTGTGTGCGAGCGCACGGAGAGCCGTGTTGAGCGCCGGCTTGAGCCTGCCGGCGGCAATCTGCGACTCCGATAGCGCGCAAGACGCGACAAGAAGGTCGCATGCGTTGGCCGGAGAAGCGTCGCGTTGCCATTGGGATATGGCATCCGCGGTGATCTCATCGGCGAGCTGCATTGCCTCGAAAGCCTGCCGGCGGAGGAGCATTTCATAGACCTCTTTCGCCGCCGACTGTACCGGCGTTTCTTGCGTCATGATTGTGATTTTACATTGTCGAGACGTGTTTTTATCTCGGAGAATATTGATTCGATTTCGCCCGATCCGGGTATCGCATGATATTTGCCCTCTTCCTTATAGTAGTTTCGAAGTGGCGAGGTCTGCGAATGATACACGTCAAGACGCTGTTTGATGGTGTCGAGGTTGTCATCGCTGCGCCCCGACATCTGCCCGCGTTTTAGCAGGCGGTCGACCAGCTCATTGTCGTCGACTTCCAGTCCGACTACGGCATGCACTTTCGACCCGCGGTGTGCAAGCATTTCTTTCAGTGCCTTTGCCTGGGGAATGGTGCGGGGGAATCCGTCGAATATCACACCCTTGTCGGCTTCCGGAGTGTTGTCAAGTACATCTTCCAATACCTTTATCATAAGGTCGTCAGGAATGAGATGTCCCTGCGAGATATAGCTGTCGGCCACTTTCCCGAGTTCGGTTCCTCTTGCTATGTGGTCGCGCAACACTTCTCCTGTCGATATATGATACAGTCCGTATTCCTCGATCAGTTTGTCGCTCTGGGTGCCTTTCCCGCTTCCGGGCGCACCGAATATCACTATGTTGAACATGATTATCTCAAATGAATTGATGAATATATAAATGAATAATAGGCAATCAAAAGTGGCGTGTACAAGCGGACACGCATTCATCCATACCGCTAATCAGTGACGGTTATTCCTGGGTGGAAAGCTTATCCTCGTCGCAGATCACGTATATGTCGCGGAGATTGCGTGCAAGCCCGTCGAGGTCAAGTCCGAATCCGATGATGAATTTTGTGGGTATTTCAAAGCCCACATAGTCAGGCACTACACCACATAGTTGTGCCTGAGGCTTGTAAAGGAGTGTGGCAACCTTGACCGATGCCGGATTCCTGGCCTGGAGGTCCTTGATCAGATTACTGATAGTATGACCTGTGTCGACGATATCCTCTACAATTATCACGTGGCGTCCCTCTATGTTCTCCGTCAGTCCAAGGAGTTGCTTCACGTTTCCGGTAGTAGAGGTCCCTTCATAGCTTTTAAGGCGAATGAAGGCGATTTCGGCATCTATGCCAAGTGAGCGGAAAAGATCGGATGCGAATGGAAACGCGCCTGTGAGCACGCATAGTATCAAGGGGCATTTACCGGAGTATTCATGTCCGATTTCCTCGCCGATTTCCGCTATGCGTCGCTGTATCGTTTCATATTTTATATAGGGCCGGAAATTAAGGCCGTTATATGTCACTGTATTCATCGTGGTAATGATAGTTTCGACAAAATTAGTGAAAAATCGCGTGTCGCTAAAGATGTTTATGTGAAATTTTGAAAGTGACGTCTAAAAGCCATCATGAGAGGGCGCGTTGTCGGGAGAAGTAATCGTGCTGTATAATAAAGACAAGGCTGCGGAGGTGGCGATGGAGATTATCTCCTCGCGGGATCCGGAGAACATGAACAGTCCAGAGCGTATTGTGTCATGGTATCGTGCGGCGATCCATACGGTTCCTACCGGTTTTCCCGGAACAGCGCCCCCCGGGCCTGCTATGCCGGATGTGGCAACGCTACAGTCGGTGTCGCACACGCGGCATGCACCTTCTGCCATCTGCTCTACGACTTGACGGCTTACCGCTCCATGTTCGGCGAGCGTTTTTTCCCTTACTCCGAGCACCATGTGCTTGACTTCGTTGCTGTAGGAGACGATTCCTCCCTTGAAAATTTCGGAACTGCCAGGAATCAGAGTGATGTTGTGGGCGATGTTGCCTCCGGTGCAGCTTTCGGCCGTAGACAGTGTAAGATGCTTTTCGGCCAGCAGTGAGAATATCTCACGCGCCCCTTTGACAGGGATGGGGAGGCCATCTTTTTGTGTGAGGGAATTTTTCATACCGTTACGCGGGCATATGGAGCGGCGTCCATTTCACAGAAATCGCCGTCAAGATATTTGAAATAACCGGCAATCGCTACCATGGCGGCATTGTCAGTGGTGAATGCACGCTCCGGAATAAATGGGGTTAGGCCATGCTTGGAACAGTAATCGGAAATGGCACTCCGTACTCCGGAGTTGGCCGATACCCCACCGCCTATGGCTATTGTCGTTACACCGGTCTGTTTCACGGCTTTGTCGAGCTTATCGAGCAGTATGGCTATTATTGTCTCCTGGAGCGATGCGGCGAGATCCGCCTTATTCTTGTCGATAAACTCAGGATCGACCTTCACGTTGTCGCGAAGAGTGTAAAGAAACGATGTCTTGAGTCCGCTGAAACTGTAGTCGAGGCCGGGGATATGAGGTTTCGCGAATTTGAAGCGTTTTGAATCGCCTTCGGCTGCCAGACGGTCTATATGCGGTCCTCCCGGGTAGGGGAGTCCCATGACTTTCGCGCATTTGTCGAACGCCTCGCCTGCGGCATCGTCGATAGTCTGGCCGAGCACCTGCATATCGCGCGGGCTTCTGACGAGTATCAGCTGTGAATTTCCTCCTGATATCAGGAGGCAGAGATATGGAAATCCCGGAATCGTGTCCGACACCTCGCGGCGTATGAAGTGGCTGAGCACGTGGCCGTGGAGGTGGTTTACATCAACTATCGGACACCCGAGTCCTATGGCCATCCCTTTGGCGAAAGACGTGCCTACCAACAGGGAACCGAGCAATCCCGGCCCTCTGGTGAAAGCTATGGCAGAAATGTCGGAGGGGGCTATCCCCGCGCGCTTTATCGCCGTGTCGACAACGGGCACGATGTTCTGTTGATGTGCGCGTGATGCGAGTTCCGGAACGACCCCGCCATATTCTTCATGCACCTTCTGGCTGGCGATGACATTGCTGAGGAGTATTCCGTCGCGTATCACGGCGGCTGAGGTGTCATCGCAAGATGATTCGATTCCAAGTATTGTTACAGACATGTTCGCTCAAATTTTTCTAATGCAAATTTAGGAAATTTATGACTTCCTCGCGACATTTTTTTCATGTGCTGATAAGATTTCGTAATTTTGCGATATAGTTGGACAGATCAGAAAACGGTCGTGACAGGGCCGGGATAAAATAGATACTTGTTTGATGAAAATATTTACCAATTCCCAGATACGCTCGATAGAGCGCGCAGTGATAGAGAAGGAGGGCGTCACCACCATAGAATTGGTGGAACGGGCCGCCTCGGCTGTGACCTGGGAGATAATGAGCCGCTGGCGTCCGTCGCGCCCGATGATGGTGTTTGCCGGGCCGGGAAACAACGGTGCCGACGCTTTGGCGGTAGCCCGCATGCTTGCCGACGAGGGTTATTCCGTTGAGGTGCTCCTTTTGAATGTCACCGAGCATGGACTATCAGAGGCTTGCGCGCATTTCCGTGATAAGCTGAAGGAGATGCCCGGTGTATCTTTTACCGAAGTTACTACGGATTTCGCGCCTCCGGTAATCACGCGGGAGACCATAGTGATTGACGGCCTCTTCGGTTCGGGACTTAAAGAACCTCTTAAAGGGGGATTTAAGTCGCTTGTGGACTATATAAATAGTTCAAACGCTACAATCGTGTCGATTGACATGCCGTCCGGCATGTTTGGCGAGTGGAACGAGATGACCCTTTCTCGAGATGTGATACATGCCACCCTCACCTTGGCCATAGAGTTTCCGCGACTGGCGTTTTTTATCCAGGACAATGCAGAATTTCTGGGTGAATGGAAAGTACTCGACATAAAGCTTGCCGGCAACGAGGCCCGCGGGGAGCAGAGTCCCTACTATCTGCTTGAGAAAAGCGATGTGCAGCGTATATTGCGCCCTCGCAACGAATTCTCTTCAAAGGCAGACTTCGGAAGAATGTTGCTTGTGGCCGGATGCTACGGCATGATGGGTGCGGCCCAGATGGCGGCGCTTGGCGCTTTGCGCTCCGGTGTAGGCAGGCTTACCGTGCATTCTCCCCGATGCGGGTTCATGCCGATGCAGACGGCAGTGCCTGAAGCTATGTTCCATGCCGACCAGCATGACATAGTCATCACTGATATATCGCCACGGCATGAATACGACGTAGTGGCGTTGGGTCCCGGAATCGGCACCCATGACTATACCGTGCGTGCGGTAGAGGCATTTATCAACATGGCATCAAAGCCGATGGTCATCGATGCCGACGGTCTCAACTGCATAGCGCAACGCCCAGACCTTCTGGAGCATGTGCCTCCGATGTCGGTTATAACACCGCATGCCGGTGAGTTCGACCGGCTTTTCGGCCCTTACATGTCGCATGAGGCGCGTCTCAGGGCTGCTGTCGAGAAGTCGGCATATTATAATATAATAATACTGCTCAAAGGACGTTACACTTATGTGGTGCGCCCTGACGGCAAGATATATTTCGTGGGTAGCGGCTGCCCGGCACTCGCTACTCCCGGAAGCGGAGACGTGCTGACCGGTGTGATAGGCTCGTTGATGGCCCAGGGATATACTCCCGACCTTGCAGCAGCTATAGGGGCTTATATACATGGCATGGCCGGTACGCTCGCAGGTGAGGAATACGGCACTTTCGGCACATTGGCCACGGATGTGGCTACATTTGTGTCAAAAGCGATACATGACATAATCAAGAAAGCTAAAGAATCATGAAATACAATCGCACAATAGCCATACCGATGTGTCTGCTTGCCATTGCTTCGGCATCGGCACAGAGTACTCAGAAATTCTCGGCGACAAAGGCAAACGATTATGGCCTGGTCTACTCGCTTCCCACTACCGTCCTTGACATTACCATTGAGGCGGAACATGTGGTGAAGGAACCGGGAGAGTTTTATCTATATGCAAAAAAGTATCTGAATGTGGATGACCCGATTACCAAAAGGTCGGAGGGCTGGAGCGTGAAGTCGGTGTCGGTCAATGCCCGTGGTGTCGCCAATAATTCCGAACGCTATCTCATGCAGTTCAAGCCTGGCTATACGCCTTTCCTTATAATGGATGAGAACAACCTTCCGCTTGCCATCAACACCGAGGATGTCGCTGCCATGGAGTCGCCCGTACTTCCGGTGCCTGTGGCAGCTGTGCCTACTCCGTTGCAAGGTGCAGCCGCCAATCAGGTGATTACGGCAGAGATGCTCCAAAGCCAGTCGATAGCCAAGCGTGCGGAACTTGCGGCACAACGCATCTACGAACTGCGTCAGAGCCGTTCGGATCTTATCACCGGGCAGGCCGACCAGATGCCGCCGGACGGTAAAGCAATGCAGATCGTGATTGACGAGATTGCCGCCCAGGAGGCCGCGCTTACCGCCATGTTTGTTGGTACAACGCAGACCGAGACAGACGTGAATACTATCACTTATACTCCCGGCGACGACGTGTCGCGCAAGGTCATAGCACGCATTTCGGCCATTGATGGAATTGTCGATGCGTCCGACCTTTCAGGTGATCCCGTGACATTGTCGCTTCGTGTCACCGACCGTGGCAAGATGCCTCTTAATGAAAGGGGTGAACCGAAGGTTTTCCCGAAGGGTGGCATTGCCTACCGTATACCCGGAAGCGCTTCTATCAGCATATCGTTCCGAGGTGAGACCATGTGGGAGGGGTCTATCGATGCGGCTCAGTATGGCATAGTGTTCGGGCTTGATCCTAAGCCATTCAGCGATCGTAAAGCCCCTTCGTATCTTATTATGAATCCTGTCACCGGAGCGATACGGGAGCTTGGCACGGTGGCTGTGCCCCAGCCATGACTTGCGGATAAATGGAGCGTATCGAACGCGAGAAGCTGGTCGTGCGCTGCATGATAGCAATGTACTGCTCCAGATTCCACAGATTTGACGGTCGTCGCGACGTCTTGTGTGATGAATGCCGTACGCTGTTTGATTACGCTTGCGCGCGCATTGACATGTGCCCGAAGAGAGGGGACAAGAGCAGTTGTCGTAAATGCGAGATACATTGCTACTCACAATCCAGACGTGACGATATCAGAAGGGTTATGCGTTATGCCGGTCCTCGTATGCTGTTCATTCATCCGGCGATGGCTATACGTCATCTTATTGATGAATGCCGTCATTGAATGTAACACCAGTAACAACCTTCTATACTGTGCTCATATTCAGATGTCGATTCTTGATAGATTGTTGAACACTTCGCCGGAACGTATTGCGGCTATCCCAAGTAAAGGGCGGTTTGCTCCGTCTCCATCCGGAAGAATGCATCTCGGCAATATATATGCCGCCTTGATGTCGTACATATCCGCCAAGGCCAATGGTGGGTCGTGGCTGTTGAGGATAGAGGATATCGACACCCAGCGCTCTCGTCGAAAATGGGCCGATATGATAATGTCTGATCTTGATTGGCTTGGACTCGGGTGGGACGAAGGTCCTGTCTATCAAAGCGAGCGCACCGAAGTTTATGAGGGTGCTCTTAAGGACCTTTCCGATATGGGGTTGGTGTATCCGTGCACATGTACACGCGCTGAACTGATGGCATCACGTGCGCCTCACGCCACAGACGGGCACATTCCTTACGCGGGGAGATGTCGTCCGATGTCGCCTTGCTTCGGGGCCGGATTGTTGCCTGCGACCCTGCGTGTCATGGTGCCTCCTTATCCCTCCGGTCATGCATTCCCCTCGTCGCCGGATGTGGTAGTGCGGTTTGATGATCGCATATGTGGACCGCAGGAGGTGGATCTTTCCGCAAATTTCGGAGACTTCGTCTTGCGTCGGCGCGATGGCTCTTGGGCGTATCAGTTGGCTGTGGCTGTGGATGATGCGATGATGGGAGTTACCGAGGTGGTGAGAGGTGACGATTTGTTGCTCTCTACCGCGCCACAACGTTACCTCACCTCGTTGCTCGGTCTTGTTTCGCCTCAGTCATATGCCCATCTCCCTTTGTTGAAGAATGCCGACGGATTGCGTCTGTCCAAACGGGACGGGGCGATGTCCATGGAATATCTGCGTGCATCCTATGGCCCTTCCGAAGTCGTGGCGATGGTCTGCCAGGCGGCTTCGGTTGATTCTGAAGAGATGTTGTCATTGCTTCGTGCGTATGCTTGATCTGTCGATTATTCCGGAAACTGTTGTATGATAAGCCCTCATAAAATTTGCACAAATACATTGTAATTAGTAACTTTGCCCTTAGTAAGGTTCAATGGAAGCCGTCATGAAAACTACTCTGATGGTTTTCAGTATTTTTATGACTTGTCTTATGTCTTGTGATGGCTATAGTCGCCTTGATGTTTTCAGGTCGCATTATAGAATTTAAGTACGCGGAATAATGAATATAGCAATAGTCGGCACCGGTTATGTTGGTCTTGTCTCGGGAGCATGTTTCTCCGAGATGGGCGTCGATGTGACTTGTGTCGACATAGATGCGGATAAGATCGCCTGTCTTAAGAGCGGAGAGATTCCGATATATGAGCCGGGGCTGAAAGAGCTGGTGCTTCGCAATGTGGAGGCCGGTCGTCTGCATTTCACCACTTCGCTTGCAGAGTGTCTTGACGATGTCGAGGTGGTGTTCTCTGCCGTAGGTACTCCTCCGGATGAGGACGGCGGTGCTGATTTGAGTCATGTTCTTGACGTGGCTCGTACGTTTGGACGCAATATAAATCGCTATACATTGCTCGTCACCAAGTCAACCGTGCCTGTCGGCACGGCGTCCAAGGTGAAGGATGTAATATCCGGAGAGCTTTCGTCGCGTGGCGTAGATATTGATTTTGAAGTGGCCAGCAATCCTGAGTTTCTTAAGGAAGGTGCAGCGATAAAAGACTTCATGTCGCCTGACCGTGTGGTGGTCGGTGTTGAGAGCGAACGTGCCAAGGCCGTGATGACAAAGCTTTACCGGCCGTTCCTTACCAATAATTTCCGTGTTTATTTCATGGATATCCCTTCTGCGGAGATGACCAAGTATGCGGCCAACGCCATGTTGGCTACGCGTATATCCTTCATGAACGACATCGCGAATCTATGTGATCATGTCGGGGCGGATATCAACATGGTACGAAAAGGAATCGGCACCGATGTCCGCATAGGGGGTAAATTCCTGTATGCGGGATGCGGTTATGGCGGTTCGTGCTTTCCGAAAGACGTGAAGGCACTTGCCCGCACTGCACGTGAGAACGGTTGTGTCATGCGTGTGGTGGAGGCCGTGGAGGCCACCAACGAGGCTCAGAAGAGAGTGGTTTACGATAAGTTGTGTGCCGCGCTCGGCGATTCGCTCAAGGAACGTAGGATTGCTGTCTGGGGGCTCGCTTTCAAGCCGGAGACCGATGATATGCGTCAGGCCCCCTCGCTCGTGGTTATAGAGAGCCTTGTTGCCGCAGGAGCGGTGGTAAGGGTATATGATCCTGTCGCTATGGACGAGTGTCGTCGTAGGTTGGGTGACGGGAGCGCTCTCCGGGGGGATGGTAGGGTAGAGTATGCATGCGACATGTACGATGCCGCTCTTGGTGCGGATGCGCTGCTTTTGCTCACTGAATGGAAACAGTTCCGTATGCCATCCTGGTCGGTGCTCAGGCATGTGATGGGCAATCCGCTCATTATCGATGGCCGCAATATCTATGATAGGGCGGAGGTTGAGTCGGAAGGCTTCGTCTATTCCGGCATAGGGCGCTGACCGTTTTTTGTAAAATCATATTTTAACTCCATTAAATATTGATTGTAGAGGATACTTTATTAATTGATTATTTACACACTTTTGTTATGGACTTCTGGTTACTATGTAATTTTGTCGTATTTGTGCTTTGCGTACTGTTTGCGGGAATCTTCATTCCTCAGATTCTGCTTGTGGCTTTTAAGAAAGAGCTTTTTGATATGCCTGACGAGCGTAAGATTCACAAGGGAATCGTGCCACGGCTCGGAGGCATTGCCTTTACTCCGGTGATATGCTTCACTGTCTCTTTGCTTATAGGCGCCACCTTGTTGGTCGGAGATGCCCGTCTGATGCTCCTTGTGGAGTCACAGACGCTTCCTTTGTCGATGGGTTTCTGTTCGCTGTTTCTGATATATATAGTAGGTGTCGGCGATGATCTTGTCGGGGTACGTTATCGTGCAAAGTTTGTGGCTCAAATTCTTTGCGCTGTATTCATAATAATGGGCGGGTTATGGATTAACTCCCTGCATGGATTCCTTTGGATCAACAATATTCCTTTTTGGCTGGGATTTCTTATGACAGTAATATACATAGTGTTCGTGTGCAATGCGCTCAATCTTATTGACGGTATCGACGGCCTCGCTTCCGGTCTTGCCGCTACGGGATTTATAATTTATGGTGTAGCGTTCTATATGCTGGGGCAATATGTGTATGCCATGTTATCTTTTGCGTCTCTCGGAGTGTTGGTGCCGTTCTTCTACTATAATGTGTTTGGAGACCCTGTGAAACGAAAGAAGATATTTATGGGCGATGCCGGCTCTCTTACGATTGGTCTGCTTTTGTCGTTCTTGAGCCTTAGATTGTTCAGCGCCTCCTCCATTGCGGTAGATGGTTTTGATTTCAACATGTTCGTGGTTGCCCTGTCGCCGCTCATAGTGCCATGTTTTGATGTGGTCAGGGTGTTTATCGGTCGAGTGCGTCGTGGCAACAATCCATTCCTGCCGGACCGTACGCACATCCATCACAAACTCCTCGCGTTGGGCATATCGTCGCGTGTAGCCATGGTGACGGTGGTGTGTGTGGCCATTGCTTTCTCGGTGGCTAATATCGTACTTGCCAATTATCTCGACATTACACTTCTTATAGTGCTCGACATCGCATTCTGGACAGTTGCAAATATACTGCTCAGCAATGCCATAAAGAAGCATAAGCTCTCATTGAGCGCATAATGTGTGCGCTATTGATCGGTGGGAGTGTTCCCTGATGAATGAAGGCGGTGTATCGGATTTGCGGTATGCCGCCTTTTTGCAGTAGTGTCTCAGTTAAGTGACGGATATTGCGGATGGTATAGCCATCCGCGATATGTCGAGCCGAGAGTGCGCACATGACCGTGCCAGTATCCGTCCTCCGATCCTTGAAGAATCGTATCGGGATTTGTCATGCGGGTTACGGCCCATACGTTATTTTTAAGTTCATCATCGAGTTGGCCGATGTCCCATCCGCTGTAACCAAGACAGAAACGCACCAGTCCGTCAAGAGGATATCCGGCATTTACATAATCAATCATTTTGTCGAAGTCTCCTCCGATATAAAGGCCGTCGGCGATATGTTTTGCACCCGGGATTATGTCTCCAAGGCGGTGGATGAAGTAAAGCCTGTCGCCGGATAACGGCCCTCCGCAGTACACGGGGATGGGTTCGCGCCTTGTGACGCTGTTTAGCAGATCCGACAGAAGATAGTTGGTGGTCTTGTTCATCACTATTCCCATGGTGGTCTCCCCTTGTCCGTAATCCACGATATAGATGACTGCGTGATTGAAATAGCTTTCACGCAGAAAGGGCTCGGCCACCAAAAGGGCCCCCGATTCCGGCGTCCCTTTGGGCAGGTCTATGCGGTTAAGGAATTTATCGAGATCTTTCATAGCTGTATACTTTCCTGGGATTAAAAAACGGGAAAAGACGTCTCTACTAAGTTACGGGTTATTTTTGAAAACGACAAAATGATTTTCTTTAATTAATGGCTATTTATCCATAAATAATGTTAATGATGGTATGTGGGAGTGTGAGAAATAAAACCTCGTCTCGGATATGGTTTTGTGTTGGAAAATGCGTAACTTTGAATCCGTATTAGGTACTCGTCCGTGGTGAAAATCAAATAGGATTTGTTTTTATACTCGGCTAACCCGTATCTTTGCTCTTGTATATTCAGGACATACGAATATGGAATATAAATCAAACAAAATACCGCCTCATGAAATTTAATGTCTCCAGCAAGACACTTCACACGTGTGTGTCGGCCGTAAGCAAGGTGATTAATTCGAAGAACGCGTTGACCATACTCAACAATTTCCTTTTCGAGTTGTCTGATGACACCTTGACTGTGACGGCTTCCGATCTTGAAAATACTCTTGTGGCCCATATGCAAGTGATGGATGCAGAAGGTGAAGGCCGTTTCTGTGTCGATGCGCGCCGTTTGGTGGATCTTCTCAAGGAGATGCCCGATCAGGGATTGGAGTTCAATATCAATGACCAGAACCTCTCCGTGGAATTGACGTATGCTACAGGTAAGTACAGTTTCATCGCTCTTAACGGTGCTGAATATCCATCAAACGAGTCGGATGCCGAGAATCCCGATGCGAATTTCACGTTTGTATGTCCTACGGAACAGGTGCTGAAAGGCATAGATAACACGTTGTTTGCGGTAGGTAACGATGATCTGCGCCCTCAGATGATGGGAATATTGTGGGACATCAAGCCTGACGGTATAGTTTTTGTTTCCACTGATACACGCAAGCTTGTGCGTTATCGCAACAACATGTCGGAACCGGGTCAGGAAGGCTCTTTCATACTTCCCGTGAAGCCTGCCACAGTCATCAAGAATGTGTTTGCAAAAGAGGAGTCTATCCGGATCACAGTCGAGCCGAAAAGTGTTACTTTCGAAAGCCCCTCTTATCGCTTCAACTGCCGGTTTATAAAGGGTAATTTCCCCGATTATAATCGGGTGATACCTCAGAATAATCCGTATGTGGTGACCCTCGACCGCCAGCAGTTCCTTACCGCCATACGCCGTGTGGCCGTATTCGTCGATCAGGGGCATGGGCTTGTCAAGTTCCGTATAAATCCCGAGAAACTCACCATGAAGGCCACCGACAACAACTTCTGCACGTCGGCGCGCGAAGAAGTGCCTTGTGATTTCACCGGCACTGACATGGTAATCGGGTTCAGTGCTCCGTATCTTATCGAGATAATAAACACCATATCCACCGAGAACGTACTCCTGAAGCTTTCCGACCCGAGCCGCCCCGGTGTATTCGTTCCTGCCGAGCAGAGTGATGATTCCGACCTCCTCATGCTGCTCATGCCAATGACTGTATCTGAATTCTGAAAATGAATCTCGCACTTACACGCCCAATAGTATTCTTCGACCTTGAGACAACCGGAACGAGCATCATGCGCGACCGTATCGTGGAGATATCCGTGATAAAGGTGATGCCCGACGGGTCGGAGATAGAACGCACGATACGCGTAAATCCGGGTATGCCTATCCCTGCCGAAGCGACCGCCATACACCATATTACCGACGATGACGTGGCCGACGCCCCGACATTCCGTATGGTCGCCGGGGAGCTGATGCAGCTCTTCGACGATGCCGACATAGCCGGCTTCAACTCCAACCGTTTCGACGTGCCGTTACTCACCGAGGAATTCCTGCGTGCCGGCATTCCCTTCGATCTTTCCAAGCGCCGTTTTGTCGACGTGCAGACCATATTCCACAAGATGGAGCAGCGCACCCTTGTGGCCGCGTACAGATTTTATTGCGACAAGGACCTTACGGAGGCCCATTCCGCAAATGCCGATACCCGCGCCACCTACGAGGTGCTCAAGGCGCAGCTTGACCGTTACGACACGCTTAAGAATGATGTCGCTTTTCTTGCGGAATTCTCCACCCAGAATAAGAATGTCGACCTTATGGGTCGTATTATCCGCAACGATGCCGGCAAGGAAGTGTTCAATTTCGGAAAATACAAGGGACAGCTTGTCGAGGATGTGTTCCGTCGCGACATAGGATATTATTCCTGGATGATGCAGGGTGAATTTCCGGCCAACACCAAACAGGTGATAACGGCTATAAAGATGCGCATGCGATGACTGCCATAAAAGGTAAGCATATCATACTCGGTATCACCGGAGGCATCGCCGCCTACAAGTCGGCGATGCTTGTGCGTCTTTTGGTGAAGGCCGGTGCGGAAGTTCAGGTGGTGATGACGCCAAATGCCAAGGAGTTCATCACGCCTGTCACCTTGTCGACACTCAGCGGCAAGCCGGTCATAAGCGAATTTTTTACAGCCAACACCGGTGAATGGCACAGCCATGTGGATCTCGGGTTGTGGGCCGATGCCATGATTGTGGCTCCGGCAACAGCATCCACCATCGCCAAGATGGCAAACGGAGTGGCTGACAACATGCTTGTCACCACATATCTGTCGGCTAAGGCGCCCGTGTTTGTGGCTCCGGCCATGGATCTTGACATGATGGCCCATCCTTCCACTGTGCGCAATATCTCGTTGCTTCGCTCCTACGGCAACCATATCATAGAGGCACAGTCGGGCGAACTGGCAAGCCATCTCACCGGCAAAGGCCGTATGGAGGAGCCTGAACGCATTGTCGAAGTGCTTGAGGCTTATTTCTCCGGAAATTGTGATTATAAGGGTAAGCACGTGCTGATTACCGCCGGACCCACATATGAACGCATAGATCCGGTGCGTTTCATAGGGAACTACAGTTCCGGCAAGATGGGTTATGCCATTGCCGGTGAAGCGGCCTCCCGAGGGGCCACAGTCACATTGGTCAGCGGTCCGGTAAGCATTCCCGCTCCGGCCGATTCTGCAATATCTGTGGTGCGCGTGGAGTCCGCGCGCCAGATGCTCGACGCATGCGAGAACGTATTTCCTGACGCCGATGTCGCAATAATGTGTGCGGCTGTTGCCGACTATGCTCCCGCCAGTCCTTCAGACATCAAGATAAAGAGGGAGGGCAATGAGCCTCCCGAAATAAGACTCGTAAAGAATCCTGACATCGCCCGTACTCTCGGGGAAAAGAAGCATGAGGGTCAGATTCTTGTCGGCTTTGCCCTTGAGACGGATCACGAGGGTGACAATGCTGTGGCCAAGATGAAGTCTAAGAATCTCGACATGATTGTCCTTAATTCGCTTCGTGATGCCGGTGCCGGTTTTTCGACAGATACCAATAAGGTTACCGTCTTTACCGCCGATGGCCGTACCTTGCCGTTCCCGCTCAAGGACAAGCACGAGGTGGCAGGTGATATACTCGACACAATCCTCTCTCTCTGATTGATGAAACGCATTGCTCTGATATTACGTATGTTGTTGGTCGTACTTCTGTCCGGCCTCTCATCCCGTGCCTCGGCTCAGGAACTTAACTGCAAGGTCGAAATCGACTTCTCCCAGGTGCCCGGGACCAATACTGCCGTATTTACGACTTTGCAGGATGCCATATCGGAGTACATCAACACCCGCAAGTGGACGAATGCGCAGTTTTCTACCAATGAGAAGATTGATTGCAAGCTGTTTCTGGCTGTAAAGACTTATGAGGATCCTCGTATAACCGGTGAATTGCAGATTCAGTCCTCCAGGCCTGTCTACAACAGCAATTATACTACCACCATCATAAATTTCAAGGATACGAAGATCGAGTTTGACTACTCACAGGGCGAACCTCTGATATTCTCTGAAAATTCCATGGAGAGCAATCTTACCGCGATAATAAATTATTACGTGTATCTTGTTCTGGCACTTGATTTCGACAGTTTCTCTCCACGGGGTGGAGACCCTTATTGGGAGCGGTTGAACAACGTTGTGCAGATGGCGCAATCGGCAGGTGAGGGTGGGTGGAAATCGTTTGAGGATACAAAGAACCGCGCCGCCGTGCTCAATGCTTTTACCGAACCGTCCACCCAGAAATTGCGTGATATGCTGTATGCCTACCATCGTACCGGACTTGACGAGATGTCGGTGAGTCCCGACAAGGGCCGTCAGCGCATCACGCAGTCGCTCGACATACTTTCCGAGGTGAGCAAGGTCGCCCCTATGTCAGTAGGTATCTCCTTGTTCAAGGACGCGAAACTCGACGAGCTTGTCAATGTCTACTCCAAGGCGCCGCAGGATGAGCGTGAGCGAGTCTACGAACTTCTCTACAGTCTGTATCCTACCGAAGGGAAACGTCTCGACATGATTAAGAAAGGTACAAACAAACAGCAGTAGGCTACTCGGCCCGAACGAATCATTGATCATATGTTAAGATCGCTGCATATATCCAATTACGCCCTTATTGATTCGGTTGACATAACCTTTCACAACGGGTTCAACATCATTACCGGAGAGACCGGTGCGGGCAAGTCGATAATGCTCGGCGCCCTTTCTCTTATCCTCGGCGAACGCGCTGACTTGAAGGCTGTGCGTGATTCAGGCCGTAAGTCGGTGATAGAAGCGACTTTTGAACTTCACGACTATAAGCGCCTTAGGGAGTATTGTACCGCTAATGATATAGAGTGGGACGACACCGTGTGCATACTCCGACGGGAGATTGCCCCTGCCGGACGATCGCGTGCGTTCATCAACGATTCCCCCGTCACCCTTGATCTGCTGTCGCATGTGGCCATGCTCCTCGTCGACATCCATTCCCAGCACAACAATCGTCTGCTCGCGTCTCCGGAATTCCAATTGAGCATAATCGACACTCTTGCCGGCAATGAGGAGCTGTTGGCCGACTATGGACGTCGTTTCGTTGCATATCGCCGTGCGCTTAAACGTCTGCGTGACACGAAGAAAATCATAGAGCAGAACCGGCAGGACGAGGACTTCACGCGTTTCCAGCTTGAACAGCTCGATGCCATGAAACTTGAGGCCGGGGAGCAGGAGCAGCTTGAAAAAGACCGTGACGTGCTCGCCAACATCTCGGAAATCAAATCGACACTCGGTGGTGCCCTCGCCGCACTCTCTGACGGTGCGCACAACGCTCTTTCGATGCTCGGGGATGCTGTCGAGTATTGCGAGCAGCTGTCGCAGGTGCTTGAGGATGCCGACAATATCGTGGAACGGCTGAATACCGCCCATATCGAATTGCGGGATATCGCTGACACGCTTGCTGACTTCGACCGCGACCTAAATGCCGACCCTGATGAGCTGGAGGCTATAGAGCAACGTCTCAACGACATATATTCCCTTCAGTCCAAGCATCATGTCAGCTCCATACAGGAGCTTGTCGACCTGCGTGAGAATCTCAGGATAAAGCTCTCGGCGCTTGAGAACAGTTCGTACACGATTGAGGAACTTGAAAAGGAGGCCCGGCGGGCCAAGGCCGCTGCCCGTGAAATTGCCGTAGAACTTACACGCAGGCGCACCGAGGAGGCCCGTCGGTTTGAGCGACTGCTCTGTGAGACAGCTTCTCCGCTCGGCATGAAGAACTTGCGCGCACATGTCGACATCCACACCGGCGACATGTCGGCTACAGGCATGGATGCCGTTGAGTTCCGGTTTGCGTTCAACAAGAACCAACCGTTGATGCCCGTAGGCGGCGCAGCGTCAGGAGGCGAGATATCGAGGCTCATGCTTTCGATCAAGAGCATCATAGCGAGCCGTATGCAACTTCCATCGATTATCTTCGATGAGATTGATACCGGGGTATCCGGTGATGTGGCCAACCGCATGGGCCGAATGATGCGCGACATATCGGAGTCGATACAAGTGATGGCTATAACGCATCTGCCGCAGGTGGCCGCTCTTGGCAACGCACATTACAAGGTATACAAGCTCGATGACGATGATGCCACACATACGCACATACGGCAGCTTGACGAACAGGAACGTGTCGATGAAATCGCGGTGATGCTTGGAGGTGCGACTGTAGATGATGCCGCACGTGCCAATGCCCTCTCCCTTCTCAATGCAAACAAACATTAAGCTTGACTATTAATGGAATCAACCGACTATATATTCGGCATACGTGCCGTGATCGAGGCTCTTGAAGCCGGCAAGGAGATAGACAAAGTGTTTATCCGCAAGGATCTTCAGGGCGATGCCCTTCTTAAGGAACTGCTTGACAAACTGCGTCATGTGCGTGTGCCGGTACAGCGTGTGCCGGTGGAGCGTATCAACCGCATAACCCGTAAGAATCACCAGGGTGTGCTTGCCATGCTCTCGGCCGTGACCTATCATCGGCTCGACCATCTTGTGCCGGAGCTTTATGAAGAGGGAGTGCTACCCTTTGTGGTGGTGCTCGACGGTATAACCGACGTGCGCAATTTCGGTGCCATCGCCCGCACGTGCGAGTGCGCCGGGGTCGATGCCATAGTTATTCCCGACCATGGCAGCGTTAGTGTCGGCGGTGATGCAGTAAAGACGTCCGCCGGTGCTTTGCTACATATCCCCGTGTGCCGCGAGCGCTCGGTCGCCGGTGCCGTGCGTTTTCTGAAAGACAATGGCTACATGGTGGTCGCGGCATCGGAGAAGGCCGACATAAACTATACCCAGGCCGACTATACCGGCCCTGTGGCTATCGTTATGGGTGCCGAGGATGTCGGCATCTCGCCCGAGGTGCTGCGGCTGTGCGACACGTTTGTGAGCATTCCGCAGTTCGGGCATATTGGCTCGCTCAATGTGTCGGTGGCCGCAGGCGTGGTTATCTATGAAGTGGTACGCCAGAGACTCGCCGGAAATCTTGAAGTGATGTGACATGGCCGTGGAGGATGACTATCTGTCGCAGCTCAACGAGCAGCAGCGCGATGCCGTTGTCTATACCGACGGGCCGCAGCTCGTAATCGCCGGTGCCGGATCGGGTAAGACGCGTGTGCTCACGTACAAGATCGTGCATCTGCTCCGGTCAGGCTATGAGCCGTGGCGAATACTTGCCCTTACTTTCACCAACAAGGCCGCAAAGGAGATGCGGGAGCGCATCGAGCGCATGGTCGGTCCGGAAGTGGCCTCGCGGCTTTGGATGGGCACGTTCCACAGCATATTCGCGCGTCTGCTCAGGTTGAACGCCGACCGGATAGGCTTCAAAAGCAGCTTCACCATCTACGATGCAGCCGATTCTAAGTCACTGATAAAGGCTATATTGCGCGATATGGAGCTTGATGACAAGGTCTATAAGCCAAATATCGTCGCAGCGGCCATATCCAATGCCAAGAATGCCCTTGTGTCGCCTGAAATGTATCTTGCCGATACGGCTCAAAAGGCTGCCGACGAGCGTGCTAAACGTCCCGCCCTCGGAGTGATATACAGGGCATACTGTAAGAGATGCCGCGAATCCGGGGCTATGGATTTCGACGATCTCCTCTATTATACCAACCTGCTGCTGCGCGACAATGACGACATACGCAGGAAGTATCAGGAATATTTCCGCTATGTGCTCGTCGACGAGTATCAGGACACAAATTTCGCACAACATGTCATCATACGCCAGCTTTGCGCTGAATCGAAAGCGCTGTGTGTGGTCGGAGATGACGCTCAGAGCATCTACTCGTTCCGGGGTGCCAACATAAGCAACATATTGAACCTGAACAAATCGTTTCCGGGGCTGCGCACGTTCAAGCTTGAACAGAACTACAGGTCGACACAGAACATCATCAATGCCGCGAACACTCTTATCGCCAAGAACAAAGAACAGATACCCAAACAGGTATTTTCTCGCAACGACGTGGGTGCACGCATAGAGGTGGTTCAGGCCTACAGCGACTACGAGGAGGCGATTCTGGTAGCGAACAAGGTGTCGCAGATGCAGATGCGCAGCCATGACCCTTACAACGAGTTCGCCATACTCTATCGCACCAATTCACAGTCGCGCCGCATGGAGGAATCGTTGCGCAACCGCAATATCCCGTATCGTATATATGGCGGCCTTTCGTTCTATCAGCGCAAGGAGGTGAAGGACGTGGTCGCCTACATGCGTCTTGCCGTCAATCCCGATGACGATGAAGCGTTCAAGCGTGTCATCAACTATCCGGCGCGCGGCATAGGAGAAACCACTGTAGGCAGGTTGATACATGCCGCCATGCATAATGGCGTGAGCCTGTGGCGTGTCGTCACGTCGCTCGACAGCTACGACACCGGACTCAAGGCGGCGGCGATAAAGAAAGTGGAGGGGTTCGTGGAGCAGATACAGAAATTCGTGGGGATGGTGACAGCCGGTCTCTCGGCTTACGAGGTGGCACGGGCGATTGTTGAGGACACGCGCATGCTCGCGTCGCTTATCCATGACAACACCCCCGAAAGTATTTCCAAGCAGGAAAATATACTTGAGCTTTTGCAGGGAATCTCGGAGTTTGTTGGTGAACGCCTGGAGCAGTCGGCTCAGGAGACCAAGCTTGTGGACTTCCTTGCCAACGTGTCGCTGGCTACCGACCAGGACATGAGCGACAGCAACGGCGAGGCTGTGACGCTGATGACCGTGCATGCCGCCAAGGGATTGGAGTTCAACAATGTGATTGTGGTCGGAGTGGAGGAGGATCTGTTCCCGTCAGCAATGAGCTGCGACACACTACGTGGCATAGAAGAGGAGCGCCGTCTGCTCTACGTGGCGATAACGCGGGCGCGTCGTCATTGCGTGCTCACATACGCCGGAAGCCGCTACCGTAACGGCCAGACCGCGCCCGCACGTCCGTCGCGTTTCATCGCAGACATCGACCGAAGCTACCTTTACGTCTCTCCCGGGTGCGATTTCGGGCGTCCTGACAGTGTGATCAGTCCTATCGACAATTACCGGGATTCCATACGCGACAACCGGGAGCGTCGCCGCTCATTCTCACATCCTCTTGTCGATAATGTGCCTTCACAGATACGTCCTGTCAACTTATCATCAACCCCGATAGAGGCCGCTCCCGGAAACGGCAGCGAAAACCTCCATGACGTGTCGGAACTGACTGTCGGCATGAAGATAGAGCATTCACGTTTCGGCCTGGGCACTATAACTGTAGTCGCGGCCAATGCGCCGAGTCCTACCGTGACGGTTAGGTTCAATGTAGTGGGGGAAAAGAAACTGCTGCTTAAGTTCGCACGATTCACAATACTTGAGAACCAATAAGTAACTACCAAAATACAGGTATATGGAAGCATCACAGCTGTCAACACCATATTATATAGTATATGAGGACCGCATACGCCGCAACCTTGAGCTTATCACCTCGGTGGCGCGCGATGCGGGGATCGAGATAATAATGGCTTTCAAGGCCAATGCACTCTGGCGCACATTCCCCGTGGTGCGTGAATATGTGCGCGACTCCACGGCAAGTTCCCTCAACGAGATGCGTCTGGGCAACGAGGAGCTTGGGGGTGAGGTGCACACATATTGTCCGGCATATACTCCCGACACGATAGGGGAGTTTATTGCCGGGAGCACGCATCTTACCTTCAACTCAATTTCGCAGTGGGAGCGCTTCCGTAAGGATGTGGAGGAATACAATGCCTCGCACCCGGAACGACGCGTCAGTCCCGGACTACGTGTCAATCCGATGTGTTCGGTGATAGATACCGACATCTACAATCCGGCTGTGCCCGGTTCCCGCTTCGGGGTCACGGCGGAGCAGATCGGCGACCGTCTGCCCGACGGCATAGAAGGTCTGCATTTCCATGCGCTGTGCGAATCTTCGTCATATGATCTGGAGAAGGTGCTCGCCGCTTTCGAGGAGCAGTTCGGCCGCTATCTGCCCCAGGTCGGATGGGTGAACATGGGTGGCGGACATCTCATGACCCGCGAGGGATATGACACTGCCCATCTCGTGGCACTACTGCGTGGATTCAAGGAGCGTTATCCGTGGCTGAGGGTGATTCTTGAGCCAGGAAGCGCGTTCATGTGGCGCACGGGCGATCTGGTGACATCAGTGGTAGACGTGGTGGAGAACCAGGGGGTGAAAACAGCCATCATCGACGCATCTTTTGCCTGCCATATGCCTGACTGCCTGGAGATGCCCTACAAACCCGCCATAACAGGCAGCGTACAGCCTGCCGAAGGATTGCCATCCTACCGTCTTGGCGGTAATTCATGCCTGAGTGGGGATTTTGTGGGCGACTGGACCTTTGCGCGCCCTCTTCGGATCGGTGACCGCCTGACGCTTGAGGATATGAACCATTACACTACCGTAAAGACCACGATGTTCAACGGCATACAGCATCCCGACATGGTGTGGTGCGATTCAGCCGGCGAATGCACTGTGTTGCGGCATTTCACCTACGAGGATTACAAGTCGCGCATGGACTGACCCTTCGGCGTCTCACTCCATATCAGGGTTGGCTTCCGCGACTTTTCCCATATTGTGACACTCGAAACATCACTATACATTACTGCCCATGCCGAAATATTCCGTAATAATCCCAGTCTACAACCGAATCGATGAGGTTGATGATCTCCTGAAGAGCCTAACCGAACAGACGTTTGCCGATTTTGAGGTCATAATCGTGGAGGACGGTTCTACGGCTCCTTGCGAGGATGCCGTCAAGCACTATGCGGATAATATCGATGTGAAGTACTTCTATAAGGATAACGAAGGTCGCTCGATTGCCCGCAATTATGGCATGGAGCGCGCATCGGGCGAATATTTCATATTTTTCGATTCCGACTGCGTGATTCCTCAGTGTTATTTCGAAAACCTCGATAAGGCTCTTGCTTCCCGTCCGCTCGATTGTTTCGGAGGCCCTGATGCAGCCCACGACTCGTTCACGCCCACACAGAAGGCCATAAACCACTCCATGACCTCGTTCCTGACCACAGGAGGCATACGCGGCGGAAAGATCAGTCTGGAAAAATTCACACCACGCACGTTCAACATGGGTTATTCCCGAAAGGTCTACGAGCGGGTAGGGGGATTCCGCGAGATGTTTTCGGAGGATATCGACATGAGCACGCGCATACGCAAGGCCGGATTTTCCATCGGGCTTATCCACGAGGCCCCTGTCTACCATAAGAGGCGTGTGGACTTCCGCAAGTTTCTGCGTCAGGTCTATGTGTTCGGCATGTCGCGTATCACACTCTATTTGCTTTATCCCGACTCGCTGAAGCTCGTACACTGGCTTCCGGCAGTGGCGGTGACCGGTGCTGCCGCCCTATTGTTGCTCGGCTTGTTTGTTTCCCCATGGTTCCTGCTTCCGCTCGGACTATACCTGCTCGCCATATGGGTGGCTGCGCTTGTCTCCACGCGTTCCGTTAAGATTGCGACATTGGCTGTGCCGGCGAGCATAATCCAGCTCGGAGGCTACGGATGCGGATTCATAAAGGCCTATTTCACGAAAATCATCATGGGACGCGGACGCGACATCGCGGAAGAGGTCGATATGCGACGCGGTAAATAGGCATTTGACCGTCTGGCAGATAAATAATTTCAATAAGCTATCATATGGAATCTCCTCAACCTGAAGTACGCGACTATATCCTTATAGAGGATATCGCTCCGTCCGACCGACCTCGCGAAAAGGCCATGCGCGACGGCATCGGTTCGCTTTCGACACCTGAACTTGTGGCCATAATCTTCGGCAACGGCATGCGCGGCAAGTCGGTGCTGACCATGAGCCAGGAACTTCTACGCCGCTATGGCGGTCGGCTGTCGGACATCGCGTCACGCTCCGTGCGTGATATCGTGCGCGACAATCCGGGAGTCGGTCCGGCAAAGGCCATCGGACTCCTTGCGGCATTCGAGCTTGGCATGCGCTGCCGCGACGAGGATGTCGAGATAAAACCTGTGATAAAAGGTAGTGACAGCGTGTATGCTCTGATGCGTCGCAGGTTGCAGCACATTCACCATGAGGAGTTCTGGGTGCTGATGCTCTCGCGCGGCAACACTGTGGTCGACCGGTTGCAGATCAGCAGCGGAGGTACGGCGGCGACCGTGGTCGATCCGAAGATCATATTCAAGCGTGTGATGGAGCGTGGCGACGAGGTGGCGTCCATAATCCTCGTACATAACCATCCTTCAGGCAACCTTCGTCCAAGTATCGAGGACGACCGGCTCACCTCACGTCTGGTCGAGGGTGGAAAGCTGCTTGACATAACGGTATTCGACCATGTGATTATTACTCCGAACGGTTATTTTTCTTATGCCGACGAAGGAAAGATGCGCAATTGATTGCATGGTAAGGATGAGGATTGTGTTTGCCGGAAAAAGCAATAGGTAAAAATTATTTTGGAATTATAACTGTTTTTTCTTGCTAAAACAGTGGCGAAACGTTACCTTTGTAAATACCTCTCCCTACAGAATTTGTCCAAATACCTTAATACCAAAAAATTTCAAGATATGGAAAATGAAAACCTCATCAAGACGGTGACTGAAAAAGCCCAGAGCTGGCTTGCCGACGGCTACGACGAAGAGACACGCGCAGAAGTGCGCCGCATGCTCGATGCCGACGACAAGAGCGAGCTGATCGACAGCTTCTATCGTGATCTCGAGTTCGGTACGGGCGGTCTGCGCGGAATCATGGGCGCAGGCACCAACCGTATGAACATCTACACTGTAGGCGCCGCCACACAAGGACTTGCCAATTACCTGAAAGTCGCTTTCAAGGATGAGCCTCAGATATCCGTGGTCGTAGGCCACGACGTGCGCAACAATTCGCGCAAGTTTGCCGAGATCGTTGCCGACATCTTTTCGGCCAACGGTATAAAGGTCTATCTTTTCGACAGCTTCCGTCCTACTCCGGAACTTTCGTTCGCCATCCGCGAGCTTGGCTGCCAGAGCGGTGTGAACATCACGGCCTCGCACAATCCCAAGGAATACAACGGCTATAAGGCATACTGGAGCGACGGTGCACAGTTCATAGCCCCGCACGATGTCAACGTGATCGAGTACGTCAACCGCATCAGCGGCATAGGCGAGATCAAGTTCAAGGGCAATCCCGACCTCATCACCATCATCGGCGACGAGATGGACCAGAAGTTCCTCACCGCCATCAAGGGTCTACAGCTGAGCCCCGATGCCGTCAAGCAGTTCCACGACCTGAAGCTTGTCTACACGCCTATCCACGGCACCGGCGTGAAGCTGATTCCCGCCTCGCTGCGCAACTACGGCTTCACCAACATCATCAACGTTCCCGAGCAGGATGTGACATCCGGCGATTTCCCCACTGTCGCTTCTCCCAACCCCGAAGTGCCCTCCGCAATGGCTATGGCCATCGCCAAGGCCAAGGAGGTGGATGCCGACCTTATCCTCGCTTCTGACCCCGACGCTGACCGTATCGGCTGTGTGCTCCGCGACGATAGCGGCGAGTATGTGCTCATCAACGGCAACCAGATCGTGATGATCCTGCTCAACTACATAATGACTCGCAACAAGGAGCTGGGCCGCATCACCGGTAAGGAATATATCGTAAAGACCATCGTGACCACCGAGACCATCAAGTCCATCGCCGACAAGAACGGCTTCAAGATGTATGACTGCTACACCGGCTTCAAGTGGATCGCCGCCGTGATCCGCGAGAACGAGGGCGTGGGCCGTTATCTCGGAGGCGGCGAGGAGAGCTACGGATTCCTTGCCGAGGACTTCTGCCGCGACAAGGACGCTGTCAGCGCCATCTCGCTCATGGCCGAGGCTCTCGCATGGGCAAAGACGAAGAACATGAACTTCCTCCAGATGCTCAAGGACATCTATATGACCTACGGATTCTCACGCGAGGCAGGTGTGTCGCTCGTGCGCAAGGGCAAGACCGGTGCAGAGGAGATCATCGCCATCATGAAGAACTTCCGCGCCAACCCGCCCAAGCAGCTTGCCGGAAGCCCGATTGTCACCATCAAGGACTATGCCGACCTCAATCTCACCGATGTGGCCACAGGCAAGATCACCAAGATGGACATGCCTGTCACCTCCAACGTGCTGCAGTACTTCACCGCCGACGGCACCAAGGTCAGCGTGCGTCCCTCCGGCACGGAACCCAAGATCAAGTTCTACGTCGAGGTCAAGGGCAAGATGGAGAAGCCCGAGGACTATGGCAAGGCCATCGACGAGGCCGATGCCAAGATAGAGGCCATCAAGAAGGATCTCGGCATCGATTGATGAGTCATAGATATCATACATCATAATTGCGGAGACGCTACCGGTGAGTCCGGTGGTGTCTCCGCTTTATTCGCTATAATACCGTAGATATGGAAGTTTTATGGGAGGACAATCATCTGCTCGTGGTGAACAAGGCCCCCGGAGAGATAGTGCAGGGCGACAAGACCGGCGACGAGCCGCTTGTCGACACGCTCAAGCGTTGGCTTAAGGAGAAGTATGCCAAGCCCGGCAATGTGTTCTGCGGGGTGGTGCACCGCCTCGACCGGCCGGTGGGCGGACTGGTGGTGTTCGCCAAGACCTCCAAGGCGCTCGCACGCATGAATCAGTTGTTCCGCGACGGCGGTGTCGAAAAAACCTACTGGGCCATCACCCGCAACATGCCTCCCGAGCCGGAAGGCACGCTGACGCATTATATAACGTCGGTGGAGCGCAACAACAAATCGTATGCGTCGCTACAGCCTCGCGAAGGCGCGCAGAAGGCCGTGTTGAAATACCGGCACATCGCCTCCTCGGAGCGCTATCATCTGCTTGAAGTGCGTCTGCTCACCGGCAGGAAGCACCAGATACGTGTGCAGCTCGCATCGATAGGGTGTCCTATCAAGGGTGATCTGAAATATGGCGACAAGCGGTCCAATCCCGACGGAAGCATCTCGCTCCAGAGCCATCACATACGCTTCGTCCACCCCGTAAGCGGCAACCCGGTAGACGTGACAGCCCCGGTTCCCGACGACACTCTCTGGCGCGCACTTGCCGCCAATGTCCGTTGACGGCAGTCCGTGCGTTTTACATATAGTCACGAAAAAACGGTGTGCCGGATTGAATCTGACACACCGTTCTCGCACTCTGTACTTAAGTCAATATTACTATATTATCATTAGCTTTCCGGTTATCTTGTAGTCGGCCATCAAAGCATCAACTTGAATGTGCGGTTGCAGATGCTCACCATATAGATTCCCGGGTGTGCGACCGGAATCGTGCGGTCGGTGCCGGCGTAGAGGGTGCGTCCGGCGGGGTCGACCACTACGGCTTGTGCCTCCTGTGGGGCATCGAGTATGATAATCTTCAGGTCATTGCCGTAGACGCGTATGCCGGATGCTTCGACATCGTCAATCGATGTAGGATCTTTCTTGACGAATGTCACGCTCAGGTCGCTGTCGTCGGTAAGCGCCGGTGTGACGAATAGGCCATCGGCGATTTCGGCATTGTCGGCAAGTGTGCCGTTGAACGTCACTGCATTTACCGTCCACTCATCGTCAGGGAGTAGTCTTATCCGTGCCGAAGCACCGTAGTTGTAGACAGGGGCTACCCGGCCACCCTGTAGTCCGAGAATAGAGAGGGTGACGGTGCGTGCCTCGAATGTCACGCTCAGCGTCATGTCGCTCTTTATGGAATCTGTCTGATAGCGGTTGCCTTCGAACAGCGATGTGATGTCCTCGCCGTTGAGCATCACCGTGGAGGGACAGAAACCCTCGTCAGGCATTATCTCTATCTCCGGACGTGATCCATACGTGTACTGCTGCGCGGTGGCGGTATTGCCCCCGACGCTCACGCTGCCGTATGTGGCATCGTAGTCGGTAGTGAAGGTGAATGTTTTCAGCGATGTGAGCACCGACAGCGTGATATCTTCGATCATGCGGTCGATAGTGAGCTTGCCGTCGGCGAACATGGCGGTGGCATCGGTGTCGTTCATTCCGATTGAATCGACCTTGAATCCTTCGTTGAGCACGATGCCTATGGTGGCGCCCATGCCGTAGACTATCGTGGTCGAGTCGGTTTTCTCGCCATTGACTGTTATGTGGCCGGCCTTGGAATCGATGCGGGCGAGGATGGTGTAGCGTATCTCGTCGGAGGCGACTTTCACAGTAATGTCGCTCTGTATGCTGTCGAGACGCCATTCATGGTTTTCACCCGGCGTCAGGAAGAGATATTCGCCGGAGGCGGTGACGCTCTCTACCTTGAATCCTTCCTGTGGCATGGCGGTGAAGCTGAGGGAAGCGCCATAGTCTACCGTTCCTGCAAATCCTTCTGTAGTCGCGTTGACGTCGCACTGCTCTTCATCGTATTCGAATGTGACTGCACAGGTCGATTGTCCCTTGTGCTTGAAAAGCTTCCATACTTCGGCGCTTGCATAAGCCTGCGATGTTCCCGTGGGCACAAGCAACAGCGCCGAGTCATAGGCCTCCTGCGAGAACACCCCCTCTCCTTCACATACCGGCGGCTCTTCCGCATACGTCTTGATTTCGTTTATCTGCTTGCAATTCATGAAAGCCTGTGAGCCTATCGATTTCACGTTTTTGCCGATTGACAGTGATTTGATTGGATTTTCTTCGAACATCCACCCGTTTATGGCCGTTACTGAGTCACCAATTACGAGCGTCTCGATTCCCTGATTTCTGAAGCGGGCCGCGAGGTCGCCACTAAAGCAGTTGCGTCCGAGGTGTAGTTTTTTTATGATTGTACTGCCAAAGATTGAGGCACCGGCGGACTCGCCTACATATAATTCGCTGTTTCCATCGGAAAATATCATTTCGTCGATTGTCCCACAATCGACGAATGCCCAGGCGATATCCGTGATGTTCGGTGGTATGGTGACGCTTTTCAACGACGTGCATCCGGGAAAAGCCTGACTTATTGATTTCAAGGCCGGATTCGAAGGGATATGAATTGTTTCAAGCGATGAGCATCCGTTAAACGCATATCCTTGTAGTTCAGTTAGGGATTCCGGTAGGATTACTTCTTTTATCTGCTTGCAATTCATGAAAGCCTGTGAGCCTATCGATTTCACGTTTTTGC
>NZ_CAJTYX010000018.1:39684-63974 GCF_910583865.1 uncultured Muribaculum sp.
TTTCTTCGAACATCCACCCGTTTATGGCCGTTACTGAGTCACCAATTACGAGCGTTTCAATGCCCTTGTTATCGAAACTTGATGGAATATCACGACCTTGGTAAAGACTCTTTATCTTAGTCCCTGAGAATGAGATGCTAAGACTCTTGTTGCTATCTGCTATGGTGACTTCATTTATTGTACCACAATCCATGAATGCCAAATCCGCGGACCTGAGGGATGATGGGATAGTAATTGAATTCAGAGAAGTGCATCCACAAAATGAATAGTTTGAGAGATTAGAAACTTTCGGCGGAATATTCACTGTAGTGAGAGCAGTACAATTGTTGAATGCAGATACGCCGAATGATGTGATTGTTTTAGGGAGGGAAACTTCGGTTATCTTTGTGTTATTTGAGAAACCTTCGTAACTGACGGCGACGACGGTGAGGGCGTAGGTGGTGCCGGGATCCCAGGAGCGGGCTGCCGAGGCCGGTCCGGTGGTGTAGTAGACGGTTTCGGGGATATTGACGACGGTGATGTCATCGGAGACGACACCGTCCACGCTACAGGTTGTTTCGTCGATGACGGTGTAGCTCACGTTGTCGTAGACGAACGAAAGGGCGTGCATTGTCAGCGATGCCAACAATGCAGACGCGGAAAGCAGAAATTTTTTCATAATCTGATCTTTTGGTGATTCCTTAGGAAGAGGCACTGTTTCCAATGTCAGGCTTCATTTGGGATATGAAATGTGATTGTTTGAAAAACGTTGACGGACATGGAAATCCCTCAACGCTTCAAATTTACATATACTTTCACAGACTACCCCCCCCATTTGTTAAATGTTGTTAACGGGTGGAAATTCGTGTTGAATGCGTGTCTCGCAATCATCCTCAATGTCCGTTTACTACATTTTGTCGGATAAAACGCACGGAGTCCATAGCGTTCACAGAGAATAAGAGGTTGTTTAAAAATAACCTCTTATCCATTTATTCTCCATGCTCTCTGTGGACTCTGTGTGTTTCATTATAAAGTATTGTCATTCATTGTTTCGTACAGACACGAAAAAACGGTGTGCCGGATTGAATCGGACACACCGTAGAGTAGTGGATTATGGAAAGAGAGGATTCCCGGTTAGAGGATTACTTTGGTGGCTTTGCCGTCGGCGACGCGGATGTAGAGGCCGTGGGCGGGATTTGCCACCCTGAAGCCATGGAGGTTGTAGTATTCGATGTCGGTTTCAGCGGAATCCTCGACTGTCTCGATTCCGGAGGTCTTGGAGGCATAGTTGACGACGTAGAGCGAGGGGGCGTTGTTGTAGATGGTGACTACGATGGTAACGTCGTAGGTGCCTGCGGGCACGCTCTCAAGCTGGTAGTTGTTGCGCAGGGAGAGCGAAACGCCGTTGCTCGTGCCTGTGAAGTTGGCTTTTTCTGCGGGAGTGGCTGCGTCAAACACTACATCCTTTACAAGCACCACACTGTTGACAAGGTCGTTGGTGATGTCGGCAGCGGATACAGCCTTGGGCGTGAACGTGCCTGCGGTGGCAACGGGGAGATCGCCTGTCGGAATAAGTTCGGGTGTATAGTCATTGTAGAGTTTGTAGCTCCCTTCCCATCCTGCCGGAATAACATCGCCTACATTATAGGTGTTGGAACCGTAGATCTGGATGAAGTCGCCTTCCGCATCGCAGCAAAATATGTTGCTTCGATTCACGAAGCCTACTGTAAGTTGGTAATCTACTGTTACAGACGTCTCTGATTCCTTGGCGATAGTCTCCTTCACGCTCTTTACGGATACGGCCTCGGGAACTTCGATTTCGGCAACCTGATCACTCACTACGAGTTTCTGTATGCGGAACTGGCCGCCAGCGGCAGTGAAAGTGGCGGAAGCAGCCCCGTTGTCGTTTGTCGCGGTGTTGATGAGGCCGTCGGTCGTAATAGCCCAGCCTTCGGATGGGGTCATGGCATTGTTGTACTTTGATTCGCTTGCTGTCAAGGTAATCTGTTTCATGGCCACGTCGGACGATGAAATTGTAATCTTTGAGCTTTTGTACACGCGGATCTGGCCTGTGGGAACTACGAGATTGCTTGTGGATTCGGCCTTGATAGTCTCAATCTTGAAAGTCTTGCCATCGACTGTGACTTCGGTCGACCATCCATTTTTGTCCCCCGTGAATCCGAGAGAGCCGCCGTTTCCGTCGAAGAGCACATAATCCGTAGCGCCGGCCAGGGCGATTCCGCCGGCCAGGAAAGCCATGCTAAGTAGAAGTTTTTTCATAAGATAAATACTTGAAAATTGTTGAATAAAACTTGAAGATTGTTGAATAAAATATGATTGGTCAAAAAAAGAAGATGTGCCGTCGGGGACACATCTTCATATAGGGTTCAACAGGAGTAGAACTGCGTGAATGCGCGGATTATGTAGGCATTGTCTATTGCCGAGGCGGTCTCGCGCACTGAGTGCATGGCCCATAGGGCCGCGCCCATGTCGACACCTCGCAGGTCGATCTGCGACGTGAGGATATTGCCGAGGGTGGAGCCGCCGGCCACGTCGCTGTGGTTGACGAAGTACTGGCACGGTACTCCGGCCTGCTCGCAGACGGCGCGGAACACGGCTGCCGAGTCGGCATCGGTCATATACTTGCAGTTGGCGTTGATCTTTATGACCGGTCCGCCGCCAACCACCGGATGGTTGGTGGGATCGTACTTTTCGGCGTAGTTGGGATGGACGGCGTGGGCATTGTCGGCAGACACCATGAACGATGAGGCGACGGCGCGCGAGAAATCCTCGAACGATCCTCCGAACGCCTCGACTATGCGCATCATGATGGTGTGGAGTATGGGTGATGCCGCTCCCTGTTTTGTGCCGGAGCCGGTCTCCTCGTTGTCGAATATGGCCATGACCTTCACTACGGGTTCCGGTGTGAGCGTGTCAGGGGCGAGGAGCAGTGCGCGCATGGCGGCATAGGCCATCGACAGGTCGTCGAGACGGCCCGATGAGATGAATTCCCCGTCGCTGCCCCAACGCATGGCGGGGGTTGTGTCGTAGAGCGAGAGGTCGAAGTCGAGTATCTGTTGCGGGTCGGACTGCAGCTTGTCGGCGACCATGCGGAGCACCATCCCCTTGGCGTTGACCTTATCATCTACGATGCCTATGACCGGTAGCATGTCCTTCTGCCGGGAGAGAGGATTCCCGTCGTTGACCGAACGGTTGAAATGGATGGCGAGGTGGGGAATGGTGAGGAGGGGTTCGTCGAAGCGCACGAGGCGTGTGTCGGGGTGCAGCGGGTCGATGCCGCGCATCATCACGCGTCCGGCGATTGAGAGCGGACGGTCGAACCATGTGTAGAGTATCGGTCCGCCGTAGACTTCGGTGTTAAGCTTGACGACACCGCCGTCGCATTTCATCTCGGGCGAGGGCTTGATGCGGAATCCGGGGGAGTCGCTGTGTGCCGATATTATGCGGAAGGCGCTTGTGGGGGAGCCGTCACCTATATGGAAGGCGAAGATGGCGGAATTGTTCTTCACCACGAAGTGGCGGCTGCCGGGGTGGAGCTTGCCGCGCCATGAATCGGCCATGTCAAGCTCGGTATAGCCATGGTCGGAGAGCGTGCGGCGTATGGTGTCGACTGCCCAGAAGTTGCAGGGGGAGGCGTTCAGGAATTCGATAAGGCCGTCGGCCTCGTGAGCTGTAAGGTCTTGTAGATCCGTCATGATAGTGTCGTTATGCATTATGCAGGTTGTGGGTGGTTGGCGGGAGTCAGAATATGTAGTTGAATCCGAGATTGGCGTAGATGGGATAGAGCGGGAATTCGACCGTCTTGAACGACTTTTTGAATATGTCGTTCAGCCCCCAGCTTAGGTTGGCTCTGAGGGCGAGATGTTTGAAAGCGCGCCACGATGCACCCCCTTGTAGTCCGTATTGGAACGTGCGCAGGTCGCTGTCGAAGTTATAGGGAGCTTCCGCCTCGCCTTCGAAAACCACCTTAGTACCTGTCGGGTCGCCTTCGCGAAGATATCCATCATGGACCGTGCCTGAGAACTCATGGTTCAGGCTCAGTCCGATGTATGGACCGAGGTGGAAGTTCCATCGCGCAGTTGGTCGCCAACGGGCAAGCACCGGGAATGTTATAAGTGACGTATGATATTTGGTGTCGACTCGTCCGGTCCAGTTGCCGGCTATTCTTGATCCGTCCTGGATTATCTCCATTCCGTAGTTTTTAACGGTTGCCTTGGTGTCCATGCCTTTGTTCTCGAAGCATATGCCGACGGAGAATCCCCATTGGGGTGCTGTGTCGATCCATTTCGTGACGTTTCCGCCGAGGGCAAGATTGAGCATGGGATTGTATCCGTCGATCTTCCGTATCTCGGCAGGCATCGGCATGGGGGCGGTTCCACCGATGTTCACTCCGGCGTAAATCTCATATTCGAGACCGTGGAGCACCGACCATTCGAGCAATTGTGTGGTTTCGTTTTGTGCCTTTGCGGAAAATGTGGCTACAATGAAGGAAATGGTGAAGATCAGTATTCGGTATGGATGTTGTTTCATTGGTTATTCTTCACATGTTAGTACTAATTGGTCGACCATCAGCGTGCTTCCCGGAGCGCCGGAGAATGTGTCACCGTCGATGCTTGACGACATTACTATGGCGATCGAGTATTTTCCGTCGAAGAGCTTTTCGAAATCGAGCTTCTTAAGGTACACGAACGGGAGGGAGAAATGGCGCCATGTGGTGGACGGTGTGCGGTCGCCGTCGTTGAAGAGCGCTACCGCCGTCACGTCGGGCGATGTAAGTATGTTGGTGCCGTCAAGATAGCCTATTTCAGGCCGCTCGAACAGCACTCCGTAGATATTGAATTCGTCTACTTTCCCGGGAACGGGTTCAAGCTTGTCGCTCAGTGACTTGTTGAGACGGTAATATGTCTCGCCGGGTGTGTAGCGGTAGTATCCTGAGAGATTGATTGGCTTACGGTCGAACGGCCTTCCGAAATGTGTCGATTTGGCGGGTGCGCTTGGATTGACCACGAAGTCGCCGATGAAGAGGTTGCCTGCTGCGATGGGTGCGTTCATCGCATTGCCGAAAGTCCCGGTGGTGCGCGTGGTCAGTGTGAGGCATTTGCCGTCATGGCCGTCGGCCGACTGATATGTGGGAAATGATGACGGGTCAAGCGTGCCGCGACCTGTAAGCGCATACCCTTGATTGCCGCTCGCCCATTCGAAGCTTTCACTACCGTCGGGATTCACTTCGTAGAACACGTCGTACTTATACCTTGGATTCTCAACATATCTTATGTGCTCGAAATCGTAGGTGAGGGATATTCCGGGATTGTTGACGGTGACGGTATAGACCTTGTCATATTGATGGTCCTGTGAGGTGACGGTGTAGGTCTGCGGAGTTTCGAAGTCGCGTACCGTGCCGCTTGGAGGATTGATCGACGCACCTTCTGTCAATACGAATTCCGGTGCGAGCCGGGTCTTGTCCGTACCTTTGTTTACATAGAAAATCACTTCAGAATTGCTTATGATGGCATTCTGCGACATTACGTCGCCTGGAAGCGTGGCGGCAACGATGTCGCACTCGGCGTTTAGAGGTTCTGTACGGATGCACCCTGTCATGGCCAAAGCGATGGCAGTCAACGGGATTATGTATCTGATCGGTTTCATTGGATGCAAATTTACCAATTTGCCGGGAAAGTATGGCATCATTGATAGGTATAATGAAAAAATTTAACAGAAGCATGGCAGGATGGTGACTGCCAATGTGGTGTCATGCAGCAGATTCAGATCCAATTTTGGCGCGTCTTGAAAAATATTACGAATAAATTTGGATATTAGAATATTATTGTATAGCTTTGCTACGTAGAAAATCGGATACCATACAGAAAAGCAAAATTATAAAGATATTTTCCTGCTCGGCCCGGTTTTCCACCCGGGCCGATTTTATTTTGCATACCGGCATCCGGGCACTGATAACGAAGAAAGCAACAACAAATAAGTGAATCATAGGTTAGAAATCCGGCAGCGCGCGAGCGTATCCGGATTTTGTCTTTTTACCTCGGGGCTGCAAGTTGATGTATGGACAAGTTTGGCGTGGTGGACAAAAGTTCGGCATCGGGCACTTCGGGATGACCGGCATTATGTAGAGAGATACAGAAATGAGGGTGTGTCATAATGGCTCATCTGGGTCGTCGCTATCGACATTCGGGTTCTTTCTCCGCGATGCTACGAAAGCGGCAAGCCGATAGCGGTCACGTAGGGAACTACGCTCCCATCATCCTCAGTCTCAGCTCCTACCATCTGAGGCCATTCTAACAACACCCTCCCGTCCGGACACAAAAACGGCGGTATGTAGAATTTCGACACACCGCCATTTCCAATCGTTTTTACCTTATTTTTGTCTGGCTATCCCTTAAAATGAGGGGTATCCGGGGTTCTGGACGTAGATGCCTCCGGAGAAATTGTACTGTGCCACGGGTATCGGGAAGTATTCCTCGCCGGTATCGAATGTGGCGTTCTGGTAATATATGCGTGTGTCCTTTTCTGCTTTGAAGTATGCGTTCATGGTCTCTTTGGCTATGCCCCAACGCACGAGGTCGAAGAAGCGTTCGCCTTCCATGGCCTTTTCGAGGCGCATCTCGGTGCGGAGAGCCTTGCGGGCGTACTCCTGATTCCATCCTGTGGCGGGATAGAGTCCGATTTTATAGTTGGCGGCATCCTTTGTGGGGTCGTTGAAGTCCTTCACATACGCGCTTTTCTGTGCGCGTTCGCGTACACGGTTGATTAGCGTGCGGGCTTCTTCAAGTCCGTTGCCACCGATCTCGATAAGCGCTTCGGCCTTGTAGAGGAGAAGGTCGGCATAGCGGATTATCTGCCAGTTCAGGGCCGACGCACCCCATGGCCATCCCTGGGTGGCATCCTTTGATTCGGGAGAGAGCCAGAAACGCTTGGTGTTGTTGTAGCCGTATGTGTCGCGGTTGCGCACCCATAGTCCGCATGGGCGTTCGGTATAGGTCTTGTAGCGGATGGTGGGCCGGCCAACCACGAAGTCGAGACGGGGGTCTACGTTACCGTCGACATTGGTGAGATGGTAGTCGCCGTTATCCTCGATTTTTACCTTGCCGTAGTCGGGATGCTCCTGATAGTCGAACACCGGAAGTCCGTCGGCATCGGTCTGATATGCGTTGATCAGGTCCTGTGATGGGAGGAAGAATCCGTCGCCCTGCCAGGGGCAGCCGGGTCCTGTCATCGAATTAAGCAGCATGCTCCAGTTTATGCGCCCTACGCCGCTTGACTCATCATCTTTGGAGAATTGTATGGCGAATACCGATTCGGGTCCGTTCTCATATTCAAGGAGGTCGAGATGCTGGAAGTCGGAGAGCAGGTCGTAGCCTTGCACCTTGTCGATGAGTTCCACTACCTCGCCGAGGAGGGGCTTGTTGATGTTGGTGACCGCGTTGGTCCGGGAATCCTGCTCATATGCCCGGTAGAGTTTTACCTTGGCGGCATAGGCGAGTGCGATTCGGCGGTTGACGCGTCCGATTTCCGCCTGGGTATCAGGGAGATCATTGGCTGCTTCGAGGAGGTCTTTCGCGATTCGATCGAGATGCTCCTCACGTGTAAATTCGTCGTTGCGCACCGAAGTATATTCATTTTCCGGAAGGTCAATGTCCATGTATGGTATCCGGTTGAACAGGCGCACAAGTTCGAAATACCAGTGGTCGCGGATCACGCGTACTTCCGCTATGCGTGATTTCTTTGCATGGTTCGCGTTTTCATCGACTTTGTTCAGAGCCCTGATGGCCGAGTTGCATCGTGATATGCCGCAGTAGACATTGAACCACTTTCCGTCGAGGAATCCGTTGTTCGGCTGTATTTTGGCAGTCTCCATATCGTGGATCTCCCAGGCATCGGTCTCGCCGCCTCCACCTTTGTAGGCGTTGTCGGCACGGACTTCGCCGTAGCTCCAGTTGGTGACCGGAAACCAATGGGGATCATTTGAGTCGGCATAGCGGCATCCGAATGTCGCATATGCGCCGTTGACGAGAAGGTCTACGGCCTTAGGGTCGTTCATGTTACCGTCGGAAAGAGGGCCTTGCGGCTTGTTTTCCAGAAAATCGTCGGAGCATGCGCTTATTGAGAGGCCGACAAGCGCAATCGGCAATATGTTTTTGAATCTCATTTTTATCAGAAATTAAGAGTTGGACGAGGAGGAATCAGAAACCGAACTGTATGCCGAATGTGTACTGGCGCGGAAGGGCGTAGGGATACCCGAGTCCCTCGGGGTCGGCACCGGAGTATTTTGTGATGGTAAAGAGGTTCTGGGCCTGGAAGTATATGCGGGCGTTTTGCAGGCGCAATGTATTGCGCAGTTTGGTCGGGAGCGTGTAGCCTAAGGAGAGTGTCTTGAGGCGTATGAACGAGCCGTCCTCGATGTAGTATTCCGAGCCTTCATTCTCGCGGTTGGAGTTGTTGACGGTAGGAGCGGGCACGTCGGAAGTGTAGCGTCCTGTCTCAAGGAAGCGGTCGTAGGCATGGGCTGCTTCAAGGAGCTGTGTGCCGTGGTTGCCGGTCCAGAGGGGGAAGAAGTCGGTGTAGTATTTCGAGTTGTTCCATGCATCGCGGATGATGCTGTTGAAGAAGAGGCTGAGGTCGAAGCCTTTCCAGTTGGCGCCGAGATTGAGGCCGAACTGGGCTTTCGGCAGGTCGGTGCCGAGCCATGTGCGGTCGCGGTCGCTGATCTCGCCGTCGCCGTTGGTATCGACATATCTTACGCGTCCCACGCCGGGATCACCGAAGCTTATGCGGTATTTTTCCTTGTAGGCATCCACTTCTTCCTGTGTGCGGAATATGCCGTCGGTCTTGTAGCCCATCCATGATCCGAGTGCCTGGCCGACGATACTCTTGTCGATGCCGTTGCCACCGCCCCATGTATAGTAGATGTCATCCATCAGGCCGGTCACCTCGTTTTTCATGATGGTGGCATTGAGTCCGATGCTGTAGCTGAAGTCTTTGTTGAGCGACTGACGCCATTCGGCGGTGATTTCCACACCTTTGTTTACCATCGATCCTCCGTTGTACCAGCAGTAGCCTCCTTCGCCGATGGTGGCGATATATGGCTTCTCGACAAGCATGTCGTTGGTCTTTTTGTGGAAGTAGTCAACCGATAACGAGAGTTTGTGGTTGAACAGTGAGGCATCCACACCGATGTTGGTCTGATAGGTCTTTTCCCAGGTAAGGTCGGGATTGGTGCTGCGGGAGCGTAACGCGCCGGGCGAGAGGGTGTTGCCTCCACCGATCGCATAGGCCGAACGGTCGAGATCCATTGCGTATTTGGCGTAGAAAGCATCATTGGCGATTATGTCGTTGCCGTTCACTCCATATGCGCCTCGTATCTTCAGGTCGCTGAGCCACGAGCGAGTCGCCTCCATGAAGCGTTCCTGTGATATGCGCCAACCGGCGGATACTGAGGGGAACCAGTCGTAGTTGTGCGATGTGGAGAGGCGTGACGAGGCGTCGCGGCGGAGTGTGAAGGAGAGGAGGTATTTGTTGTCCCATGTGTAGTTGATCTTGCCGAACACGGAGAACATCGAGTAGTTGGACGCACCAGAGCCTGTGTTCTTGTTGGCGGTGACATTGCCGAGATAGAGGTAGTTGGGATCTTCGATCTCAAGCCCTTTGCCTTCGCCGAACATGTCCTCGAAGTGGTTGCGTTTTGCCTCCACGCCGATGAGCGCCATAAGCGAGTTCTTGCCGAGGTCGGCATTGTACTGCGCGGTGTTGGTCCACACCCAGTCGGTGGTCTTGCTTGAGTACTGATAGAGGTTGTTGGTCTTGTCGCGGAGGTTGGCGGGGGTGAAAATCTTGTCGTTGCCGTTGTGGTAGTTGACGCCGAAGTTGGTCTTGATGATAAGATTCTTTATCGGCTCGACGGAAAAATATGCATTTCCGAACACACGCCAGTATTCGCGCTTGTTTGTGGCCTCTTCCTCGATCTGCCGCATGATGTTGGGTGTGTCGTTCAGGTCGAATGCCACCTGGTCATTGTAGTTGCCCTCCGAGTCGTAGACTGTACGGGCCGGATGCATCTTTATGGCGTTCTCCTCGATTCCGCCGGGGGCATTATGCTGGCGCCACCAGTTGACCGTGACGTTGCCGCCTACCCGTAGGCGGTTGGAGAGGAATCCGTAGTCGGAACTGAAGCGGGTGTTGGCTTTCTGGAAGTCGGAGCCCTTGATGATGCCGTCGTGGTCGAGCCAGCTTACGGAGAGGGATGAGGATCCGTTTTCATCGCCCTTGGATATTCCGATACTGTATGTCTGCATCAGGGCTGTGCGGTGTATCTCCTTTTCCCAGTCGGTGTTCTGTGGATTGACCGTAATTCCGTTGAGGTTGGGGTAGGGCTGCAGCTTGGGCGTCGCGCCGTTGCCGTATAGTTCCGATGTCGGGGTGGTGCCGTATGCATATTTATAGGCTGACCAGTAAACCTCGCCCCACTGGTCGGCGTTGAGAATGTCGAGGCCGCTCTGATAGGTCTGCAGGGTTAGTGTGGCGTCGAATGTCACTCGGCATTCGCCTTTCTTTGCGCGCTTGGTGGTGATGATTATGACACCGTTGGCGGCCTGTGCCCCGTAGATGGAGGCTGATGCGGCATCCTTGAGTACCTGTATCGATTCGACATCGTTGCTGTTGAGTATTGTTCCAGGATTCTCGCGTGTCATCACGCCGTCGATCACATAGAGTGGTCCGTTGGCATCGCCTCGGAATGAGGATGCGCCACGTATGGATGTTCCCGTGCTGAGACCGCCGGGGGTTCCGTCGGTGGTGATGTTCATACCGGCCACACGCCCCTGAAGCGACTGTATGACGTTGCCGGTGGGAGTGTCGGCTACATCTTTCATCTTTACTACGGACACCGAGCCGGTTAGGTCGGATTTTTTTTCGGAGGAGTAGCCTACTACCACTACCTCGTCGAGGAGTGCGGCATCTTCCTCAAGAGATATTGTCATCTGAGGCTCTGCGGCCAGTTTCTTTGAACGATAGCCTACATATGACACTGTGATGTATGATCCCTCCGGGACTGTCATGGTAAAATTTCCGTCGATGTCGGTAGCTGTCCCTGCCGACCCTTTTACATCTGAAATGATGCTGGCTCCAATCAGAGGCTCATCGTCGGTCATGGAAATAACGGTTCCATGCACCGTGATGTTCTGTGCCTGTGCCGTGATTGCCATAATGAATGGCAAAATCGCACTGATGATTTGTTTTTTCATGTTGATATTGGTTGGTGAATTTTATGCTGCAAATTTATGAAGCACACCATGCTCCGGCATATAAGGGATGATGTACCACATATCAAAAAACGTGTGACGCACGGATTTTGAAAGGTTTTGCAACAAATACGACAATCAACGTCCTGTGTTGAGTAAGTGGCTGGTATGTATTGGTTTATGTATGCAGGAACGGCACGTGGCAAGAGTATCTGCATTCACTGTTTACCTTCTTGTATTTATCGACCCAATCGATTGCGGGCTTCGATAGGAGTTTCGCCGTAGGCGTCGCGATAGCATTTTGTGAAGTAAGCCGGCGTGGAGAATCCGGTCTCGTAGGCAATCTCGCTCACGGTCTTTTCGGTTGTGAGCAGCAGGTTGTGTCCCTGCTTCAAGCGTAGGCGGCGAATCAGTTCTACCGGCGAATAATTTGTAAGGGCCTTTATCTTACGATAGAATTGCGAGCGCTCAAGACCCATCAATGATGCGATTTTGTCGACATTGAGGTCGGAATTTCCCATGTCCGCTTTCAGTATGTCGAGAAAGCGCCGATAAAAATCGTTGTCGATGTCCGAGACGGGAAGGGGGCGTGGAGATGGGTGTGGTTGTTGGGTGGTTTGACCTACTGCTGTATCTCTGGAGTTCCACAACTCCTTTATGCGCTTGCGGTTGGAAATGAGCGAGGCGCATTGCGACCTGAGCACATCGGCGTTGAATGGCTTTGCAAGATATCCGTCGGCACCGTTGTCGTAGCCCTGTACACGCTGCTCGTCCATGGAGCATGCCGTAAGCATGAGGACTGGTATATGTGAGGTGGATACCTCCTCTTTTATGCGGCGACAACATTCCAGGCCGTCCATTACGGGCATCATCACGTCGCATATTATCAGGTCGGGGATGTACTTTACGGCAAGTCTCACTCCTTCGCGTCCGTTAGGGGCGGTGATGATATTATAAGTATCTTGCAGAAGGGTATTTATGAGGTATAAAATGTCTTTGTTGTCATCAATGACAAGCAGAAGTGGCTTTTCGGCGTCAAATCGGATTTCAGATTCGGGGGTGGAAAGTTCGGCGGAGACTTCTTTGTCGGTTATGTTCCTTTCCAGAGATGCCGTCACATTGCCGGATATGTGGCGCATAGGGAGTACGACGGTGAACACTGAGCCTTTATTGAGTGTGCTTTCAACCGAGATTGTGCCTCCATGCAGTTCTACGAACGCTTTGGCTAACGAAAGTCCTATGCCTGAGCCTTTTGGATGGACACGGTCCACCTGATAGAAGCGGTCGAATATGTTGCCGAGGTCGCGTTCGCTTATCCCTTCTCCCGTGTCGGATACTTTTATCGTGAGGTTATCGCCGATGACACGGTAAGATACTGAAATCGTGCCGTTGTCGGGGGTGTATTTGAATGCATTGGAGATGAGATTGAAGAATACCCGTTCGATTTTCTCCGTATCCAATGCCGTTATGACGGGTTTGTCCCCATCCGGATGGTCGAGTGAAAGCTTTATGTCGCGTTTGCGTGCTATCGGGTAGAAAGCTTCCATCCATTCGGCGATGGTGCGCCCGAAGTCTATTTCTGATAGATGGAGGTCGAGTTTTCCGTTCTCGTATTTCCTGAAGTCGAGTATCTGATTGATTAGCCGGCGCAATATTTTCACATTCTTGTCGGCAATTGTGACGAGCGACTGCTGTTGGGCTGTCAGGTTCGATGCCCCGTTCAGTTGGGCGACAGGCTCGGCTATTAGTGTGAGTGGTGTGCGCAGGTCGTGTGAGACGTTGGTGAAAAACATGAGTTTCGACTGGGTGGCCTCCTGAAGCTTCTCGTTGAGGGACTTCTGCATGTCGCGCTGTTCTTCAAGCAGCTTGTTCTGGCTCATAAGGGCTGCCTGGTGACGGTGGTGTTGCCAGAATGCCCTCAGTACAAGGAAAATCACCCCGAAGAGCAGCACGATTATCGCTATGCTTGCATAGAAAAGGAATGTCTGCGAAGAGTGCTGTGCCCAGTAGTCGTCGATCTTTTCTTTCAATACCTTCATCTTGCGTGTTTCTTCCTTGAGTCCCTCGTCTTGCAGAAGAAGTATGTCGGCATTGGAGAGGTCTACCGCCGAGGAGGCCGGAATTTGTACGTTGCGGCTGTAAGGTTCGCCTTTCAATATGGCAAGCGCGGTTTGGATAAGACGGTGGCCTTCCGTAGGATATAGGAAAGTGGCGTCGATCACGCTGTCGGCGACGGCGCGTATGCCTATCTCCGGCGCGGCATCTATTCCGATTATCTTTATGTCATCTCGTCTGAGGCTGTGGGCCACTTCCGAGGCTCCGATGGCCATTCGGTCGTTGTGGGCGTAAATGAGGTTGACCTCGGGATATATGCGCAACAGGGAGTCGACGACAGGTATGGCATCTTCCTTGTTCCAGTTGCCCGGTTCGCTTGCTATTATCTTGCCACCGTTGGCCGTTAGCTCTTCCGAGAATCCCTCATGGCGGTTTTCAGCTGGTGTGGAACCCGGGAGACCGAATATCTCGATTACCTTCGGATGTCCGTCAGTTGCTATATGTAATGCATAATGTGCCGCCTGACGTCCTATTCCCATGTCATCGACACCTATATGTGCGGTATAGGTGTCGCCGATTATGTTGCGGTCAAAAATGATTACTGGAATACCTCTGTCATATACATCTTTTATTGCCGGAGTAAGGGCTTCGGCTTCGTTTGGCGACACGATGATTATGTCGAAGCCGTTGTCTGCGAAATAACGTATATCTGCAATCTGCTTGGCATTGCTGTCATCGGCCGAGCGTATCTCGACTACGGCATCCTCATGCAGCATTATCTCGCGGTTTATCTCGTCGTTCATCTTCGAACGCCAGTCATCCTGGCTGCATTGTGACACACCTATCTTGTAGACCTTTCCCTCGGAACAGGCAGCAAGGGTTATGGATATGAATATCGTGATGAAGTATATCAGCCTTTTTCCCATAAAAATGTTTCTCATTGGATCGGTTATGTAAAGATACACGTAAGTTGAGCGCAAAAGCCGATTTATTCGCTTTTGCCGGGCGATTGTATCTAAATCGTTGTCAAAGATAGTGATAATCGTATGAAAAATAATGCAGGCAATACGAAAAATGATGCCTGCACAACGGATTTTATAGTTTATGCCCGTTTTTTTATATGCTATCGATTGCCAATATCGTAGTTTTGCAGTATGAAAACGCTGCACCTGATAAGTCCCGAGGCGGCGTATCCATGAAAAGGTGTCATCACTGATTCTTCATTAACCTGAATTTTTACCACCAATTAAAATAATAGAAAATATGAATAAGATAACAACCGGAGTTGTCACCTTGATAGCCGGTGTCTCTCTCTTGAATCCCGAGGTTATGGCTGCGGGGGAGGGCGTAACGGTGAATCATCTCGGAGTCAACAATACGTTGGTGCGTGTCGATGGCGGACACAAGTTTCTGCTTATGCCGGTGCAGGAGAGCATTGATGATGCTACTGTGAACGTGCTTGTCGATGGCAAGCTTGACCGCACTCTGTCTGTGCGTTTGGCCAAGACAAAAGTCGATTACTGTGTGCCTTTCGACCTGGAGAAGTATGCAGGTCATGATGTGGTCCTCAACATAGTGACGTCGCAGAGCCGCTCGTCGGTGCGTGATGTCAAGGAAGATGCATGCTGGTCGCATTTTGCGCTGTCTGATACGTTCGACACTACCAACAGGGAAAAATACCGTCCGGCGTTTCATCATACTCCTCTTTACGGGTGGATGAACGATCCGAACGGAATGGTATACAAGGATGGAGTGTGGCATCTCTACTATCAGTGGAATCCATATGGTTCCAAATGGCAGAACCTTAGCTGGGGACATTCTTCATCGAAAGACCTTGTGAACTGGGAACACCATCCTGTGGCTATCGAGCCTAACGGACTCGGCTATGTGTTCAGCGGAAGTTCGGCGCTTGATCCCGGTAATACGGCCGGCTTCGGGAAAGATGCGATAGTGTCGCTATATACATCCGCTGCGGCAAGCCAGATACAGAGCCTTGCCCACAGCAACGACAACGGTGAGACATTCGAGATATATCCAGGGAATCCTGTAATAACCCAGGAGAGCGAGGCCCGCGACCCCAACATGTTCTGGAATGCCGCCACCGGCCAGTGGAATCTTCTTCTTGCGCATGCGCTCGACCATGAGATGCTTATATACACCTCCCCGGATCTGAAGGAGTGGACTCTGCGCAGTGCTTTCGGAAAAGGGTTGGGCGCGCAGGATGGTGTGTGGGAATGTCCCGACCTGTTCGAGCTTCCTGTCGATGGCGGCGAAACGAAGAAATGGATGCTGATATGCAACATCAACCCCGGCGGACCCTTCGGAGGGAGTGCTGCCCAATATTTCATAGGAGATTTCGACGGGATTACATTCGTTCCCGATAGGGACGCGGAAGGCAATGTGCCGACAAAGTGGATGGACTTCGGCAAGGACCATTATGCTACCGTCAGCTGGAGCGACGCTCCCGACAACCGCCGTACGGTGATAGGATGGATGAGCAACTGGCAGTATGCCGCAGAAGTTCCGACGATGCAGTTCCGTAGTGCCAACACCCTTCCACGGGAGATGGGGCTTTTCACTGCTCCCGACGGACAGGTTTATGTCTCTACGATGCCGTCGCCGGAAGTCGAGACTTTGCGAGACCGGCTTGTCGTTCGTCAGAACAGGCTATCGGTGGGCAAGAATCCCCGTAAGGTTGCCTTGCCTACAGCAAATGACGGGATCTGCGAGATTGAGTTTGATATATTCGCAAGAAAAAATGCAAATGTATCTGTAGTGCTTTCCAACGACAAGGGGGAGAAGGTTGAGATGGTTTACAGTCCTGTCGAGGGCACTCTTTCGTTTGACAGGCGCAACAGCGGTATTACGGATTTCAGTCAGGACTTTCCTTCGGTGACTGTCGCTCCTACATTCGGCAAAGACAACGAGCCTCTTAAAGTGCGTATGTTCGTCGACCGTTCGAGCATAGAGGTGTTTGAGGGAGATGGGAAGTTTGCCATGACCAATCTTGTGTTTCCGACCTCTCCTTACAGTAATATATCATTCAGTTCTGCCGATGGAAAGGCTGACGTGAGGAATCTTAAGATATACTCATTGACCCCAATGAATGATTAATAACATTTAAACTAAAGACAAAAACTCAATATGGACGTATCAAGACCGCTTACAGTGGATAAAAAGACTTCACTGATGCAAATAATTCCGGTAATGCTCTGTTTCTTCGTGATGGGCTTCGTCGATCTTGTCGGCACGGCTTCCAATTACGTACAGAAAGATCTGGGACTTACCGACGCGCAGGCTAACCTGTTTCCCTCACTCGTTTTCTTTTGGTTCCTGATTTTTTCCGTGCCAACGGGATTGCTGATGAACCGGATCGGACGTAAAAGGACTGTACTTATAAGCCAGATGATTACAGTGGTGTCGCTGTTTATCCCGGCGTTCGGTGACAGCTATTGGGTTATGCTCGTGTCGTTTTCTCTGCTTGGAATCGGGAATGCCGTCATGCAGACATCTCTCAATCCTCTGGTTACTAATCTCATCGGTGGCGACAAACTTGCATCGACATTGACATTCGGCCAGTTCGTAAAGGCTATAGCATCGTTTCTCGCGCCTGTCATTGCCGCCTGGGGTGCTACTACGGTTTTTCCAACATTCGGACTCGGATGGCGTTCGTTGTTCGTGATATACGCCGTAATCAGCTTTCTCTCTATATCGGTTCTTTCGGCGACACCTATTGAAGAAGAGCGTCCTGACAAGGCTTCGGGAGTTGGCGAGAGCATAAAACTGTTGAAACGTCCGTTCATTCTTCTTTGCTTCTTGGGCATCATGTGTCACGTGGGTATAGATGTGGGTACAAATACCACAGCCCCGAAGATTATAATGGAACGGATAGGACTCCCTCTTGAGGAAGCCGGATTCGCCACCAGCATCTACTTTATCTTCCGAACCGCAGGATGTTTTCTAGGAGCTTTAATCCTCAGATCAATGTCTCCGAAGATATTTCTGGGGATAAGTGTCGGTATGATGCTTCTGGCCATGGGTATGTTGTTTGTCTGCGATACTCTTACCTCCCTATACATAGGAATCGGATTGATCGGATTCGGCAATTCGAATGTGTTTTCCGTAGTATTCGCCCAGGCCTTGAATTCTTCTCCTAACGAGAAAGACGAAGTGTCAGGACTCATGATAATGGGTCTTTTCGGAGGTACTGTGTTCCCTCTCGCCATGGGATTCGCAGCAGATTCGATAGGGCAGGCCGGTGCTGTCGGGGTAATGACGGCCGGGGTTTTATATCTCATGTATTACACCTTGAGAATCAATAATAAATGATTTGCGAAAAAATAAAGTTAACTAAATAGATATTTTAATACCATTTGATTATGAATGATATAGTAGTAGGCATGGGAGAGGCGCTATGGGACGTACTTCCCGAAGGAAAGAAGATTGGCGGTGCGCCTGCAAACTTCGCATACCATGTGTCACAATTCGGACTTCCGAGCTGTGTGGTGAGCGCCGTCGGCAATGACGCGCTCGGTGACGAGATTCTGGAAAACTTCACCGCGAAGGGGTTGAAGCAGCTTATCGAGAAAGTTCCATATCCCACAGGCACCGTGCAGGTGGAAATAGACCAGGCCGGTGTGCCTCAATACGAAATAAAAGAGAACGTGGCATGGGACAATATTCCCTGGACACCCGCTCTTGAGGAACTGGCCGAGAGGACAAAGGCCGTATGCTTCGGCTCGCTGGCACAGCGTAATGTGGTGTCGCGTGAGACAATCAACAAGTTCCTTGACGCTATGCCGGATAATGAAAGCAATCTCGTGGTATTTGACGTGAATCTGCGTCAGGGATTCTACAACAAGGAGATTCTCTGCAACTCTATGGAGAGATGCAACATCCTTAAAATAAATGATGAGGAGTTGGTGACCGTAAGCCGCATGTTCGGCTATCCGGGCATAGATCTCCAGGACAAGTGCTGGATTCTCTTAGGCAAGTACAACCTGAAGATGCTCATCCTCACGTGCGGCATCAACGGCAGCTATGTGTTCACTCCGGGCAATGTGTCGTTCCTGCCTACCCCCAAGGTCAAGGTGGCCGATACGGTTGGTGCCGGCGACTCGTTTACCGCAGCATTCATCTCAAGTATCCTGAAAGGAAAGCCGGTGGCTGAGGCTCACAGACGGGCTGTCGACACTTCGGCATTCGTGTGTACATGTAACGGTGCGATGCCGGTGCTTCCCCGTGAACTCGCTGAATAATCAGGAACGTTAGATTTTTAAATGGAATGTGCCGCGTCGTTTGTGATGCGGCACATTTATTCTTATATTGAAGGTTGGCTACAGTATGGCGGTCATAACTTTGGAGTGATGGATATGAAAAACTCGAAGTTGATGCCTGGCATGGGGTGGGAGAGTACCGAAAGGTAATCTTCATTGAATAGATTGTTTACGGCGAGTTTCAACGACAGGTCGAGAGGACGAAACGAGAGACGCTTTTCGAGAGATATGTTGTTCATGAAATATTCGGGGAGATGGCCGGTGAGTGTGTATTCGTTGCTTGACATTGTGAAGCGTCGGGAGTAGTAGACCCATTTGTATAGAAACGACCATGATTGCCATGAGAGGCATCCTGTGAGCGATGCTGAGTGTCGGGGCACGTATGGGAGCTGTTTGCCGACGGATTTGTCTGCCTCGGTAAGCTTGTCGCCGTCGTTGATTGACGGTGTCCATGAATATGATGCTCCTATATCCAGACGCCAGCCTTTGAATGGCTGTGTTGCGATGTCGAATCTTGTTTCAAGTCCGTATGCGTGCACTTTTTTCATGTTTCGTGGCGAAAAGAATCCTTTGGTGGTGGGTAGCCATATTATCCAGTCACTGATGCGGCTGTCAAACCAGGTCACACCTCCTGATATGGCAAATTTTTCTGGATTTCCCGTGTTGAATGTCGCGCCGCAATCGTAGCTGAATCCGTGCTCGCTTTTCAAATCCGGATTACCGCCGGGAAGGAAGTATAGGTCGTTGAGCGATGGAAACCTGTAGTTGCGCGACACGGAGGCCTTGAACATTATGTTGCCGGTGCGCGAGATTATCCCGTCGATGAAAAAGGCGGGAATGACAGGGGCGGTCTTGTCGCCGTAGATGTCCTGACGGAGCGTGACCGACATGCCGAGCCTGTCGACAGGCTGCCATTTGGCGGAGGCGGAGGCTGACAGCTCCAGGCGTCCCTTGTCATAGCCTACTATGGCACGGTTTTCATCCTGGAGTATTATGTTGCGGTCCTCGCTTTTTACGAGGTGCTGATGGGCCGATACGTTTGTGGTGAAGTACCATTGACGTGATGGAGTGTATTCCCCGTCGGCTTTGGCATAGAAGGTGTTGACGTGGCTGCGCGAACGTGTCATGGTGGTCCAGTTGCCGTTGGCTACCTCACGTCGGTAGTCATAGGCCATCCATGTGTGGATATATCCTCCGCTGACACCTGTGCGCCATGAGCTGCGATTATGATCCCATGTGAGTATGGTGCGGAGTGTCTGTTCGCGCTGCCTGTTTTCGAAGCCGGACTCGGCGTAGTCGGTGGTGAGTAGCGGAAGTTCGCGATTGGAGCTTGTGTACCATGCATTGAAACCGAAACGATTGCCGTGCAGGGTGTTGTAATACACTTCCTGAAGCAGGTGGAAATCCTTGAACGATGCGCTGCGGTTGCGCTCGCGCGGATGGTATTGGGCGATGATGTTGTGGCTCTCGTCGTAGATGTTGAGCTTCTTGTCGTGGTTGGTATATGTGTAGTCGTTGGGCGATGAGGAGTAGACAGCACGTGTCGACACGTGCCATTTGTCGTTGCCGTAGGTTATGCGGGCGAATTCGTCGAAGGTACTGAACGAGCCTATCCCTTGCACGTATTGCAGCCCGATACCGTCGGGTATGTCCGGTGTTGTGCCGAGACTTATGAGTCCGCCGAGGCCTCCTCCGGTTTCGTTTATGGATGATGTGCCATGCAGGAGTGAGGCTTTGTCGATAAAGAAGGATGGTATGGTGGAGAAATCGGTCATGCCAAGCATTGGACTGTTTATTCGCATGCCGTTCCATGTTACCTGGGTGTGGCTCGGCGAGGTGCCCCGGAACGCTACCGTCGAGAGTGTGGCTCGTCCGTAGCTTTTGACGAATATCGATGAATTGAATGTGAGCACGTCGGCCATCGACAAGGCTATGTTTTCTTTCAGCATGGCTGAATCAAGTACGGTTTTCTGCACTCCGATATCTTTCATCGGACGTCTTGCCGTATAGACGACTTCGCCGAGCCGGTGCATTGTCTGCCCTGCAGCATGTGCCGGGATTAGAACCGATACGGTAGCCAATACATAGGCAGGAAGGGGTATATGTCGGTTGAATGTCATGTCGGGGACTTTTATTGTTTCCAGCAGAATGCTCCCGGGTTCACTCCGACGTAGAATCTGTCGATGAGCGTGCCTTGTGGTGAATAGCGGTAAATCATGCCCTGCTGCTGGTAATCAATTGCATCGGCTATGTATATGTCGCCGGCGAAGGGACTTATGGTAAGACCGTAATATATAGTGCCTTGGTCGGGAATGACGGGGTCTGAAGGCAAAGCCTGTGAATCTATTTTCATGCTCCAGATGCCACCGTTGATCCAATATAGGGTATCACCCGACCCGTTGATCTGAAGTTCGGAGGGGGATTCGCCGAGGCGCATGGTGAAACGTTGCTCGACGGAAAATGTTGAGGGGTCTATGCGGCATATCGTGGGCGGTTCGTGGCCGTAGGGACTCCCTTCGTAGCCGCCGTCGGTAAGCACCCACAGCTTGCCGTTGCTGTCAAGGGCTATCGAGGATGGCTGAAGTCCAACTATGAGACGGTCGACCACACAATCCGTCTCGGTATCAATTTTTATCACACTGTTCTGATAACTCCAGCAGGTGCAGTAGACATACCGGCCTTGCTGCACCATCTGTTCCGTGGAACCGTTGCCCATCTCCATGTCCGGCACGGTGATGTAGCCGCTTATGGAGTATGTGGCCGGATCGATGATGAATATGCGGTTGTCCCAAAGTTGGGTCACGTAGGCTTTACGGTCGTTGAGGAAATGGATATAGCGTGCGGCGGTGAAGTCCTCGATACGTCCGGTCTCTTTGCCGGTGCGTGTGTCGATAGCAAAAATCACGTGGGAGTTGTCGACCACAATCCACCCCTTGTCATCATGTATGGTCATGGACTGCGCCACGTCGCCGAGACGGTATCCGTTGGCTCGGAAAAACAGTTCGTTTTCTACCGTCTTTGAGGTCGGATCATAGAATGAAAGAGTGGCGTTGCCGTACTGGTAGTTGCCTTCGTTGGTGATGAATAATCCGTGGGATGGAATGGTAAACTCTTCTTCACGGCCATAGTCCCATTTCATGCATGATTGCAGGATGCAACAATAGCTGACGGCTATCATGCAACGGAGAATTGTGAGGCGAGGGGACGTGATATGCATGATGTATGGTTTCAGGTGTGTTATTTTGCCAGAGCGAGGTCAATGAACCCGAATACCTCTGTCGAGACTTCGCCGAGTGCGCCGGCCTTGGAATTGACGGCTGTCTGCACCTTTATGAAATCTATGTGGGAGAGGAATACGGTTTTGCCGTCCCGGTCCATTGCATCGGATATGCGGAAGCGATTGCACTGTCGCCCATAAGACATGGATATGTTGTCGGCACCCATATTGTCAGCATATCCCCATTCGAAAGCGCTGTTGTTCCACATGCCGGTAGATGAGTTCTGTGACGTTCGTGCCGCGAGGCAGGTGCCTGCGAGGGTGTAAGTGTCTGCTTTTATCCAAAGGGGGTAGTAATAATCTTGTTTATGGATGAAAGGAAGATGGTCGATGGTGCCTGAATTGCCTTTGTTGTCAATCCATTGTACGGCGGTGGCCGGTGCGTTGGGGCGTGTATATGTCACTGCATAATCGCGCATTGTTGTCGGCTTTTCGCTTTCGCTTCCCTTAAGTTCATACCATGTGTCGTCGGGGAGTCCGTTGCCGTTGGTGTCCTGCATGACATAGACTATTCCCGGTTCGTTAGAACCGCCTGTGCCACTCGAACCGTTGAAGTATGAATTTCCCACTACGGCGAAGTCGTAGCTGCCGTTGCTGTTGACGATGCTGTGGTCGAAACCTACGATAATGTAGCCTCCGAATCCTCCGAGAGAAACAAACATCTTGTCGGAGAGCCGTTGCTGTGCCCACGAGGCTGCCGCTTCGGGGGTTATGTCACCGTCGATGGTCTCAATCATTGTCGGTTCGTTGATGAACTGTCCCGGTGCCGGAGTCCAACCATATACACGGGCGCTCATCTCGGAACTTCCCGGTTTTGACGGACGAAACCCGTTGTCGGGATTTCCGGGAACGGTGGTTTCGATGATTTCGTCCTTGTTGCACGACATCAGCATGGACGCCGATATCGTGGCAACAAGAACTATGGATAGATAGATTCTCATTTTACAATCTTAAGGTTTGAATTTCGGGCTTTGATTATGTATACTCCTGCGGATAGGGATGCAATGCTGAATGTATTGGAGTCGGAGGCCATTACTCGCTGACCGGCTGTATCGTAGACGGCTGCAAAGCCGGCATTGCCTATACTTACGGTGCGGGATGCACGGTCATATGTGATGGTTGTGTCGTCGGGATTTACAGATGATATGGCAGAAGTTCCTGTCGGCTTTACCATGAGCTTGTCGAGGCAGAAATAGTCAGGAGTGTTGTCGCCCCATGCTGCGGCATCAGTGCTCACCAAGCTGAAATAAATCTCGTTCACTACTCCGAGAGAGGTCAGATCGACATATTTCCAACCTCGGTTTATTGTGAGGTCGCCGTTGGTGTAGGATGCAAGGTCGACATCTATGGCTTTTTCGCTGTTGTCCGGAGCTATTCCGTGGATGGTAAGGGTGAACCTGTCGCCGTTGTGGAAGGCGCGTGCGAACGCATCGCCATATTCTATGCAGTAATAGGGATAGCTGTTGAGATTCACGTAGACACCGATTGCTTCATATGCTTTGCCATCGTTGAAGGCCATGTCGGCGGGATGCTGTCCGTAATATTTGTTTGCGTATGACACGAGATAGGGGACATCGGCGCTTACAACAGGCATGCCGTTCTCATCGGTCATTACTGTGCCGTCGTCGTTGAGGCATATGCCTCCCTTGGCCATATTGCTGAATTGGAATTTGATTGTGTCGTCACGTCGGGTGTTGTCTGCCGAGTTTGAGGCGGTGAATCCCCACCAAGTCTTGTATTCACCCATAGAATTGTGTACGAAAGAGAAGCATTGGCTGTCAATGCTCTGTGCATCGTCATCGTAAGTGCCGGCCCATGCACCGGTCTCTGCATCGAATTTAAGTTCTGTGGTGGCCTTTGTAAGGTCGAGGGTTATGATATCGGATTGTGCGTTTGCAATGAGCGCACATGCAACGGAGAGAGCTGGAATAATGATTCTGTTCATTGGTTATAATAGTTAAAAAAGAATAATCCCGTTCAAACATCGCAGATTTTGCTTTGCTTAACGGGATATGAATCATTATTTAATCCGATTGGAATGTCGTGATTAGTAGCACCCATAATCCCGTAGGCAATGCAGTCCGGAGTGGATTGGCAGGTATTCTGACTTATTCCGGTCGGGGTCGCGCCTTCTCGGCATTATGGCCAATGGCATCTTGCGACAGACTTTTATGTGGAAATTACAGCAGCGGGTACTGTTCCGGATTCACACCGGATTCCCAATCCTCAGCGCACTTTTGATATGCTGCGGATAGCCCCGTCAATCTTGACTCTTCAAGCGGGGAGCAACCAATCCGGCGGCAAATTTAGGAATTATTTCTCAGATATCAATGATAATCATTTTCTGCTTGTGCTGAGTGGGTGAAAAAACGATGCATCCCTACTCTCAACTGGCAACTGCAAAATTAGCGATTAGCCGGAAGAAAACGTTTT
>NZ_CAJTYX010000019.1 GCF_910583865.1 uncultured Muribaculum sp.
TATCACATTTCTTGCAATGGAAAAAGTAATTTTGCTATGTACTACTAAAACGCAGGGCGGAGAAGAAAGTTCGTCGATGGAATGATTTTTTTGAATAAAATAATTGATTTATGCATAAGCACCTGAAATATAGAATGTTGCTATGGTGAATAAATTTATGGAAAAATCCCTGTAATTGTTAACGAATGTGAAATGTTGGCTTCATGAAAAAATTCCTCCCAAAACATTTGCTCAAACCGAAAAAGCGTCTTAACTTTGCATCGCAAAACGGCAGAGGCCGCTAAGCTAAAAACAAAAAATACTTCTTGGTGCGTTAGTTCAGTAGGTTAGAATACATGCCTGTCACGCATGGGGTCACGGGTTCGAGTCCCGTACGCACCGCCGAGGAGAGAGGAGAACTCTTTGCAATTTAACCCTCCGGGGTTAGTCGCAAAGAGTTCTTTTTTGTTTCCTCCCCACTTGATTGGACGCACGGATTGCGCGGATAAATATTTCTGCATGATGTGGGAGTAAAATAATCGCGCCGTGCGGCCCGGAGGCTGCGCGGCGCGATGGTTTTTATCTGCTTTTCGGAGGGTCAGCGGTTGGGGAGGTAGCCGCTGACGGGGGTCAGGGTGTAGTCGAAAGTGTAGTCGGCGGGGTGGATGAGGTATTTGTCCATGGGCCATGCTCCCCATGAGTCGATGCATCCGAGTCCCTGCTGGCGCAGGTCTACGCAGAGCTGCGTGAGGTTGTCCTCGTCGATGTCGCCCCAGTGGCGGTTGGCTTTCTCCTCACCTTCGTCGAGGGTGGCGATGGTGTAGTGGAGCGCCGATGCCGAGAAGGGTTCTGCTGCGGTCACCTTTAGGCCGTTGCCGGCGGAGTTGGTGACCACGTACCAGCGGAGGTCGCTGCGTGTGCCGGTCTCCTGCGGGCGGATGTAGGGGTAGGGCATATCGGTGACGGTGATGTCGTAGATGCCGAGGTCGGCCGAAGTGTGGCGGTCGACGTAGTTCTCCTCAGGTCCGCGTCCGTAGAACTCTACGTTCTCGAAGCTCTTGGGCATGTCCATCACCATTCCGTAGCGGAACATGTCGGACACCTTGGCCTCCTTGGCGCCGGGGAGCATCTTCATGGCCTGGCGCACGTTGATCTCGCCGTTGCCGTTGAACGTGTATGTGATGGTCATTGTGGCGTGTACGGCGGGCATGTCATACTGTGCTGTGACGATCCGGCGTCCTGCCTTCTCCTCGTTGACGAGAGATGTGAGCTTCATCTGCGGGTCGAGCCATGCGCGGAACTTCTTCTGCATGCCTGCGCCGAAGTCGTTGTCGGTGGGTGCGCGCCAGAAGTTGGGCTTGATGGATGAGCCCGGGAGGAGCATCTCGGTGCCGTCGACCACGTATTTCGTGATGAATCCGGTGGCCTTGTCAAACACGAGGTCGAGCGACGTGCTTGTGAAGGTCAGCTTGCCGTCGGCATCGGCCGCAGTGACGGCCGGAGCGGAGTCTGCGCAGCGGGCGCACACCTTGCAGTTTGTGCCGTCGTAGGGACGGAGCACGATCTGCTCCTCGGCGGTCACGTGGCCGGCGGGGATGAGGTCGCGCTCGTCGCGTGTGAGGTAGGTGATGTCGAGCAGCCATTCGCCCTTGTCGGAAATCTCGCCGTAGGGGATCTCGATGGTGGCGGTGGCCTGCGGGGCTACGTCGAGTCGGTCGATGCTGCCGGTGCGCACGGGTTTGCCGTCATGGAGCAGGGTCCAGGTAAGGCGCTCGTTGTCGAGCGGGCGGAAGAAGTTCTCGTTGTAGACGCTCACGCGGTGAGGCGCGGCGAGTGTGGTGTGGATCGACTGGTGCACGCGTTTCACCTCCCAGGCGTGGGGGTTGGGCACGCGGTCGGGCGACACTACGCCGTTGTCACAGAAGTTCCAGTCGGAGGGGTCATAGTCCTTCCAGTCGCCTCCGTATGCGAATATCTCGCGTCCGTTCTTCCCCTTCCAGCGCAGCGACTGGTCGACGAAGTCCCAGATATAGCCGCCCTGGAGCTTGGGATACTTGCGGAAGAGATCCCAGTATTCCTTGAATCCTCCCTCGGAGTTGCCCATAGCGTGGGCGTACTCACACTGTATCATGGGGCGCATGTCGGCATTGTCCTTGGCGAAATCCTCGCTCCCCTTGTAGCCGGTGTACATGGGGCAGTATATGTCGCTCTTGCCGTCCTTCTCGGCGCGCTCGTACTGCACGGGGCGCGAGGGGTCGGCCTCTTTTACGTATTCATAGGCCGTGTCGAAGTTGTCGCCGTAGCCGGTCTCGTTGCCGAGCGACCATACGATGATGCTCGGATGGTTGAAGTTGCGCTCCACGTGGCGGCGGTTGCGCTCCACGATCATGTGCTCGAACGCCGGGTTCTTCGCCAGGGCCTTGTCGCCGTAGCCCATTCCGTGTCCTTCGATGTTGGCCTCGGCGGTGACGTAGAGTCCGTACTTGTCGCAGAGGTCATACCAGCGCGGGTCGTCGGGATAGTGGCATGTGCGCACGGCGTTCATGTTAAGCTCCTTCATGAGCTTTATGTCCTGGAGCATGCGCTCCTCGCTCACGACGTAGCCGTGGTCGGGGTCAAGCTCGTGGCGGTTGGCTCCCTTGATGAGCACCGGCTTGCCGTTGACGAGCAGCTGGCCGTTCTTGATCTCCACGCTGCGGAAGCCCACGTTGACGGGTATCACCTCGGTCTCCTTACCCTTTGTGAATGTGGCGCGGAGGGTGTAGAGGTTGGGCGTCTCGGCGGTCCACTTCTGCGGGGCGGTGATGTCGAATGTCTTGGTGACGTTGCCCTTGGCGTTGTCGGTCACGCTGGAGGCAACAGTCTTGCCCTCGGCGTCGATGAGGTCGAGGGTCAGCTTGCCGGAGCCTTTTATTTTGGCGGTGACAGTGAGCTTGCCGTCGGTATAGTTGTTGGTGAGGTCGCCCTGCACGCGCAGGTCCTCAACGCGGTTCTTGTTGCGGGCGTAGAGATAGCTTTCGCGTGCGAGTCCCGAGAGGCGGAAGAAGTCTTGGTCCTCAAGGTAGGAGCCGTCACACCAGCGGTCGATCTGCACGGCGATGTCGTTCACCTTGCCGGGGATGATGTATTTCGTGATGTCAAACTCGTTTTCGAGTTTCGAGTCCTCGCCGTAGCCCACGTAGCGTCCGTTGACCCACAGGCGGATGTTGGATGTCGCCGATCCGAAATGGGCGATCACATCCTTCCCTTTCCAGTCGGCGGGCACGTCGATGGTGCGGCGGTAGGAGCCTACATGGTTGTTTTTGTCGGGCACGAGGGGCGGGTTGTTGTCGAAGTTGCCGCGCCATGCGTAGCCTACGTTAAGGTACACGGGGTCACCGTAGCCGAGCAGCTCCCAGTTGCCGGGGACGTCGATGAGGTCCCATCCGCTCACGTCGTAGCCCTTCTTCCAGAAGTCGACGGGACGCTCGTTGCGGTCGCGTACCCATTTGAAGCGCCACTTGCCGTCGAGCGAAACGAAGTTTTTCGAGGCATTTTTTCCCTGTCCGGCTTTGTCCGCCGATTCATAGGCGAAATAAGACGTGTGCATCGGCGCGCGGTTCACTTCATTCACCTGCGGGTCCTCCCAGGGCTCTGCGGCGACGGCCCATATGGGAAGTCCCGCCAGAAGCAGCGTGCCAAAGATGGCAAATTTTTTTTTCATGCTTTATATTGATTGGGTTATTGGTAATCTATTACGAGATTATCGCGGTACAAGATGAGATATGATATTATTCTACAAAAATAAGAAATATGTTTCGGATTCCCAACATGAGGTGAAGTAGGTGGTACAAGCATAAAAGGATATTTTTTGGTCTATATCGCCTTGATTTACGTGTTACATGTTAAATGAAGTTAACAAGATGCGATTTTGTGGTCGAAAATTATGTTGTATAACATAAAATCCCTTACCTTTGCAACGTGTTTTTCATGGTATTAGATTTAAGGTTAAGAAGATTATTCGTCGTGACGACGAGTAATTTTTTTTATACCTATACGAACCGTTCCGCCGTCCGGATTCTTCATCCCGGCTCCATAGATAATCTAAATCCCGCACGGAGCATATAAAATGCACGGAGATGAATATCGATTCGACGATTCTTCCAATATGCAATTCCAATTTGTTGAATATACTGCTTGGATGTCTACCGCGCCGGACTCGGCCTTATTTTCCGGAGCAGTGGATTATTCCCCATGCATGGTGACAGTCACGCCCGTGCGCGTCCATGCAATCATAAAACCGTTTTGTTGAGCGGATAGCTGCGTATTCATCTTAGTTTGGTTAAATAATAGAAAAAATAGCGTCTATTTGTGAAAGATTACCGTTCACGCCGCGCCTGTCATGGTGGTTAAATTTGCAACTATATTCCGTTAGGGCGAGAAATCCAGTTCTTGCTATGTGCGGAAACATTGCTAACCAATCATAATATCAAAGCTTACCATGAATTTTAGATTCATTCGATTAAGAATCGCGGTGGCTGTAGCGGTGCTCGCCTGCGCTTATGCTATGCCTATGCCGGCCTCATCGTCGCCCGTCGGAGCGACAGCACAAGCCACGGCAGCCGCGACTACAGTAAATGGTGAGGTGCTTGATGCAAACGGCGACCCGCTGACAGGTGTATCCGTAAGCATCGAGGGCAAGGGGATGGTCGGTGTGACCGATCTCTACGGAAAGTTCACCGTAAAGGCCTCGCCCGGTCAGACGCTGCTCTTCACCTATATCGGCTTCTCTCCGACCAAGGCGAAGGTCACCGGTCAGCCGATGTCAGTGACCATGAAAGAGGAGTCCACGGCCCTCAACGAGGTGGTCGTGACCGCTCTCGGCATCAAACGCGCGCAGAAAGCTCTTACATATAATGTACAGGAGGTGTCGGCCGATGAGATCACCGGAGTGAAGGACGCGAGCTTCGTCAATTCTCTCGCGGGTAAAGTGGCCGGCATCAACATCAACGCAGCATCCACAGGCGTGGGCGGAAGCGCCAAGGTGGTGATGCGCGGCACCAAATCGCTCACCGGCAACAACCAGGCGCTCTATGTGATCGACGGCATACCGATGCCGGCTCTTGGAAGCGCCCAGGGACGCGACGCGATGGACTCGTTCACCGGTATGGGACAGTCGGGCGACGGCGCATCCATGATCAACCCCGAGGACATTGAGTCGATCTCCGTCCTTTCCGGCGCCGCCGCTTCCGCTCTCTATGGCAGCGATGCCGCAAACGGAGTCGTGCTTATCACCACCCGCAAGGGCCGGGAGGGCGCTACACGAGTGTCCTACTCCAACTCCACACAGTTCCTCTCGGCGATGTGTACCCCCGAATTCCAGAATACCTACGGGGCGAACACCGGCGATTTCTGGGCATGGGGCGACAAGCTCGGCGAGGCGAGCACATATGATCCCACCGATTTCTTCCGCCACGGCTACAACGAGACCAACGCTGTGACCATCACTGCGGGCAACTCGAAGAACCAGACGTTCGTGTCGCTCGCCGCCACCAACGCCGGAGGTATCATCGAGAACAACGAACTGGCACGCTACAACTTCACCGCACGCAACACCACCCAGCTCCTTCCCGACAAGATCCGCCTTGACCTCGGAGCGAGCTACATGAACGTGCGCGAGCAGAACATGCTCGCAGGCTCGCAGTACATGAATCCTCTCATCCCGCTCTACCTCATGGCACCATCCTACAGTCTCGACACCTACAAGATGTTTGAGATGTACAACCCCGATCGCAACTTCTCCACGCAGTACTGGCCATGGGGCAACATGGGACTGGGCATGCAGAACCCCTACTGGATCACGCAGCGCGACATGTTCATCAACCACAAGAGCCGCACGCTCATCACCGCCGGACTCTATTTCGACAACGTGATACCCGGCCTCAACCTGTCGGCGCGCGCCAAGGTCGACAGCTCGCATGACCGTTATGAGAGGAAGTATGCAGCGTCCACCGATGCCATTTTCGCTAATGAGTTCGGTGCATACTTCCTCACCAACAACGAGACCCTCCAGCTATATGCCGACTTCATGGCCAACTACGACCGCAAGTTCGGCGATTTCTCGGTCAACGTGGTGGCCGGTGCGTCCATCAACGACATAGATTACTCCTACAACACCGACGGCGGCGACCTCAACTCCGTGGCCAACCGCTTTACGCTCAACCAGATCAGCCCCACCGGCACCCACCGTAAGGAGAAGCAGGCGCGCTACCACGACCAGACGCAGTCCATATTCGGCACCGCACAGATTGGATGGAAGAGCATGCTCTACCTCGATGCCACCGGACGCATCGACTGGGCCTCCGCTCTCGCCGGCACCACAAAGGATCATGTAGCATATCCTTCGGTAGGCCTCTCGGCCATCATCACCGAGATGATTCCCGGCCTGCGCGACAGCTTCCTCTCGTTCCTGAAAGTACGCGGCTCATATTCCGAAGTCGGAAATGCCCCGAGGCGCTATGCACCGTTCAAGCACTATACGTTCGAATCGGGCACCCCATCCACCACCCCTACCTACCCTAATCCGAATATAGAGCCTGAACGCACCAAAGGCTGGGAGCTGGGACTCTCCACGAGGCTATGGATGGACAAGATCAACCTCAACGTGTCGCTCTACAAGACCTCGACTTTCAACCAGCTCTTCAAGCCCTCGCTATCCGCCACTTCGGGCTACTCGTCGATCTACATCAACGGCGGACGCATCGACAACAAGGGCATCGAGGTGAGCCTCGCCCTGAATCAGCCCCTCGGTCCCGTGCAGTGGACCTCCAACATCACCTACACGCTCAACCGCAACAAGATCGTGCGCCTGCTTCCTGAGACGGTGCTACCCGACGGTACGGTCATCAGCCAGAACGTGCTCGACATCGTCGGCCTCGGCAATGTCAAGAGCCGCCTCATCGAGGGCGGATCGATAGGAGACCTCTATGTCACCACCCTTCAGCGCGACCACCATGGAAAGATCGTGGTCGACTACGTCGAGAACGACGTCTACAAGGACAACACCGCCGGTCCTTTGGGCGACGGATGGGTCTATGCCGGCAACTCGGAGCCTAAGTACACCCTCGGATGGCGCAACAGCTTCAACTGGAAAGGCCTCTCGCTCGGTTTCCTCGTGTCAGGCCGTTTCGGCGGTCGCGTAGTGTCGATGACCGAGGCCTATATGGACCAGTACGGCACTTCGAAAGCATCGGCCGAGGCACGCGACCTCGGCTACGTGCTCATCAACGGCAGGAAGATGACCAAGCCCGAGAAGTTCTTCCGCAAGGTCGGTGCCGAAATAGGCGAGAACTACGTCTACAAGGCCACCAACATCCGTCTTGCCGAAATCTCGTTCGGTTACGATATACCTGTCAACCGGTGGGTGAGCTGGATCAAGGGGCTGAACGTGTCGTTCATCGGGCGCAACCTCTTCTTTTTCTACAAGGAAGCCCCTTACGATCCGGAGATAACAGCAAGCACCGACATGGGATGGTCCGGCATGGACTACTTCATGCAGCCATCGCTCCGCAGCCTCGGCTTCTCGGTAAAAGTCAATTTCTAATGTGAATACCAAGTCATGAATACCAGAATACTGATAACATCTTCCATAAGCGGTGTCCTGTTGGGGGCCTCCCTCATTCTGAGCGGCTGTACCGACTCTTTCGACGCCTGGAACCACGATCCCGATCAGGCCGACGAGAAGGATATGACCAAGGACAACCTCAACACCGGCGGCTACTTCGCCCAGATGCAGCGCGGAGTGTTCACCGTCGGCAAGGACAAGGGCGGCGAATACCAGGAGCAGCAGATACTTACCGCCGACTTTTTCGCCGGCTACCTCGCCAACGTGAAGAATGCCTACGGTGTAGGCTCCACCCACACCGACCACTACTACATGGTCGACCAGTGGTGCTCCACCCCTTTCAAACTCGGATACACCCAGATCATGCAGCCATGGCGCGAGATCTGCAAAGTGGCCGAGGCTGACAACAGCGCCCGGGTGGCCCGGGCCATGGCCACTATCGTCAAGATATTCGCCATGCAGAGGGTAACCGATAAATACGGCCCGATACCCTACAGCCGCTTCGGCGAGTCGGCACAGGTGTCCTATGATTCGCAGCAAGAGGTCTACAACGCTTTCTTCACCGAACTCGACGAGTCCACACAGGTGCTCTCCGACTTTGTCAACGGAGGCGGCTCCGTCAACCTCGCCCGCTACGACTATGTATATTCGGGCCAAGTGGCCAAGTGGCTCAAATTCGCCAACAGCCTGCGCCTCCGTCTGGCCATACGCATATCGTATGTCGACGAGACCCGCGCCCGCGCCGAGATTCAGAAGGCTCTCGATGCTTCGTATGGCTACATGTCCTCGCCCGACGACGATGCCGTCCTCAGGCAGAACACCTCATTCACGTTCACCAATCCTCTTTATGAGGCCGGACAGTCGTTCAAGGATAATGTGATGAGCGCCACCGCCGAGTGCTACCTTGTGGGACTGGGCGATCCGCGCCTCCCCTTTTACTACCTCCCCGCATCCGAGACGGGAGAGTACAAGGGTATGCGCAACGGCATGACCAACTGCGGCGGCGAGACCTGGGCCGTAAAGACGTCGCTCTCCAACTTCGGGGCCGACTCCCCCATGCCATGGATGCGTTCGGCCGAGACATTCTTTATCCTCGCCGAGGCAAAGCTCCGATTCAATCTCGGCAGCCGCTCCGTGATGGACCTCTACAAGGATGGCGTGCGCGCTTCGTTCGGCAGCGTGGGTGCAAGCAACGTCGAGGCTTACCTCAACAACACCTCCAATGCCGCTCTCTCGGAATGGTCCGATCCCACCTCGTCGTGGAACAAGGTCAGCACTACCTCCCTGCTCACACGTCTTTCCTCGGGATGGGACGACTTCGCCGACAGCGACACCAAGCTCAAGCGCATCATGCTGCAGAAGTGGATCGCACTCTATCCCGACGGACAGGAGGCCTGGAGCGAGATGCGTCGCACGGGATATCCCGGATGGGTCACCCTCGCCACCTACAGTTATGCCTCCGGAGTGGCCAACGGGCAGCTCATCAGCCGCATAAAATATCCCTCGTCGGAATTTACCAATAACACTGCCAACGCGCAGGATGCCGTGCGTATGCTCGGCGGCCAGGACAATGCCGCCACGCGCCTGTGGTGGGATGTAAAACGATAAAACATCTGTGAAATCATGAAAATCCTAAGATATCTGTCGGCCATGGCCGCTTTAACCGCTCTGGCGGCATGCGACGACGTGAAAAGTATCCCCATGGAGGAGATAAGACCTCCCTATACATATGGCGACGCCTATTACGAGAATCTACGCGACTACAAGGCTTCCGATCATGAAATAGCCTTCGGATGGTTCGCCGACTACAACAGCTACTCCTCCGAGGCCACCTCATTCCTTGGGCTGCCCGACTCGCTCGATATATGCTCCCTGTGGGGTGGCATCCCCTCCGACCCGCAGACTCTCGCCGAGATGCGCTTCGTCCAGAAAACGAAAGGCACCAAAATGCTCAGCGTGGCCATAACCCGCATCATGGCTGAAAGCGCCGACAAGGAATTCCGCAAGGTATTCGCCGAAGGCCGCGAAGAGGGGAATGCCGAGAAAATCGAGAAAGGCATCATCATGTATGCAGAGCACTTTCTCGACGGGGTGTTCCTCAACGACCTCGACGGCTTCGATGCCGACTACGAGCCGGAGGGTGATCCCCTGTCGGGCAGCTATTTCGAGACATTCTACAAGCATCTCGCCAAATACATGGGTCCCAACCCCGACATCACCAAGGAGGAACGCCGCGAGCTTATCCGTGAGCGCTACGGCGACGAGATGGCCTCCCGCGACGGCATCTGCGACAAGCTCCTCTGCATCGACGCTCCGTCGGGAAAGATGGGTTCCATGGCTTCCTACAGCAATTATTTCTTCTTTCAAGCCTACGGCGGCGGAACAAGTGGTTCCGGTGGCGGATGGCCCGATGAGAAAGTAGTGCTCTGCTGCAACATGGGCGATAACTGGGGCACTGATCTCCAAGGCATGTACAATCAGGCGGCGGCCACTCCCCGCGGAGGCTTCGGAGCGTTCTATATCCACCGTAATTATCGTATTACGGAGACAAACATTGAGCCATATTATCATTTCCGCCGTTGCATTCAGATTCAGAATCCCGCCATCTATTAATACTGAAATGACATGAAAACCAATATATCATTAATCGGGCTGGTGGCTTCAGCTGCAATCCTGTTTACGGGATGTAGCGATGACGAGAAGATGCCTGACTTCCCCGGCAATCCGAATCCTATAGTGTTTACCGGTGATAATTCGGCCACATTCAAGATTACACAAACTCCGGTAAGCACTATCCAGACTGTGGAGTGGAGTATCGGCGTCAAAAGCAACAAAGCTCCTAAATCCGATGTCAGGGTGACGATGGGTATTGACAATTCCCTTATTGCCGCATACAACGCGGAGCATAAGACCAACTATCAGGCTGTGCCCGCCGGGGTCGTGGTATTTGAGAATCAGGTGATGACTATCCCCGCTGGAGAAAGAGAGTCCGTCGAAGAAACCAAGATGAAGCTTACGGAGGATTCTGAGCTGCTCGCCTCGCTCAACTCTACCGATGGCTACCTGGTGCCTGTGACGGTGACCGGGGTGGAGGGCGCACAGCTCGCTGTGTCACGTTCTTCCGTATCCTACATAGCGCTGCCAATAGTTTTCGACAACGTGCAGCAGGGTGTCGGCATAGAGGCCGCCACTGGAACTGCCGTCAACGACCATACGGGTTGGTTCTGCAATACCAATATCGAGGGTTTTGATGCGTCCACGTTTGTCGATGGAGATCCTGCGACCTATACTACAAGTTATAATTCTGACATAGAATTGGTAGTGGATATGGGACGCGAATATAATTTCGATGCTATAGAGGCATGTTATCAGGAGCCGTGGGGCCAGAAACTGATTCGCGGCAGTCTCAGTGAGGGCACCGACATCTCGATAAGCTCGGATAGCAAATCATGGGTGACGGTTGGAACCGTTAAATCCGGGACTTTTAAGTATGGTACCCAGTTTGTGGTATTGTATGCTCCTATAAAAGCCCGTTATATCCGTTTGAACATACCGAATAAGTTCCAGTGCGGTTCCATCAATATATATGAAACCAAATAATCTGATCAGGAAAATATGAAAAAATATATTTTATCCCTATGCGCGGTAGCGGCCATAGTCATGGCCGGCTGCGACAAGGGCACGGAGTTCAACGACAACGTCTTTGTCACCGGCGCGCTTGACTCACAGAACATCCGCTTCAACATCGACGGCCAGTCGACCATGGCCCTCACGGTGACCTCCTCCATCAAGGCCGAGTCCGACATCAACGTGCAGATGCGCCCGGCACCTGAGCTGCTCGATGCCTACAACAGGAAAACCGGCCGCCAATATCAGATGCCCCCCGAGGATGCCTACTCCATAGAGGATGGCAACGTGGTAATCAAGTCGGGCAGCAACATGTCGACACAGATGATCCTCCACGCCGATTCTGAGGCCCTGAAGGAGGGTGTGGGCTATTGCCTCCCCGTCACCATCTCCGGGGCCGACGGTGGCCTCGTTCCTATGGAGTCGGCGCGGACGGTCTATATCCTGTTCACCAAGGTGATCAGCATCAAGGTCGCAAACCTCGGAAGGTCCGGTGGCTACGACATCAAGGGATTCTGGAAGAGCGTCAACGAGAACACTCCAGTAGAAGCCTTGCAGCAGATGACCCTCGAGATGAAAGTGTTCCCCCTGTCGTTCGGCAGCAATCCGCGCAACGGAAACGACATCAGTTCGCTCTGCGGCTGCGAGGAGAATTTCCTCTTCCGCTTCGGCGACGGTGCCGGTAATCCTACCAACAAGCTACAGCTTGCCAAGGGTGCTATCGGAGCCGACAGCCACCCCAACAAAAAAGATCATTACGACACCTGGGCCGAAGAATTGTTCCCCACAGGGCGCTGGCTTCACTTCGCCGCCGTCTACGACGGTAAGTACCTCCGCATCTATCTCGACGGGAGGCAGATACATTTCGTGGAGACGAAAAATGGCGGTACCATCAACCTTTCCATGGCCTACAACGGTCATGACTGGAGCGACGGATTCACCATCGGACGCTCCGCAGGAAACGGGCGTAACTTCAACGGCTACATATCGGAATGCCGCGTATGGAACGTGGCCCGCACGCTCGACCAGCTCAATAACGGCATCTGCTATGTCGATCCCGACTCCGAGGGCCTCGTCGCCTACTGGCGCTTCGACCATGAGGAGAACGGCACGGTGCGCGACGAGACCGGCCATGGCTATGACGCTACACGCTTCGGCTCCGTCACCTACGTCGACGGGCAGAAGTGTCCCTATTGAAAATTTGCATCAATGGTACTATGAAGGTTTATTAGAAGATGACTTTAGTGTGAAAATGAGTGGATATGGAGTGGCAGTGATGTCGCTCCATATTCTTTTTATGCAGGTCTGTCGGGACGGGAATGGGCTATGGATGGAAAAAACGGATGGACCAGAAAAAAGAGGTGCATATCTTCACAGACGGGCACCTCTATAACCAAAATTCAAGTATATATTCTCTGTAGTCTAACAAAATGTTGCCAACTGTCAACAATCATAGGGAGCCTGCGGAACGTCAGTCGCCAGGCAGATATGAGAAAGAAGAGTGGAATCTTACGTTCTTGCGACTGTGTTATCCGAGGTCCCCGAGGGGTAACTTTCAACAAGCTGATGCAAAGTTAGTTTTTTATTTTGAGTTACAACAAATTCAAAATCAAAATAAAACTAAAAAAGACGATTTTCTTGAACTTTATCGACAAAACTTTGTTATGCACGCATTTATGTGATTTATATGGCAAAAATACCGCGTTATTGGACCTCCTTGATTATTGTTTATTTGGTTAATTAACGATTTTAACTTTACTTAACGCGGTCGGGCGCCTTCCGAGACTGCTTCGGAGTCACGGATGACATAGTCCGGGCGTAGGGGTACACATTCTGATAAATCTACATCCACCTTTATTTCTCTGTGTGCTCCGTGTGCTCTGTGCGATATAAAAAATCCACGCTCCGGAATCTGCATCGCGCAGCCTCCGGAGCGTGTTTCGTGTCAGAATGTGCCTATGAATGTGAATTTATTGTACTTTGACCTGTGAGAGCTTCACCCATCCCGAAGGAGTCTTGTCGCGCGACACGGCCAGCTGTATTGCCGGGGTGTTGTTCTTGCGGGTGTTGACGATGGCCACGCCCCAGGTGTAGTCGCCCGCTGAGACGGAGGGCTTCACTGAGAGGGTGTAGTCGTAGGGGTTGCCCGAGCGCCATTCGGAAGGCTCGCATCCGTTATCGACGAACACCTGTACAGCCTCGCCGGCGGCGTTGAGGAGGGCGAAAGCCACCTTGTACTTGTAGTTCCACTGCGGCAGGTTGTTTGGGAAATAGCCCCAGCCCACGTTACGCCAGCGATGTCCTATCGAGGCATCCGCTCCACTCTTCATGGCCGTCGGCATCGACACCTTCTCGGGGTACAGGCGGTAGCCACCCTCGGCGTTGAAGCGCTTCACGAGGTTGAAGCTCGTCTTGAACCATGACTCCGTCTCGTCGCCCACGCGGAAGTCCATCATATTGACGTGGGCCTCCTTCGACGAGTCGAACTCGCCCTGGCGCACATCCTCCGGATGGTCCCTGCGGTAGCCAGCGCCGTCGTTCCAATAGCTGTGGGAGCTTACGATATAGCCGCCCTCCATCAGTATGGGGAGCTTATAGGCCCATGTGCGGGCGAAAGCCTTCTCCCAGTCGGCGTAGCCCCAGTCGGCATTGTTCATGCCGAACGCGTCGGAGCGCAGGCAGTAGCCGTTCTTGATGGCTATCCCCATAAGTGCCTCGCTGTCGGGCTGCGCCTCCTTGCCGGAGCTTACGGGGTGGCCGAGCTGGCGGTGGTAGTTGATCACCAGGGGCACCTCGGTGAAGTTGTCGGCATACAGGCGTGTGATCCACTCCATGGTGTTGGCCTTGTATTCGACAGTCTTGTCGGTGATGGCGTTGCCCTGCTCGTAGCAGACGTTGTGACCCTCGCCCCACTTGCCCAGACCGTAAGCGTCGATGAAAGCAGTGGTCTCGGGGTTGTTGAAGCGCTGCGCGAAGGCGCGCACGAACTTCTCGTAGTACTGGCGCCAGATCGGGTCCATTGCGAGGGGAGTCTTGCGGTCGGGATATTTCGAATCTTGCAGCCAGTATTCCGCGCCTGCGTCAAACACGAACTGCGGGGTGTTCTCCCTTTGGTCGCGTCCGTCGACCACCACGCGGAATGCTATCGGCAGTTTAAGCTCTTCGGCGCGGGCCACGAGCTTGGCTATTTTGTTGTTGGGGTCCTCCCATGCGTATTTCCCGTCGGAGGGGTTGAGCGACTTCCATCCGGTGCGGATGTAGCATGCCGAGGAGTAGTCGCGCACGTAGACGTTCTTGCCGAGCTCCGACAGGTAGATCTGTTTGTCGAAGTATGAAGGCTCGGCCGATCCTGACACGTACATCACCCATCCGTTCATGGGGTTGCGGAGCATGTCGGTGGTGTTGACCGACATGGTCAGCTCGGTGTTGCCTGCTATTGAGGGGCCTGCGCCCTGGCCTCCGCCGTTGCCGGTGCCCGGATCGTCATCGCCTCCGCCGCATGAGCCGAGCATCAGGGTTGAAGCTGCAAGAATGCTGAATATCATTTTGTTGTCTGATTTCATGATTGTGAGTGTATTTACAGGAGAGGGAGGATGTTGCAAGACTCGATATTTTTATCGTCAGATGTAGGGATGCACCCCCGGTGCATCCGCCGACCGATTGATAGCCGGAGCTTGACCGGCGGATGCTCCCGGGGTGCATCCCTACATCTTAGAGTTTTGCCATATCCTCTTGGTCGCTGTGGATTATTTTTTCTGCGCGAGGAGAGTATTGTTACGGAGGTCGAATATTATAAAGTTCGTTTCCGAAGGCATCTTTATATAGGAATTGCGAGTATTGCTGTCTGCTCCACCGTGGAGATAGAATACTTTATTGAGTTCGGCGGCAACTTCCTGTTTACCTCCATCGGCAGTAAGCGGGCATGTGAAGCAGTAGGCGTTGTTCTGATTGTGGGCCGGATTATGATTTTCTTCAGTTTTTCCGCAGTTAAAGTCTTTTGAAATACAAAATTTCATGGGGCCTGCAAGTGTTTTGAGGGGATTGTTGGCACCATCGAAGATAAACACCTGCGGGTCGGCCAGCGACTGAACGAGTCCGAGTGTCTTGACGCCCCATCCTGTGCCTGACCCGAAAGCATATAAATCGGTTACTTCGATAGTAACAAAAGGCTCTTTTACGTCACCGTTGGCCTGGAATGTTACTACGAGCGGCTGGAGGTCGGTTGCCTCAGAGTAGATGGTGGCGGTCTTATCGGTCATGTTAATCACGATGCGGTATTCGCCGGCGGCAGGCACTGTCCATGCGCTCTTGGTCTCGGTCATCTCGACGCGCATCGGAGTGCCGTCGGCTATGGCTGTAGAGCCGTCAACGTTGTGGAGGTAGTAGGTAACGCCGTCGAATTCCACCGGTATCTGGAGCTCGCCTGGAGAGAGCGTGCCCTTCCATGCATAGACGTTCTCGTTCTCAAGGGTCTTGTTGATCTCGGTGCTCTCGGCCACTGCGTTGCCTCCTACCGACATCTTGTCGCACGCGAATATGATTACCTGTATGGGCTTCACCTGGGCGCTGACCTTGCGCACCTCCGGGGTCTCAAACTCGCTGCCGCCTGTCCAGTCGGCAATCACGCGGAACTCGAGGGTGAACGGTTTGTTGACGGGCAGACCCCAGCGGTCGGAGTACCAGTTGTTGAGCTGCTCGTGGGTGAACGTTGCGGTGTAGCGGCCTGTGGCGTCGTCGTAGGTGTAGTCAAATCCCACGCCGGAGGTGATCACCGTCTTTGAACCGAAACTGTTGCCCAGCACGTCGAGTTCGGCCTTGTAGTTGAGCATGTAGTCGTCGGGCATCGAGCGGGCGGGAGTCCAGCTGAATGTGATGGCCGGGGCCTGGAGGTTGTTCTCGTCGATCTCTACTGTCGGGTTCTCGCACGTGAGGTTCATCGTCTCGTGCACCGGATCGATGTCGGTGTCGTAGGGATCGTAGGTGCACGAAGCCGTGGCAAGTGCGGCCGCCGTTATTGCGGCAGCTTTGATATAAGATATATATTTCATGTTTTATCCTTTGAATTTATTGGTTATGCCGATATCAGGTGACAGCATTATTTCGCTCCCTCATATCCGAGATTCTGCGGGAACTCGACGTCGCGGTTGGCATCGCGGATGGTCTTGGGGATAGGCCACAGGGCATGGTATGGTTCTACCTTGTCGCGGAGCACGTCGTTGTACTTCTTCACGCGGTCGACATACTTGCCGGTACGCACCAGCGTGAAGCGGCGGCTCTCCTCGCCAACGAGTTCGCGGATGCGTTCGTCGAGCAGGAAGTCCATGTCCATCTTCGACTTGTCGATCGACGATGCCTTCGCTCGGCTGCGCACCACGTTGACAGCCTTGGCGGCATTTTCGGCATCGTTGAGTCCGAGGTAGGCCTCTGCGAGGAGCAGGTAGGTCTCGGCCAGACGGAACTTCATGCGATCGCGGTAGCTGCCGGTGTGGGTCAGGTCATCGTCGTGGGCGAAGAAGAACTTGGTGGGAGCAGGGAATAGCCAGCCGTCCTGCCAGTATTTGTCGGTGATCTGCACGCGTTGTCCTTTGGTCGACTCCTGGTTGGCGATCCATTCGCGCTTGAAGTTGTATTCGGAGTTGCGGATGTCGGTATCCTCGAATATTCCGTCGGGTCCCGACTGGTTGGCCGTGGCGTTGGTATTCTTTGTGCCTATCCACCACTTGAAAGGCGCAATCTGGGCCAGGCCTCGTCCGCCGTATTCAGAGCAGATTTTGAAGAATGAGCCGAGCTGATGGTACTGGGGAAGCCATTCGCGGCGTGTCCAGTCGTCGGAGGGTGTGCCTCCGCCGGTGGTCTTGTACTCGAACTGCATCACCCAGATGCTTTCGCGGTTACCGCTGGGGCGATTCTGGTTGTTCTCCACGAAGAGGTCGTGGAAATAATCGCCGGCCTTGCTCTTCTCTGCGCCGAAACGCTCCTTCATCAGTGAGAAGTAGCCGCTGTCGATCACGTCCTGTGCGGCCTTGCGGGCCTTCTCATATTCGCCCTGGCAGATGTAGACTTCCGCGAGCAGGTGCAGGGCGGCCCACTTGGTGAGCTTGCCGGGCTTCACACCGTCGGGGTTCTCGGGAAGGTTGGCGGCGGCGAATTCGAGGTCTTTCACCATGTTGGCGAGCACTTCGGCCTTGGGTGTGCGTGTGAAGTTGAGCACGAACGGCTGCTGGATGGTCTCTACCCAGGGCACATCGCCGTAGAGGTACTGTAGCGATCGGTAGGCGTATGCGCGGAAGAATCGCGCCTCGGCCTGGTACAGGGCCTTGTCGCCGGGATGTGACCAGTTGGTGTTCTTCTCCGAATATATCAGAAGTTCGTTGGACGAGTTGATAAGGGAGTACGACCAGTTCCAGTACGACTCGATGAACAGCGTGGAGGGTGTCATCGTAAGGTTGGCGTAGTGGGTCAGAGAGCCGTCCTTGGCACCGCTCTGGAATACGATGTCGGTGGCAATCTGCTGGGTGGCGTAGGCGCATGCGCCGTTGTGCATGAATGCGCCCTTCTCGCCCCAGGTGTTGTACTCCGAGCGGGCGAGCGAGTAGAGTCCGGCGCTTCCCGCCTCGAAGCCTATTGAGCTTGTATAGGTGTTTTCTGGTGAGAGCGTGCTTCTGAGTTCCTCCTCAAGGAAATCGGAGCATCCTGTCGCCGACACTGCGAGAGCTATGATTGATGAGAATTTGAATATATTGTTCATGACTGTAATGGTGTTAGAAGGTTACGGTAAGTCCCAGTCGCCATGCGCGCTGCATCGGGTAGGAGGCAAACCATGTGTTGTCGTAGTTTAATAGCTGGCGCATGTTGGAGAACACGTGCAGGTTGTCGACGCTGACGTTGACATCAAGACCGGCGAGACCGAGTCTTTTGACTGTCTCTTTGCGGAACTGGTAGCCGAGGGTGATGTTCTTGATCTGCACGTAGTTCTGCTTCTTGTAGTAACCGTGGGTGAATGTCTTTACGTAGCCGGGCGAGGGCACGTCGGCATCGGGGTGCTCCGGAGTCCAGTAGTTGACACCATGGATGTAGTTGGCTGTGCCGAAAGTGTACTGGGCGATGTCGGGAATGTTGTCAGACATCCAGCGTCCGAATGAGCCGTAGAGCATTACCGAAGCATAGAACTGTTTGTAGTTGAACTGGTTTGACATTGACAGGGTGAATGACGGGCGTTTGTTGCCGATCACCTTCTTGTCATCGTCGGTGATCACACCGTCGCCGTTCACGTCCTCAAGCTTCGCGTCACCCGGTTTTGCCCCTTTCTGGTAAGCGACTGTCGCACCCTTGTCGTTGGTGAAGGTGTACTCGTCGCCTTCCTGCCATATGCCGATGACATTGAAGTCGTAGAACACCGAGAGCGGCTTGCCGATAAACCATTTGTTGCCCACGTCGTCCTTGCCGTCGCCGCGCAGCTCGACGATCTTGTCGCGGTTGAGGAAGAAGCTTACGCTTGTGCGCCACTGGAAGTCGCGGTTCTGTATGTTGATGGTGTTGAGGGTGGCCTCGATACCCTTGTTCTCGGTTTTGCCGATGTTGTCGTAGATGGTTTTGTAGCCGTTCATGATAGGCACGGTGCGCTTCATCAGGAGGTCCTTGGTGCGCGAGCGGTACACGTCGATGCTACCGTTGATCCTGCCGTTGAAGAAAGAGTAGTCGATACCGATGTTGGCGGTATAGGTGGTCTCCCATTTGAGGTTGGGGTTGCCGATGCCGTCGGATGTCGGCAGGAAGGTTGCGTTGACAGCCTGCGAGCCGTCGCCCCAGAGGTATTTCACGCCGGGATCGGTATAGAGGCGGTCGAGGGTCTGGTAGCGCGAGATGGCGTTGTTGCCGTTGGCGCCGTAGGAGAGGCGCAGCTTGAGCATGTCGAGCCACTGTACGTTGTCGCGGAGGAACGATTCGTTGCCAATGTGCCACGCCAGGGCTGCCGAGGGGAAGAATGCGTATTTGTTGTTGCGTCCGAACACCGATGCGCCGTCGCGGCGACCCGTGAGGGTGACCATGTACTTGCTGTCGAACATGTAGTTGACACGTCCCATCACAGACAGCATCGTTTCTTTCCAGAAGTTCGACCCTGTCTTGATGTTCTTTTCGCCGTTGCCAAGGGAGTAGAAGCTCATGTCGTCGTTGATGAAGTATTCGGAGCTTCCGGAAGTACCCTTGTTGACTTTCTCCTGCATTGAGAACAGGCCGGTGAGGTCGATATGGTGCTTGCCGAAGGTATTGTCATACTTCGCGATGTTCTCCCAGGTCCAGTCGGTGGTGCGCGATGTGCTTATCGAGCCTTTGCCGTCGGTTTTCTTGCCATCGGCGGTGTCGCGTCCGTGGTAGGTGCCTGTGTAGTTGTCGCGGTAGTTGTAGCCGAACTGCGACTTGAGCGACAGGCCTTTGAAAGGCACGATCTCGATGAACCCGTTGTAGAGCACGTTGCGGCTCGTGTTTTTGTTGTCGGCACGCACGTTGCGCATCGGGTGGGGGAGGTTGGAGTAGTCCATAGGCTCGTCGTAGTAGTTGCCGTCGTCGGCCATGAAGATACCGTAGGGCGACTGCTTGATGGCGTGTTCGAGGTTGGGGGTGAGGCCGCCTGTCTCGCGGTGTACGAACTGGCCTGTAAGCCCGATGGTGAGCCACTTGTTGAGCACCTGCTGTATGGAGGTGTACACGTTGATACGTTCGTAGTTGGAGTTGATGACCACACCTGGCTGGTCGAGGTAGGACACGGCTGCCATGTAGGTGGTAGCGTCGGTGCCTCCGGAGATGGAGAGCTGGTGGTCATGCTGGAAGGCCGTGCGGAACACGTCGTCCTGCCAGTCGCGTGTGATGCCTTTGGCGTAGTTGATGCGTTCGCTGGCGCTGATTACCTGGCCGTAGAGCGGGTCGAGGTCTACGCCCGTGAGCTGCTTGTTGCCGAGGCGGCCGAGATCCTGCTTGAAGCGGATGAACTCGTTGGGACCCATGGTCTCTATGCGCTGCATCTCGGATGCGATGGTGAATGTGCCCTTATAGACCACTTTGGCGTTGCTCTTCGATCCTTTCTTGGTCTGGATGAGGATCACGCCGTTGGAGCCTCGCGAACCGTAGATGGCCACCGACGAGGCGTCCTTGAGCACTGTGAGCGACTCTATGAGGTTAGGGTCGAGGTCGCTCAGCGATCCTTCGTAAGGTATGCCGTCGAGGATCACCAGAGGGCTGTTGCCGCCGGAAAGTGAGTTGGTGCCTCGGATGAGGAGCGACTGGTTGGAGCCGGGCTTGGCTTCGCTCGACGTGATCGAGAAGCCTGCTACCTGGCCCACGAGACGGTCCATGAGGTTGGCCGAGCCTGACATCTTCAGGGTCTCCTCGCCGACCACGGTGAGGCCGCCGGTGAGGTCCTTCTTGCGTGCCGTACCGTAGCCCACCACCACTACCTCGTCGAGGTTGTTGGTGCCTTCCGACAGGGTCACTTCCATCGGGCCGTCGCCTACGGTGACATTCTTGGTGGCGAAGCCTACATATGACACCTCCAGCTGCTGACCCTTGCGGGCGTTGAGGGCGAAGTTGCCGTCGATGTCGGTCATGGTGCCTTCACCGGCGCCCTTTACCACTACGGCGGCGCCCACCAGAGGCTCCCCCGACTCGTCGACCACAGTACCCTTTACCGTAGTGGCGGCGGCTTCAAGGTTCTTGGGCATCTTGCCCTTTGGGAAGAGTGTGACCTGACGGCCATAGACACGGTAGTCGAGGTTGGCCTTCTTGCACATGTCGGAGAGGATGGCGTCGACGTTCTTGCCTGTCAGCACTATGTCGATGCGCTTGTCGAGCTGGCGTTTGGCGCCTTCGGCATACATGAACATATAGTCGCTGTGTTTCTCGATGTATTTGAGAACGTCGCTGACTGACTGGTTGCTTGCCTTCACTGAAGATGTGCCGGCTGCGGCCTGTGCGGCGCTTGCTCCGGCCTCCGTTGCGAACGCCGGCATAACAAGTGCCCCGCAGAGCCAAAGCATGCCTGTGCACATTGCTCGTTGGAAGTTAATTTTCATGACTGTTTGATTGGGTTATTATGAGTATTATCCTTTATTTTCAGAATCAGGGATGCTGTTATTGCTTTTTCCGAAGAGGAAGAGAGGCGTGGGGAGGGTAGTGAAAACTTTTTGTGATGATAATGAAGCCGGGGAGAAGGGAGATTCGGCTTCTCCCCGGCGTGCTGACCTATGTTACAATTCTTTTTTACCTTTGATTTTATCTTTATGGCGCTACCCTTGAATGCTTGTGGATTGCCTGCTTAGCGGATTATGAACTTGCGTCCGTTGTGGATGTAGATGCCCTTGGCGGCTGGACGCTCTGAAAGACGCAGGCCCTGAAGCGTGTACCATGCGTTGTCGCCCTCGACTGATGCGTCGTCGGCGATGGTGTCAATGCCGGTGGTGGTGTCCTTGACTGCAAGAGCGCCGTTGGAGGTCTTGTCAGTGCGGGCGTTGCCGAGCTGGTCAACAGCGCTGTCGACGGTGAATGGCCATGCCTCTTCGGTCACGATTGCAACTATGGATGCGGGAGCCATTCCTGCCACGAACTTCACGGGGGTGATGGTGCCGTTTTCAGCCATGGTGTTTTCGCCGAAGATGGCGGCATAGGTGTTGTCGGCGCCGATCATGTCGCTCTCAGCCTTGGTGTAGCCCTCGGCGACGCTGCCTATGAAGTTGTTGCCCTGGAAAGTATAGGCTGCTGTGTTCGCCGATGCATCGGCGATGGCGTCTGCGCCGCCATCGGATACAATAATAGAGTTGGCTACTTTAAGGACGCCATTGCCTCCGGTGTAGACCTGAGAGCCGTTGGTAGCGCTGTTCCCGGCAATCGTCGATGACACGATGTTAAGCAGCTGAGTGTAGTTGCCGGGTCCGTTGGAGTGGACGCCGCCGCCGTTAGTGGCTTCATTGCCGGAGATAGTCGAGTTGATGATGTTTAGCTGCTGCGAGTTGCGGGCATAGATGGCGCCGCCGCTATTGGTGGACTTGTTGCCGGAGAAGTAGCAGCCGTCGATAGTCAGATAAGCCATTTTTGTCCAGTCTCCCGATTGATTGTAGTACTGCTTTATGGCTCCCCCGTCAGTGCCTTCGTTGCCGGTGAATGAGCAGTTGCGTACCATAGCGTTGACCTTGTTGAGCGAAAGCGCTCCAGCCATGGCGTTATCACCGCTGCCTGTGCACTTGTTGTTGCGGAAGTTGCAATCAGCGATTTCGACATGACCGCTGAATGATATATATATTGCACTCGGACGGCCAGACTGCCAGTTGGTGTCATCGCCGCGCCATTCGCCATTTGTTACGAAGTTTTCGAAGTCAATGCCGGAGATGTTCACGGCTCTTGATTTTGCGGCATCAGTATTGCGTTCGGTGTTATCACAGATGAAAATAGCGCCGTTTTTGCGGGCGTTGTTGTTGCCATTAAAGGTGGTTCGGCCGGAAGTGGCGGGTTCGCCGGTGGCGGGGTCATAGCTGCCCTTAAAGGTCACACCCGAACGGGAGATGAATATTGTCTGGTTGAATGTATATGTTCCGGTAGAGAAGAAATACTGTTCGCCGGTGTGAGCATCGTTGACCTCGGTCTTGGGAATGTCACCGTTGGCTTTGAAATAGAATTTCATATGAGCGTAGTACTCGGTGAGCCCCATGGCGTTTCCCCAGGTCGTACCGGTCTTGTCGCCCGCGCCGTCGGGGGTGATGAAAAAGTCGGTGGCCGACATTGCGAGTGGAGCGGTGAGGATTGCTCCAATCAGGAGTAGATGTTTGATCATCAGTGTTTGATTTACGGTTAGAAAATATTAGTGATTGGTTTCAATGGTTGATGGCGGAGGAGCGCAGGAAGCCGTTTCCCGTTGCATTCCCGGAGCCCGTATGCGGGGCGCTTCATTAATCATGTCGCAGCGCGAGAGAAAATCTATAGTACAAGTTTTTATGTTTTACAACATATTTTCACACTTTGCGGGTTGCCGTTTCTTTGCATATTTTTACATATCGGCGCATCCGCGACTCCTTGAAATTCATTAATTTTGCAGTCTCGATAAATTAGCCGGTAATGTCGCACGTTCGATTATGGCACGTTACCGGATACAGTTCCACTCACAGTGTAAATCCGTTTACTGTAATGAATATTTCCATAACCGGTCCGGTGAAAAGATTCTCCATCCTCTCCGCCATGGCTCTCTCCGTGCTGGAGATGGCAGCCGTACGCGCCACCCCCTATCCGATAGAAACCGTTCTCCCCGACGGCAGCACGATGACCGTGCGCCTGCATGGCGACGAATATGGCAGCTACGTCACCTCGACCGACGGCTATCTGCTCATGCGCGATGCGCGAGGATTCTTCAACTATGCCGTTGAGGGCATCGACGGCAAGCCTGTCGCCGGCACATTGCGCGCCGTCGACGTGGAGCGTCGCACCGCCGCCGACCGTCTGGCGCTGTCGGGCATAGACCGCGATGCTCTGGTGGGCGCGGAGATGGAGACGCTCGGCAAGGAACGTGCGGCCCGCATCACGGCGACGCCGCGCCTCTTCCCTTCGCGTGCCGGGAATTTTGTCGATCCGGAGACCCATCGCCAGGCCATGCAGCCGACCACTCCCTCGACGGGCAATCCGCACCTGCTGGTGATCCTCGTGCAGTTTGCCGACACAAAGTTCACCACCGAGAATCCTTACGACACGTTCAACCGCATGCTCAACGAGGAGGGATTTTCCGACCAGGGATGTACGGGTTCCGTGCGCGACTACTTCAAGGCATCGTCGGGTGGCAAGTATGTACCTGACATTGATCTCTACGGTCCGGTCACCGTGTCGCAGAAATCAGCCTACTATGCCGGTAACTCGGATGACATGGGCACCGGCACTGCGGAACTTACCGTGGAGGCCTGTTCGCTTATCGATGACGATGTGGATTTCAGCAAATACGACACCGACGGCGACGGAATCGTCGATAACGTCTATATATTCTACGCAGGCTACGGGCAGGCCGACACGGGCAATCAGAGCTACATCTGGCCTCATTCATGGAAAGTGTATTATGTCAATGAGTACAGGGAACTTTATTTCGACGGGCGTCTGCTCGGCAACTATACCTGCTCCAACGAACTGCTCGGCAACAGCCGCTATATTTCCGGAATCGGCACATTCTGCCATGAATTCTCCCATGCACTGGGTTTGCCTGACCTATACGACACGCGTTACACCGGCATTACGGCCACTCCGGGCGCATGGTCCATTATGGATCATGGGAGCTACAATAACAACTCGCGCACTCCACCCCTGCATTCCGCCTACGAGCGCTGGGTGCTCGGATGGCTCGATCCCGGCGAGATTGAAGCTTCAAAACCGTCCGACGTGCAGTTGCGCCCGTCGACCACGGCTGAGGGATATGACGACGTTCAGCTTGTGCGTACCTCTTCGAGCAACGAATTCTTCCTGTTGGAGAACCGCCGCCGCCAGGGTTGGGACAGTTTCATCCCGGGCAACGGTATGCTCATCTGGCATATAGATTTCAATTATAATAGATGGATGCAGGACAATGTCAATGTATGCCATGTCAATTATGGGAATTTCAAGCATCCGGGAATCGACATCGTGGCTGCATCGGGCAATGCCGGTTCCGGCACCGCTTCGTTTCCGGGTAGCGAGAATGTGACTTCCCATTCGGTCACCACCTGGGCGGGAAGCAAGGCCGGAGTGGAGATTGACGGCATATACGAGTCGGAGGGCGGAAACATCTACTTCAGTGTCAACGGAGGCAATCCGTCGCTTTCCGATGCCGTCACGATCAATGTCCCGGCTGTAGACGCCAATAGTGTGGCCTTGTCGTGGAGCGGAGTCGACGGCGTGGAGTACTACATACTCACCATCTACGACAAGGAGGGCAATCCGGTGGTCAACGAACGTGTCTACGGCACTTCCTACGGACTTACATTGCTCGAAGCTTCCGACTATACCTGCCGCCTTACATGGATGAAAGGCACCGAATGCTCCTACTGTGAGACTCGGTTCACCACAGGCTATCTACCCATTTCCGTACATAAGGTCGATGCGCTTGATGCTGAATCGATCGGCGATAACGGCGCCGTCGCATCCTGGCTTCCGCTCGCTCTCGCCGAGAGCTACACTGTGGAGATCGCCGCATGCGAGGGTGTCGCAGGCAAGACGTTCACTGAGGATTTCACCGACCGTAAGTTCCACAACGACGGCTGGACCATGACCGCCGGATTTAACACCCAGCGCTACGGCGTTGCAGCACCCTCGATAGTGCTCAAGGAGGGTCAGAACCTCACTATCCCGGCATGGGAGCGCCCGATCGACGAGATAAGGATGTTCCTCAGCTCCAACAGCAGCATGTCGCTCGTCGACCTGGTCGTTGAGGTGGCCGGCGCCGACGGCGTATGGACAGAAGCGTTCCGCGAGCGCCCCGGCAAGTATAATTCCAAGGACAAGGAATCGCTCATGGTGACTTTCGGCAAGGACAAGCTCGGCAAGGATGCTTATGCGGTGAGGTTCGGAGTGGCAGGCACTGTCAACTGGGTTGTGGTCGACGACATCTCGGTAATCTATGCCGACACCTACAAATTCCTCGACTCGGGCATCGCGCCGGCGAAGGTGACAGGGACGTCGTTTGAGATATCCGGCCTGCAGCCGGGCACCACATATGCCTACCGCGTCATCGCATCCGATGCGTCGGGACTTGGCAGCAAGCCTTCCGACTGGATAGTGTTCACCACCACCGGCTCGTCGGGCATCGACGGCATCGAGGCTGACGGCATCGACGAAGGGCAGCCGTGGTACACGCTCACCGGCCTGCGCCTCGACGGGCGTCCCACAGTGGCAGGCCTGTATATCCACAACCGCAGGATAGTGCGTATCCCCTGACAATACACGGCTTATGAAAAAGACATGGCAATGGTGTCGCCGCTATATCTCGGTGACTTTCCTGATACTCATAGCTTTCATCGCTATAGTGCTCTTCTTCAACGACAACTCTTTTGTGAAATCGGTGGAGTACACTACGCGCATCAGCGAGCTTCGGGAGGAGATACGCGCCAATGAGGACACGTTGCGCCATTACCGGAGGCTCAACCATGCCCTCGACACGGACCCCGAGACCATGGAGCGCATCGTGCGCGAGAACTACCACATGCAGCGCGAGAACGAGGATGTCTACATAGTGGAATGAATTCACGAAAACATAATATAATGGATAAAAGCAATTCCCCGGGGTGGCAGGCTTGGCTTGTCACCCTCGGGCTTATTCTGATAGTGGTCGGCGTGCTGTTGCCGATAATCGGACAGGGACTCGCCGCCTACCGCTGGGTGTATGCCGCCGGAGCGGTGACGTGCCTTGTGGGGCGGCTGTTCAGCCGTGTGCCGGACGGCGCGCCGCTGCGGGTGAAACGGCTGCTGCGCATCGAGTCGTGGTCGGCCATATTCTTTTGCGCGGGAGCGTTCTTCATGTTCTGGCCCGGCGCCGGTGCAGGCGACTGGCTGGCATTTACCCTCGCCGGCGGCGCGATAATGATTTATACGTCCATCATGCTCCCTCGCGCCATGCGCAAAGGGTGAGGCTAAAATATCTAAAAATCACGCGGTTTATCCATTTTATGGAGTAAAGCCACGCGATTTTCGGCAATATTCGTTAATTTTGTCATCGCAATGTCGTATAACCTCGTCATAGATCAAGGCAACTCCACGGCCAAGGTGGCTGTGTTCGAGGGTGATAGCCTTGTGGAACAGTGGCGCTGCGAAGAGCTTCTTCCTGAAGTGCTGCGGCGCGTGGCTGCGTCTACCCCCATAGATGCCGCCATCTACTGCTCCGTGACCCATCATAGCGAGAACATAGTGGTGACGCTGCGCGAGCTTGCGGGTAAGGTCTACGAGCTTACCTCGTTGCTCCCCCTGCCGATCACGCTTGGCTATGCCACGCCGTCATCGCTTGGACGCGACCGTATAGCCGCTGTTGCCGGTGCACGGGCGATGCTCCCCGGACGCACCGTGCTCGTGGTCGACGCCGGCACCGCCATCACCTACGACCTTCTTCTCCCCGACGGCACTTTCCCGGGGGGCAACATCGCTCCCGGGCTATGGCTGAGGGCCGAATCGCTCAACCGCCATACCGAGCGGCTCCCGCTGGTCAACGTGGAGACTCCCGGCGACGTGCCTCTCTGGGGCACCGACACACCCCGCGCCATCACTGCGGGAGTGGTGCGCGGCGTGGCCGGCGAGATCGACTATTACCGCAGTCTGCTCCCCGCTGACGCAGCGGTGGTGCTCACCGGCGGCGATGCCGTGCGTCTGGCTCCTTTTGTCCCGCAGCACCCCGCCGCAGAGGTCATCGTCGAGCCAGCCCTGGTGTCGAGGGGGCTAAACCACATATTGCAATACAATCTTTCCCTAAAAGAACAGAACCAGTCTCTCCCACAGACATAACCCCGGCTTCCACGGAAGCCCAACACATGCGATCGATGAATCTACGCAAATCATTTGTCACCGCCGCCCTGGGTGCGGCTCTTCTCTTCCCGGCGGTCAGCGCGAACGCCCAGGAGGGGATGACACCATATTCGAAGTACGGCTACGGCATACTCAACGACCAGGCCACGTCGGCCCAGCGCGCCATGGGCGGCGTGGGCTACGCCATGTCGTCAAGCCGCCAGATCAACGTGATGAACCCCGCGAGCTACGCGGCTATCGACTCCATCACGTTCCTCTTCGACATGGGCATCACCATGTCGAAGCTTTGGAGCAGCGAGACCGACACCAAAGGCGTGCGCCACAACGAACAGGAGTTCGGTGGCGGCCTCAACTATGTGACCATGCAGTTTCCCGTGGCCAAGAACATGGGCATGGCCATAGGCCTGGTGCCCCTGTCGTCGGTAGGCTACTCTTTCGCCAACCGCATCGACAACGGCAGTGAGGCCCGTTCGGGCCAGGGCGGCCTCAACTGGCTCTTCGCCGGCTACTCGATACGTCCGATAAAGGGTCTTAGCGCGGGTGTCAACTTCGGCTACATGTTCGGCACGGTGATCAACGACACCTATGTCTACACCAACAACGGTTCGCAGACCCTCTTCGAGACCCAGGTGGAGGTGCGCGACTACCATCTCCAGCTGGGCGTGCAGTATGGCTACGACATCAACCGCGACAACCGCGTCACCGCCGGCGTGACATTCACTCCCGGCAAGTCGCTCCTGGGCCATGCCTGGGGGCTGAACTACGACATGACCCAGACCGACCACAAGGCCGACACTGTGGGCTACACTTCGCTGCGCCACAAGTACACGCTCCCGGCGGTTTGGGGCTTCGGCGCCAACTGGCAGTGGCGCGAGAGGCTGATGGTGGAGGCCGACTTCACTTTCTCGCCATGGAAGAGCGCGAAATTTCCCGACATAGATTCGGAGAAACAGACGATGGAATTCAGCGATCGCTGGAAACTCGCCTTCGGCGCCCAGTACAGCCACAAGGCCAGAGGAAACTATCTTGAGCGCATCACCTACCGTGCCGGCGGATTCTATGAAAACAGCTATATCAAAGTGCTCGGCAACACCGTGAAGGAGTACGGGGCATCTATTGGTCTCGGGCTTCCCGCCCCCGCCGGCAAGACGCTGATCAATCTCGGCGTGGAGTGGCGTCACCGCCAGGCCAGCCCCAACGCCCTCATCAAGGAGGACTACATCAACGTGACGTTAGGCATCAACTTCAACGAACGCTGGTTCTACAAAAACAAGATCCGATGACCCTCCGGACGATGCGCGTGCTTCCTGCCGCAGCCTGCCTGATGATCCTTGCCGGCGCTATGGGCGCGTGCAAGGAGGAAAAGACGGCGACGGTGAGCCTTGACGTGAAGGGCGACAGCGTGCCTACGATGACCACCCACGCCGTCACGTCGCTCATCTCCGACAGCGGGCAGATACGCTACCGCATCACCACCGATAACTGGCTCGTCTACGATGAGGCGCAGGTGCCGATGTGGCGCTTCCCCGACGGACTGTACCTTGAGAAGTTCGACAAAGATTTTGCCATAGATGCCACCGTGCAGTGTGACTCTGCGGTCTATTTCAGCCAGCGCGGACTGTGGCGTCTCGACGGTAATGTCAACATCCTAAATACGATAGGCGAGAAATTCCTCTCGCAGCAGGTGTTCTGGGACCAGCGTCTCAATAAGGTCTACTCCGATTCGTTCATACACATCGAGCGTGCCGACCGCACAATCGAGGGTTATGGCTTCGAGTCGAACGACAAGATGACGCGCTACCGCATCACCAATCCGACCGGCATATTCCCTGCCAGCGACTTCAATCCTGGCCGTGAACCGGATGAGCGGACAGACAGTGCTGCCGATAGTGCCGCAGCCCCGGCGTTGCCCCCCGTCAAGACTTTACCCCGGCCTAAGAAGCCCGATCTGCCGCCAAAACCGATGAAATAACCGAACAAAAACGCTCTCTGACGATATGGATCCCAATTGGAGCATATGGCTCATAATCACGATTGCTTCTCTCATTCTCTCGGCTCTCTTCTCGGGGGTCGAGATAGCCTACATATCTTCCAACCGCGTCAAGGTCGAGATCGATGTGAAGCGCGGCGGACTTATCGGCAAGATCATCAACCTCTATTACACCCATCAGGAACTGTTCATCTCGACTATCCTTGTCGGCAACAACATCGTGCTTGTCATCTACGGCATGGGCGCCGCCACGCTTCTTGAGCCATGGATAGCGCAGTGGTGTCCCAACGAGGCCGGAATCCTTATCGTGCAGACGCTTATCTCCACGGCCATCATCCTCCTTACGGGTGAATTCTTCCCCAAGACCATATTCCGCATCAACCCAAATTCGTCGCTGAGGGTGTTTTCGCTCCCGATATTCTTCTTCTGGATAGTGCTTTACCCCATATCGGCATTTACCACATGGCTCTCCAAGGCTCTGATGTGGATAGCGGGGATACGCAATGTCAACCATACGCTCGGAGTGCTTACCGTGGGCGACCTCAACCAATATATACAGACAACTATCGACGAGCAGGCTTCGGAGGTCAAGGTAGAGAACGAGGTGAAGATCTTCCACAATGCCATCGACTTCTCGTCGACGCATCTGCGCGACTGCATGACACCGCGCAACGAGATTGTTGCAGTGAATATCGACACTACCGACCGCGATGAGCTGTCGGCGCTGTTCACCTCGTCGGGGCGCAGCAAGATACTTGTCTACCGCGAGGATATCGACAATGTGCTCGGATACATCCATGTCAGTGAGCTTTTCGTTCCCGACAGCGACTGGAAGGAGGCTGTCAAGCCGGTGCTGTTCGCTCCGGAGACACTGCTTGCCAACAAGATGATGCGCCGACTGCTGAGCGAGAAGCGCTCCATGGCGGTTGTGATCGACGAGTTCGGCGGCACGGCGGGTCTGGTATCGCTTGAGGACCTCGTGGAGGAGATTTTCGGTGACATCCAGGATGAGCATGACAACGCGCGCCTTACCGCCCGTGAGGTCGAGCCGGGGGTGTATGAATTCTCCGGCAGGTGCGAGATCAGCTATCTGCATGATGCTTTCGGCATAGATCTTGAGGAGAGCGACGAATACCAGACCCTTGCCGGATTCATCCTGCACAATCTGGGCGAGATTCCCGCTCAAGGGTCGACGATAGAGCTTGAGGGGTGGACGCTGACCATATTGCGCCGCACGGCTACGCGCCTTGAGCTGATAAGGCTCACAAAGAGCGCCGACTCTTCTTCCGAGAAGGAGTAAGGGTGGCATCATCACCATGCTACATGTATCCAGAGGCCGCCGCGTTCCCAAATGAGTTCGTGGTGGGGGAGTGTGCGCAGTATATCGTAGAGCCTGCGGTTGTCGGCGCGGGAGCCGGTGGTGAGGTCGGCAGCCCGTCCCAGAAGATGGTATGAGCGTTTTGCGCCGCCTACGACAGCGTTCAAAGCGGGGCAGCGGTAGCCGCTGTTGACGTAGATGGGAATTCCTAACTGTGTTCGTGCCGGTTCGAGTACGTCGTTTATAAGCCGGTAAGGGCGTCGACAGCCTCGGGCGAAGGTGTGTTGTCGATTCCGAGCCGCGTGGCGGTTGCTGAGCGTGTCAGCTCGCGTATGGTGAAGTGTGTGGCCGCCTCCTTGGCGTCGAGCGGTGTGGCGGCTTCCGCCGCCGCTACCGATAGGGCGATAATGGTGTTTCTTGTCATAGTAACAGTTGTGATAAATGGTTTATTTGTTGTTTTCGATGCAAAGATATAATGGAATATTGCAATATGCAAATTTTGTATGAATAAAATGTAAAAAAGGTCGGTCTGACCAGTCGGACTGGTCTGACGGGTCAGACTCGTCTGACAAATACAGGCTGAATAGGCTGTCTTTTCACAAAAAGGCGGTGTGTGAAAAAAAGCGGTGTGCCGGTTTTTCGGCACACCGCCTTGATGTTTCAGGGGATTGTCCCCGGGATTTAATGGCTGTCAGGCCATTTTATTTTACGAGGATCTTGTGGACTGAACCTGAGGCCCTGACGATGTAGACGCCGGGTGCTGCGGGAATCTCGACCATATCCTCACGGGCCATGGCGTCGTGGATCATGCGACCGTCGGAAGCGAATGCTGCCACTTGGCATGACGCACAGCCGGAGACGATGATGCGTCCGTTTTCCGACCATACCTTGATGTTGTCGGCTACGGGCGAGCCGATTGATGAAGTACCCACGGTGGCCTTGTTAGAGCCGTTTGACTCACGGTCGCCGTAGATGGCGGTCACCATCCAGCTGTGGCCATCGGGGGTGTCGACAGGATCGGTGAATGCCGGTGCGGTGAGGGGGGTGTCGTTAACGAGCCTGCCGTCGCGGTAGACGTTGTAGCCTGTGACGGTCAATCCGTATGACGACATCGGAGTGTAGGTCACATCGTCAATCATGAGCATGAACGAGTTGGTGGCATAGGAGCGTATCGCGAAGTATCGCGCGCCTTCGGGGAGGGCGGACTCGTAGCGTGTCCATGTGGCGGGCACAGTCTCCACGTTCAGCTCGGTAGCCTTGAAATCGGAGGGTTCGAGCGATCCGGTAGAGTAGAGCACCTGTATGCGCTCTGGATATGACGAGCTGTAGCTGCGTGCGTAGAACGACACGGTCTGTGCCTGTCCGCTGAGTTCAGGCGATATGGCCCAGTCGTCGGTGGTGCCGTTGTCGTAGCGTGCGAATGCTGCCAGATACTGCTTGCCGGAGTAGGGTGCGAGCGGCTTGTTGCCCTCAAAAATTCCGGTAGCGCTGAATGTGAAGAAGGATGCAAGCGTCTTTCCGGGGGTGATGCCGGGAATCTCGACCTCGCCGAATCCGCACACCGGAGCGCCGTCGATATCTCTCATGGCCCATCCGTAGGGGTAGTGGCTCCATGACTCGTTGCTCTCGAAGTCGTCGGTGAGCGCTTTTGCAGGTTCTGTAGGAATCACGGGAGCCGTCCAGGCGAGGGCTATGCCGCCGTCGGCACGTGTGGCTGTCAGCGATTCAGGAGCGGCGAGCGATGAGGGCATCCGGCGAACGGTGGCCGTGGCCTCGTCATTCTCATTGATATTGTCGTCGGCGTGGCGCACTACGGCCTTGAACTCTACGGGAGCGTCGGTGACAGCGCTCAGGACGGCCTTGAACGATACGGTCGTGGATGCTGACGGCTCGATCGCGGGGGCGTCGTAGTACACGTCATAGAGGCTTTCGCCGGTATAAAGCTCGATTTCATATTCCGATGCCACGGAGGCGCCGTTGTTGGCAACCGTCACGTCGATGTTGAATTCCTCAGCGCCTCTCACGTAGGCAGGGGCCGATATGGATTTTACCTCAAGGTCTACGGCGGCCATCTCCTCCACATTTATGTTGTCGATGTAGGTCGAGGTGTAGGGGCGGTCGTGGGTAGTGGCCGTGAAGCGCAGGGCTACTGTCTTGCCTGCGTATTGGTTCAGCGTGACAATCACTTCATGCCAGCCTTGTGTGGCTCCCATTTCGGTCACGGTCTTGCTGAATACCTCCGTCCACTCGCCGCCGTCGGCGCTGACCGATATGGCGAGGGTGTTAAGGTCGAGGCCTTCGTTGTCGGGGGTATAGCTGTAGAAGCGCAGGCACGGTGCACTCATGCCGGCGAGGCTTATCTTGCCTGTTGACAACGCTCCGCAGTAGCCGGCGAAATAGCCGTTCATCGCCATGAATCCTCCGTCGCCGTCTTGCGATGTGACGTCGCTGTTGTCGGACTGCGGTGTCCAGTTGCCATAGTTGATTCGTTCGGCTGAATATATCGTGGATGCCTTTCCTCCGGCATATGATTCGTGGAAACCGGTGTAGGGAGTGCCGACGGGTATGCGCAAGGTCTGGGTCTTTTCGCTCTCCCCACGGTCGGTCAGGGCGGCCACGGAGTATTGCACGAACTTCTGGACGCCTGCCTCGACACCACGGAACGTATGCGATGTGCCGGACACGTTTTCAGCTACCGCCGGTCCGTAGGAGTCGATGTCGTAGATGTTATAGCGCACCTTCGCCGGATTGATCGGCTTGCCGTCGGCAGAAAGGGCTGTCTCGTCCCATGCCACCTTTACCTCTCCGTCGGATACTTCCGAGATTGTGACGCCGGCAGGGGCGGCGGCCAGAGGTGTGCCGACAAACACGGTCAGCGTGGATTCTGCGCCGGCATTGCCATCCTTGAATGCTACGGCGCGGTAGGTGTGGTCGCCGCCTGTCTCAAGGGTGTCGTCGAATGTCAGCACTGCTCCCGGAACGGGATTGTCGAATGTCTTGACAAGAATGTCTCCACGGCTGATCTCGATCTTGTCGAGGCGGTCGATGGAATTGCCGGCCATGTCGGCGGATGGGGCCTTGACTGACAGCGTGGCGATGTATTCGCCGTCGGGATCGGCTGTGGCGGTCATCTCTTCCGGACGGGCGGGAGCACCGGCATTGATTCCACTCTCGACGGTAATCTCGCAGACTTCGAGATTAAACATGTTTGCATCGGATATGCCATGTAGTCCTACGTGGTAGATGCCTGATTCTGTTGGTGCGATGAAGTCGCCGAATGTCTCATATTCGCCTGAGAGGGTCACGGGGTCGACAAGTTTGCCTGTCATGTCGGCAACTGTCGCTCCGTTGCCCCAGCGGGCCTCGATTTTTTCGGGGTAGCGGGCGTTGGAGCTGCGTGCCTTGAATGTGGCGCGGTACACTTTGCCGGCTTCGAGCGGGAGCGGCGGGGATATCAGCCAGTCGTCCATGGCCAGGCTGCCGTATTTCACTCGGGCGGTTCCGGAGTAATATTCCCAGGTCTTGCCGTCGCCGTTGGCGTCGATTATGGTGAAGAATCCGATGGATTCAGCCGATGAGAAGTTTTCCGACCATGGGATTGTCGGGGTGCCGCACACTACCTTGTTGGATTCGGCGTTTTCAGAGACGAGGCCATGGTTGGTTGCAGTGACGACATAGCTGTAGGCATTCATGCCGTTGGAGGCATCGGGGGTATCGGTGGCGGATGTGGCGGTGATGTCACGTGCTATCACCTTTTCGTCGGGTATGCGCTTCACTGTGTAGGTGACGGCTTCAGCGTCGATATAGCCTCCGTCGGTCGATTGTGTCACCGGAGTCCACGACACGTTGATTATATCGTCGCTCTTGGTTGCGGTGGGGGAAGCCGGTGATGCCGGGATGCCGAATCCTATGAACCTGTCGATGTTCGCCTTGGGAGATGCGCCTTTGTCGTTGGAAACGAATATGACGAAGTTGTAGTTGCCGCGTTCGGCTACTGATACTTCCGCCGACACTGACGCTCCGAATGATGTGCTGCCCGAGGCTGCTTCCTTGCCGTTGCAAAGGATGGTGTAGGTGAGCTGTCCGGATGCGGAGGTGCCGTCGTAAAGCGTGGTGGGTGCAGTGAAGTCGATTGAGCCGCTGAGCGAACCTCCTTCGAACAATACTTTGGCATCGGTTACTTCCGCCGGTGCATCATCCTCGGCTGGAGGTGCGGGAACGTATAATCCCACCACCTGCCTTCCCGAGGTGAAATTCATCAGGCGCGTGGCCTTACCGGTGGCAAGGTCCACTTCGCAGAGGTATGTGTTGACGCCGTCGGGTCCCACTGTCCAGAACATGCGTCCTGTGCGGGCATCGATGGTGGCCGATCCCGTCACCAGTGGTAGCTGTCCGGTTTCGCCGATAAGCGAGGTCTCGCCGGTGACGCGGTCGATCTTATGTAGCGACGATGAGTTGACCTTCACCATGGTTCCTTCCACCTCCACGTCCGACGATATCGCATAGAGCTGTCCGGATGGAGCGGCGGCAATGGCTATCCAGTTGCCTTCCATTTCTTTGATAGGTGTCACCGTCTCTCCCGACTTTTCGTAGGTAATGGTGCCGAACACCATGCCGGTGTTTTTCTCGTTGGAGAAGAATCCGTAGATCTTGTCGTCGTAGGGGTTGACGGTAAGGTCGTATGAAAGGGCGGTTAGCTTGGGATAGTTGGACCAGAGCCTTGAGCCGTCGATTGTGGAGAAAGCGTCGACATATATTATGGGGGAGCCGTACTGGGCGTTGCAGCGTGTCGTATAATAGACATCGCCGTGGAACACTCCGCTGTAGAATGTGGCATATCCGGGATCGATGGCTATATCCATCTTCCAGGCTCCGGACTCAACGGTCGGGAGTGTGTATAGTCCCGTAGGTGTTTCATCGATGGAAGAGACAACCAGGCCTTTCATCTGAGGCACTGTCGGTGAAGTATCGGCTGCGACCGACGGAATAGAGATTCCGGCGACATACAATGCCGCGAACATAGTAACAAGTTTTTTCATAAAATGAAAATGATTGGATTATCGTTTTGGGGCTGTAAAGTTACGAAAAAACAGCTGTTTGCACAAATTTCCCATGTGTGGCGGAAATCCCGCAAAGAGCACACGGAGAGCACAGAGGAAAAATTAGAAAACCTAATTATTGAAAAGCAACTATTAATCTCCGTGTGCTCTGTGCGTTTAAATTTGTGGGGATCCATAAAAAAGGAGGGTGTGTCATAATGGCTCATCTGGGTAGTCGCTATCGACATTCGGCTTCGGTCACGTAGGGAACTACGCTCCCATCAGCCTCAGTCTCAGCTCCTACCATCTGAGGCCATTCTCTGCAAAGCAGAGCGCTTCGCGATGACTGACAACACCCTCCCGTCCGGACACAAAAAAGGCGGTATGCCGAATTTCGACACACCGCTCTGGGATTACGAATTGCAGGGCTGCTCACGCAGCCGTTTTTATGAAATGATTATTTGAGTACTTTCTTGCCGTTGATGATGATGAGGCCTTTGGCTACCTCGGGATCGACGGGGATGCCCTGGAGATTGTAGGCCTTGACGGGAGCGTCGTTGGCCTCTGCCTCGATTGCGTCGATTGCGCTGGTGTCGCCGAAGTCATCGCCGATGCCGAAGCTCATGTAGAGCACGTTGGCGGTGTACTTGTTGGCTACAGGTTCGGTGAACTTCATGGTCATGAGCTTCTTGCCTTCGGTGAGCTTGATGCCGTCGACCTTGTTGGTGACGAACTTCTGCCAGTTGCCGGTCTTTTCGGCTGCGATATTGAAGTTGGCTTCGGGAGCTACGGTCGGGTCGGCATCATATGCACCCTTGTCGTAGATATTGAATTCTATGTTGGCCTTCTCCTGCTTTGTGGCTGTCGGGCACACGAGGGTGTATTCACCGGCCTTGGTGGCGTTGAGGATGAACTGCTCGGTCTTGTTTGCCGTGTAGTTGCAGAGGTATGGCACAATTGCGCCTTCAAGATACGATGCTCCGTCGAGCGACACAGCCTTTTCCTCTTCCTTCACACCGCCGATTTTCTTTGTGGCGAGGTTGACGGTGCCGGGGATGTTGTTTACAGAGCTGATTGCCTCGAAGTTGGCGATCATGGATACGTTGTCGATGATCTCGAAGGAGTAGGGGTTCGTGGCAAATATCTCCTCGGTGTCCTCGTTGGTGAAGTCGACAAATTTATATGTTATCTCGTCGGAGCCGGATGCCGGGGTGGCGGTAAGTGTGATAGTTGTGCCTTCGAGATAGTTGTTGGCGGCGGGAGAAGCTTTTACGGAGCCTGCGCCTTCAGGATATACGCTGGTGTAGAGCGAGTAGTAGGTGATCTGCTCCTTTGCTTCGAACCAGAGGTTGGCAACGTTGGCTGTCTCGTGGCCGTTGTCGTGGTGGAAAGTCATGCGGAGAGTGTATTCGCCGGGAGCAAGATCCTCGTCGAAGAACGCCATAGCGTCTAAGAGTGCATTCCAGTTGCTCTTCTCATTGGAGAGGTATATGGGGGCGAGCGAGAATTCGAGGTCATCACCGTTGTAAAGCTCGAAAACGAGGTTTGCACCGTCAGTCTTTACTGCATATTGGAAATGGAGTATGTACTGCGATTCGCGAGTATTGTTGATCTTGAAGTCAAGGTAGTCACCTTCGTAGAAGTTGGCTGTCTGGGGCACGATCTCCTGCTGCTGTTCCCATGCATAACGGTTCTGGTCGATCATGGCTTCCTTTAGGCCTTCGTCGGTACTGCGTGGATATACCATGTTGATTTTGGTGTAGCCGTCCTTCATCTTGAGGGGCTTTGTGTCGATGTCCTGCACGGTCTGGGCTGATGCCAGACCCACGGTCAGGAGGGCTGCTGAAAGAAGTAAAGTTTTCTTCATGATAATTGGTTGTGGTTGTTTTTTATTTGGATTGCTGTGGTTGGATTGGCGACAGATGCCGCTCGATGGGCTTTCTGCCGTCGTGGTTGGAATCTGATTCCGACCGCTAAGTTAGATGGAGAGACTGCGGTAATGGGGTGAATTTTTATCGCAAGAGGGGTGATAATGTGGTTTCGTGCTATATAACATAAAATGAAATTGTCTTAGGGCCTTTGAGGGATAAAAAAACTCCACCCTGCATCGCGCGGAGTGGAGACTGATAGGTTGCGTTTTCTTGTCTATGGATATTTGAAATGTCTGTGAATATAGAATTATATGGATTGAAAAGTTGCAGCCTATGAATGATAACTTAACCCAATTGAATATTTAACTGAAAACAATCTTTTGTACCTGTGTCAGTGTGGGGGAGAGACGGAGTGGCGGCGGATGTACCGGGGGGTACATTCCTATGTTGGATGCCGGACCCGCTGTAATTTTATCGTATGAGGATTTTGCGGCCTTGGTGGATATAGAGCCCGGGACGGGTGGGGCGCTTTTCGAGGCGATGGCCCTGGAGGGTGTACCATGCGCGGTCGGAGGTAGACTTTTTGTCGGAGAGGATACTGTCGATTCCGGAGGAGGGGTTGGAGGTGTAGAGGGTGATGCTCACGCAGGGGCGGTTGTTGCCTGTGAAGCTGAATGTCATCGATTCTTTGGCGGGAGCGGTGAGTGTTACCTCGAACGAGTCGGGATTGTCGGTCGACGAGTTTTTGCGGATCACGTAGGTGTCGGCAGCGACATCAGTGCCGTTGACGGTCGAGAGCGATGTGTCGCCATATTTGTCGGATGTATAGTAGGTGCACCCCTCGAACTTTACGCGGCTGACGGCGGCATAGGGAGGGAGTGTGATTGTATGGGTCACGTTTTCGTTCATGCGTATGAAATCGCCCTTTGTGCCGTAGGTTTTGCCGTCGGTATTGGAGAGGGACATGCCGTTGCCGAAGTTCCAGGTCGAGCCTTCGCGTGTGGCCTTGCATATGGTGTAGCTCTCGGCCACGGGATCGGAGTATATCAGTGCTCCTTCGGGTGTTCCACCCTCGTTCTGTGCTTCGGTGATGTGCTCCACGAGCGAGTTGAGATATACTTCGAGCATTGTGTAGCGCTCTTCTGTGAGGGTGAGCGCGTCGGCCGGGTTGTTGGGGTTCAGTCCATGTTCTGTCTCCCAGGCGTCGGGTATGCCGTCACCGTCGGTATCGACCGGGGCTGTTGCCGATTCGAGCGCGGGCCATGCCGACCATCCTCCGTCAGCGCCGGCAGGCCGGTTGTCCTCCTGGCTGTTGATGAATCCTTTGCCGAGCCCCGATCCGGTATGTGTGGCCTTCCCTTCGCGTGCGTCGGTGACAATCATGTCGTCATGCTCGTCGCGGCTGAGCGATGCGCCGGCGTAGTCGAGCACGCGTGCGTAGGCATCCGCTGCGGAGTGGGTGGTAGTAGTTATGAAATCGACAGGTTCGGTGCGCTTCAGGGCGTCGTCGCCCGGATATGTGCCGTCGGTGGCCGATGCGGACTTGTCGATCTGGTTGAGGAATCCGTTTTTCCAGTTGTCGGCGGTCACGTCGGAGTATTTTGTATTGACGTTCCCCTCGACGAAGTATGTGCCCCAGAGGTGGAGGGCCGGCGTGTAGGCGGGATAGGTGGTGCAGTAGCTGTTGGTGCGTACTCCCACGCCTGCTATGCGGCGTCCCTTGGTGCCTGTAGGTGAGCCGGGGCCGGGCTTGTAGTAGTTGTTGACGATGTTTACGTTCATCCCCTCGCCTCCGTAGCATCCGTTGCCGCCGAAGTTGTAGATGACGTTGTTGCGCATGTCCATGCGCTCGTCAAGCTGTGTGGTGGGGCGCGGGCCGAGGCGCGGTGTGCGCGACGTGTGGTGCGCGATCAGGTTGTGGTGGAATGATGCTCCCGAGCCGCCCCAGTTGCCTCCGTAGCCGTGCGCACCCTTGGAGTGGCCGGAGTTGACGAGGCTCTGGTCTATTATGCTCCACTGGAGGGTGGTGTTGGAGTTGCCAAGGATGGAGCAGCATTCGTCGATGCTCCACGACACGGAGCAGTGGTCGATGATCACGTCTTGGGTGTCCATCACCGATAGGCCGTCCCATCCGTCGGCACCGTTGGCGGTGACGTTCTTGTTGCCGAGGCGGAAACGCATGTAGCGGACGATGCAGTTGCCGGCCACACTCACGGGGTAGTCGGCGAGACAGATTCCGTCGCCGGGGGCGGTCTGTCCGGCCAGGGTGGTGTTGGATGATATGGTGAGTGCCGAGTTGAGGTGGATTGTCCCCGACACGTCGAACACGATTGTGCGCGGGCCGGCCTGCTTCAGCGCCCAACGGAGTGTGCCTTTCACTTCGGAGTCGTCGAGGCGGGTGACATGGTAGACGTTGCCGCCACGGCCGCCTGTGGTGTAGCGTCCGAAGCCTTCCGCGCCGGGGAATGCCGGAGTCTTTTCCGGCGTGTCGGCTGCGGCTGCCATCAGTGGCAGTGCGAGGAGTAGGATGAGGAAGTATTTCATGACCTTATCGTATTATTATTTTCTTGCCTTGGTGGATGTACAGCCCCGGCGCCGCAGGCTCGGCGGGGAGGCGGTGTCCCTGTATGGTGTACCATGCCGTGTCGGCGGAGAATCCTTCGGTGTGGCCGTCGGCGGGGATGGCCGTGATTTCATCGATTCCTGAGGTGGAGGGGTTGGAGGTGTAGAGGGTTATGCGCACGCATGGATTGTTGCCCTCCCATGTCATGGTCAGTTCGCCTGATGCCGGATTGTCGAGGGTGACTTCGAACGACGCGGGGATGGTTGACGTGTCGGAGTTCTTGGAGATTGCATACGTGCCGACGGGATATGTCGTGCCGTTCAGCTCCACAAGCGATGCGTCGGTGTATGTGTCGGAGCCGTAGTGGGTGAATCCTTCGAAACGCACGCGGTCGACCATGGCGCGGTCGGGGAGTGTGACGGTGTGGCGTGTTTTGCGCGGCAGTCGTATGTAGTCGCCCTTCGTGCCGTAGCTCTTTCCCGTGGCGTTTGAGAGTGTGATGCCATGGCCGAACTGCCATGTGGAGGGGAGGCGCGTCGATGTGGCTATTGTATAGGAGGGGAGTATGTCGGGCAGGTATTCCAGCGCTCCGTCGGCGTGGCCGCCGGCGTTCTGCGCCCGGGTGATATGGTCGACGAGCGAGTTGATGTAGACCTCCACCATCGTGTAGCCCTCGGCGTCGGTGAGTAGCGCGTCGGTCGGGTCGGCGGGGTCGAGTCCGTGGGCCAGTTCCCAGTCGTCGGGCATTCCGTCGCGGTCGGTGTCGAGCGGGGCGGCAGTTGATTTCAGCACGGGCCACGGGCTCCAGTTGTCGGGTGCGTCGGCGGGGCGGTTGTCGTATGGCGAGTCGATTATGCCCTTTGCGTTGCCCGAGCCTTTCCCGGTGAATGTGGCTGTGCCCTCGCGCACGTCAGCCACCATTAGGGCGTCGTGGGAGTCGCGGCTGAGCGACGCTCCGGCGTAGTCGAGCACGCGGAGATAGGAGTCGGCTGCGGAGTGGGTGGTGACGTGGTAGTATTTCATCGGCTCGGTAAGGCGCATGCGGCTCTCGTCGAGGTTGTATTCGGCCGGATTGTTGCGGTACGTTTCGGAAATCTGCTGCCATATTCCGAGACCCCAGTTGTCAGCGTCGACCGCCGGGTGGCGCGGGTTGACGTTCCCTTCGACGAACAGGCGCGCCCATACGTGGTACATCGGGTTACCCTCCTGCTCGTTGACACCTACGCCGCATATGCGTCTCTGGTAGCCAACGGCACGCGAGGCTATGGTGCCCGGGCCGGGCTTGTAGTAGTTGTTTACGATGTTGGCGTTCATGTTCTCCGCGCCGTAGCATCCCTGCCCGCTCCAGTTGTACATCACGTTGCACCGGAAGTCGGTGGTGTCGCGCGGGCCTGTCGCCGGGCGCTCGCCCAGGCGCGGGCATCGCGAGTCGTGGTGCACGAGCAGGTTGTGGTGGTATGAAGCGCCCTCGCCGCCCATCATGGCGCCGTAGCCGTGGGTCTTTTTGGAGTGGCCGCCGTAGCGCAGGCTCTGAGATATGACGCACCATTGTACGGTGGTGAAACGGTTGCCGTAAACAGAGCAGCACTCATCGACGCTCCACGATATGGAGCAATGGTCTATGATTATCAGTTTACCGTCGACCGCGCCGAGCCCGTCAGGCTCGAAACCGTCGCCCTCGGCCTCTGCCATGCGGTTGCCGGGGCGGAAGCGCATGTAGCGCACGATGACGTTGGGGCATGCGATGGTCACCGGATAGTCGGCCACGCAGATTCCGTCGCCGGGGGCTGTCTGGCCGGCGAGGGTAAGGTTGCCGGAGGCGATCTTGAGGTCGCTGTTGAGATATATGGTGCCCGACACGTCGAAAACCACTATGCGCGGGCCTGTCTGTTCGCATGCCCATCGCAGGGAGCCGTAGCCCGAGTCATTGAGGTTGGTGACATGGAGCACCCGTCCTCCCCTGCCGCCAGTGACGTAGCGTCCCCATCCCTCGGCTCCGGGGAATGCGGGCGTGCGCTCAATGCGCTCCTGAGCCGTAGCGGCGATGGAGACGATGGCGAGCAGTAGCGATGTGAAGAGGGTTCGGGTTTTCATGACATCGTAGATTGGTCGATGCAAAATTAATCAACGTGCTATGGTGGAGAGGGTGAAAATTTGCCGAAATATGGAGGAATCGGTGGATTTCCACCATGAATGGCTGGCGGAGCGGCGGAGCTGGTCGGGTCAGTCGGAGTAAGTCGGGTTGGTCAGACAGGTCGGACGGGTCTGACTCGTCTGACTTGTCCGACAAAAACGGCGGTGTGCCGAATTTTTCGACACACCGCCAAAGCTTGGATTTTACCTATGGGGGTTGTTGGATTATTTTATCGTACTACCTTCGAGGAGCGGCGTGTGCCGTCGGGGAGGATTTCTACGCGGATAAGTATGCCGCGTGAGTCGGGATCCGTTTCCACGCCCTGGAGGTTGTAGTAGACTACCGATGCCTGTTCGCTGTCGCCTACAATGCCGTCGATGCCTGTAGTGTTATCGGTAACGGATTTCGAAGGAGTGCCCAGGCCTCCGAAGGCGTTGGCGGTGCGTATGGTGTAGGTGTCGGCGGCAGAATCGCGTCCCTGTGTGAGCGCCAGCTCTGCTTTAGTGGTGTTGGCAAGATATTCGCCGTTCTTGAATACGGCATAGTACGATGCCCCTTCTACGGGAGTCCATGTCAGTACATGGTCGGCGAATGTCGGGTCGGCCGGTGCGTCACACTGTACGGTGGCCGATGCGGGATCCCAGGAGTCGGTGCCGCAGAGTACGTTGCGCACGGTGAGGTGTGCGGCCTGCTCAGCTGTGAGGACGGGGGTGTAGGTGTTGGTCGAGGTGGGCGAGTTGGTGCGCACGCTAAGGTCTATGGTGTTGCCATCCTTGTCCACGGAATTGTACTCGAAGAAGTGGGTGGGGAGCGTGCTCATCTTGCCCCATGCGCCGTCGTTGGGAAGGATCTCCATGATGGTATTGAGGAAGAATGCGCGAGGCTCGTTCTGCCATGGGCGTCCAAGGTCGTATGGGCCGACACCGGTGATGGTGTTGCTCTCGAACACGTAGCCGTACTTGTCGGCTGCGGATGTGGATGGAGCGGTGATATAGCCGCCGGCGATTTCATGGATGATATTGCACCGGTCGAAGTAGTGGTTGCCTCCGCCGCAGATGTAATCGACCGAACCGTGGATGTCGCAGCGGTCGAGATAGCTCTGGTTGCCGGTGACGTAGGTATCCTGTATTGACTGGAGCGCTACGTTGGCGAGGATGTCCTTGGTGCCTCCGTAGAATGCGGCTCCCACTCCCTGACGTTTGTCTGAGCCGAAGTCAAGGTCGTTGCGGATTATGAGGTCCTGGAAATAGGTGCCGCTGGCCTTGCGGGTGGAGATGACGGGGTTGGAGATGCCGGTGCGGTTGCCGTGGAGGATGACTCCGTCGCGGCTCTCGCCGATCACCGACACGTTGTGGCATGTGAAAGTCTGCTCCTCGGAACCGAAATCGTAATCGCCGTTGCGCACGAAGATCACGGCACGCTTGGCGTCGGCTGAGGTGTTGGAGGCGTTGACCTGCGCGAGGGCGGCCTTCCACTCCGTGACGTTGCCTACCACGATAGGCTCGATCGCCTCGACTGCCTTGGGTGCTCCCACCTCGATGTCGAGGGTGAGGGGATTGTCATTGACGTTGCCGAAAGTGTCCTCGGCTTTTCCTGCGGCTATCGTGAGCGGTGAGGTGGTGTTGTAGGGGAGATCCCATACCTTGAAGCGCACTACGGCTCCGGCCACTTCGCCTTCGACGGTTTGCCCGCCTATGTTGGCGGTGGCGCTCTTCATCTCGCGGTCGAAAGTGAATGTCGCTACGGTGTGGTTGACGTCCGCTGTGGGTGTCGCCGAAGTGGCGGTGACTGCCGGAGGCGTGGTGAGGGCTTCCTTGCAGGTCAGAATCTCGAACCATGCCACGGGCTGGCTGCCGGGTGTGAAGAGGAACTTCACGGGAGTGCCGGCCTTGTGCCCCTCGAAGTTGACGAAGATGTTTTTCTCGGCACCGTCGCCGTTCTTGAAGTAGGATGCGGTGGGGAGGTATACGGTGGCATCTTCAGAGGTGACGTAGCCGATTGTCCCGGGATTGTAGTTGTCTTTAAGATTGGTGAACTTGATCTGCTTGACGATTACGTTGGAGGGAACGGTCAGGGTGATTTCGGTGTTGTTCTTGAACTTGAACTGTGTGCCGCCCCATCCGTCGTTGGCGGGGTTGAGCGAGTAGAGTCCGTTGCTCCATGATCCGTCGGGCTGGTTGAGCGCGCCGTCGTAGACCAGTTTTACCATCTCATCCTCGGGGGCTGCCTCGTAGATGTGGAATCCGGAGATATTGAGGGTGTATGTCTTGCTCTTTGATCCGGCCTCCCCCTTGAATGTGAATGTTCCGGTGGCTCCGTCGATGGTGCCGGCGGCGGTTGTCTTGCTGTTGTCGGCGAATGTGGCCACGATCACCGGCGACGCGGTGAAGATCCAGTCGGCGAGTGTGGCTGTGGCGTTGTCCCCCTTGACATTCAGCGCCTCTACGAGTGCTGCCGGAGCTTCTACGTCGTCGATGGTGAGGCTGTTGATGAGGATATCGCCTATGCGGTAGAGGCGCAGTGTGTATGTGTCACGGAACACGAGCACGCCTTCCTGTGCCGATACGTTGAAGGTGACGATGGTCTGTGTGCTCCCCTCGGGTGTGGGGAGGGTGTATGTGCCGTCGCCGTTGTCGGTCACTGTCACGGCGTTGCCCTCTCCGTCGACGGCGGTCGACTTGATGACGGCATTGGCGTTGGCGCTGACCTTGAGCGTGGTGGTGGCGGCGAAGTCAAGTGGGAGGTTGCAGTTCCAGTCGAAGCCCTCACCCTTGGTGACGTCCTGGCCCTCGATGGCGATGCCACGGAATGTGGCGCATCGGTCGGCTATCTTTGCCAGCGTCATGTCCTGGTAGTTGGCGATGAATCCGCCGTGGGGAGCGTTGAACACCACCTTGAAGGTCTTTTTGCCTTTGGTAAGCTCACCTTCGAGGTTGATGGTCTGGGGCGTGTAGTTGGCCGATTCGGCGGGGATGGTCCATACGGTCTCTGCCTATACGGTTTTCGTTGCCTTGTCGGTGACGGTGGCGGTGATTGTGCCGTCGCCATACTTTGACAGGGGTATGGTCATGGCGTAGACGCCTGCTTCATCGACGGTTATCTCGTTGGAAGTGCCGCATCCGTCCTTCACGTATCCGATGTTCTGCCCCTCGTTGCGTGCGCCGCCTATGAGTGTGGAGCGGGCGATAGAGACTGTGCCCGGGATATGCTCGGTGTTGTCGGACGATGCATCGTAGAGTGCGAGCTTGCCCCAGTTGCCTGCATAGTTGCTCCCTTCAAGGTCCCTGGCTGCGAGTGTCAGTGTGTAGGAACCCGCCGGTATTGCCGGGATGTCGAAGTTGGATGTGGTGGATGGTGTCCAGCTGCCGGTGTTCTCGATCTTGTGCACGTCGGCGAACACCCGGTTGCCTGCGGCGTCGGAGATGGTCACGTCCATGTAGGCTGTGCCCTTGTGGCCCGTAGCGATGGTCATCTGGTAGGCGCCTTCGGCGCTGCTGACGAGGTTGAAGGTGACTGTGGTGCCTGCACCGGTAGATCCGATGTTGCCGCCGTTGTTCTCGACCTTTCCGGAAGTTCCGTTGAAATCGCCGTTGTTCCAGTCGATGAATTCACCCGCAGGGGTGGGAATCGACACGGGATCGCCCGCGGCTGCCGAGACTGTCATAGGCATGAGGGTCATGACGGCGGCGAGCGTCAGTGATGAGTGTAAGTTTTTAAACATGAATGATGGTTGGATTTTAAGGTTATGGAGGTGTCCGTGACGGGCGCTCCTCCTAACTGGATATTGGATAATTGAAAAGTATGCGGATATTTTCGGATGGCGCAAAACTAAGGTTAAAGATCGAGGTTTGAAACAGGATATGGGTGCGCGCAGGCCGAAAAGTCAAAAAATCCACTTTTTTCGTCAAATCGCAAACTGTAGGGCTATAGAGGTGGGTTTTACGATAATAAGTGCGCGGGAATGCCGGAGGTAGCGCCTATCTTCGCAAAAGAAAAAACATAATATCCGTAACCTTATGAAATTACCACGAATCATAGCGATTATTGCAGTCTGTGCGGCTGCCGGAGCGATCGCCTGCCACGCACAGCGTGCCGATTATCTCGATCCGGCGCTCACTCCCGAGGAGCGTGCCTCCGACCTGTGCCGCCGGCTCACTCTTGAAGAAAAGTCACAGCTCATGCGCAACGGCTCTCCTGCGATAGAGCGTCTGGGCATACCGGCGTTCGACTGGTGGAGCGAGGCGCTCCACGGGGTTGGTCGCAACGGCCTTGCCACGGTGTTCCCTTCGTGCATAGGCATGGCGGCCTCGTTCGACGATGACATGATAGAGCGTGTGTTCAGCGCCGTGAGCGACGAGGCCCGCGCCAAAAACACCGACGCTCGGCGCAACGGGCATGTGGGTAAATACCGCTGCCTGAGCTTTTGGACACCGACGGTCAACGTGTTCCGCGATCCCCGATGGGGACGTGGTCAGGAGAGCTACGGGGAGGATCCATATATGAACGGCAGAATGGGCATCCGCGTGGTGCACGGGCTACAGGGCGACACTACACATAAATATATGAAACTGCTGGCATGCGCCAAGCATTTTGCCGTGCACAGCGGCCCGGAAAAGACGCGCCACAGCATGAACGTCGAGGCGCTTCCCGCACGCGAGCTTTGGGAGACCTATCTCCCGGCTTTCAAGGCCCTCGTGAAAGATGCAGGAGTGCGCGAGGTCATGTGCGCCTACCAGCGATTCGAGGGTGAGGCATGCTGCGGGAGTAACCGTCTCCTACAGCAGATACTCCGCGACGATTGGGGGTTCGACGGCATGGTGGTGAGCGACTGCGGTGCCATAAACGACTTCTATCTGCCAAAGCGCCACGGTGTGGCCGAGGATGCCGCCGGGGCTACGGCCTTGGGTGTGCTCAGCGGCACTGACGTGGAGTGCGGCAGCGTCTACAAGCATCTGCCCGACGCAGTGAGGAAGGGGTATGTCAGCGAGGATGCGGTCGACGTGTGTGTGCGCAGGCTTCTTGCCGAGAGGTTCCGTCTTGGCGACTTCGACCCGGATTCGCTGGTGGAATGGACGCGCATACCGATGAGCGTGGTCGACTGCCCGGAGCATCGTGCACTTGCGCTACAGGCCGCACGCGAGCAGATGGTGCTGTTGAAGAATGACGGTATCTTGCCGCTCAAACCTGGTAAGCGCGTGATGATTATGGGCCCGAATGCAGCCGACTCGACCATGCAGTGGGGCATATACTACGGGCAGCCGGGGCGCACCGTGACCATCCTGCAAGGTATGCGCGACAGGCTCGGCGCTGACGTGCCCTACATGCAGGCATGCGGCATCACGTCGCCGACCGAACGTGTGAGCATCTTCGACCGCTTCACCGCCTCCGACGGCACTCCCGGCATGGAGGGCGTCTATTGGAACAACACGACCATGGAGGGGGATGCAGCCGCCACGTTGATGTACACCTCGCCGGTCAACCTCGATAACGGAGGCAACACGGCGTTTGCGCCGGGTGTCGATCTCGAGAATTTCACACTGCGCCTGCGCGGCTCGTTTGTGGCCGATGCGGACGAGGAACTTGATATGATATACAACAACGACGACGGTCTGCGCATCATAGTCAACGGCGATACCGTGCACGAGCGGTGGAAGGCCGAACCGCTCAACCACCGTAGCCGCAAGCTTGTGGTGGAGAAGGGTAAGCGCTACGACATCGGCGTGGACTACATGCAGGTGAACGGGGCTGCCACGCTCGGCTTCGACATATGCCGCCAGAGGGAGCTGTCGGTCGATGAAGTGGTGGCCCGGGCTGCCGGTGCCGATGTGGTGGTGTTTGTCGGAGGTATCTCACCGGCCTTTGAGCGCGAGCAGGCCAAGGTGCGCGAGCCTGGATTTGACGACGGCGACCGCACGTCGATAGAGCTTCCTGCGGTGCAGCGCGAGATACTGCGTGCGCTGAAGGCCGCCGGCAAGGATGTGGTGCTTGTCAATTGTAGCGGAAGCGCGGTGGCGCTGTCGCCCGAGATGCAGAGCTGCGACGCCATACTCCAGGCCTGGTATCCCGGGCAGGAGGGTGGCACTGCGGTGGCCGAGGTTCTATGCGGCGACTTCAACCCGTGCGGCAAGCTGCCGGTGACATTTTATTGCGACGACGCCCAGCTCCCGGCGTTCGACGAATACCGCATGGAGGGGCGCACTTACCGCTATCTGCGCGAGAAGCCGCTCTTCCCCTTCGGCCACGGGCTGAGCTATACTACCTACCGTTATGGCAAGCCCCGCTATGCCGACGGCATGGTTACCGTGGAGGTGCGCAATATCGGCAAGATGGCCGGAACCGAGGTTGTGCAGCTTTATCTGCGTCGTCCGGCTGACGTCAAAGGGCCTAACAAGACCCTGCGCGGGTATGAACGAGTGGAACTGCAGCCCGGTGAACGCAGGACGGTGAGCATACCTATGCCCCGGGAGCTGTTCGAGTCGTGGGACGAGGAGTCGGAGCGCATGCGCGTGGTCTCCGGGCGCTATGAGGTGATGGTCGGGCCGTCGAGCCGCGACGAGGACCTGAAGAGAATCGAAGTTGAAATCTGACATTTTACACCTGATTGATCATGAAGATAACACAGACCATATATGTGATGGCGATAGTCGGGGCGGTGGCTTCGGCATCGCTCACAGCCGGGAAGAAAGCTCCTGCATGCGCGGAGTTTACCGCTTTTACCTACACCGGCAACGACGACTATTACAACGACAATCCCCTGCACGCGGAGGATGAGTTCTACAACCCCATACTCCCCGGATGGTACTCCGACCCGAGTGTGGTGCGCAACGGAGGCGATTATTACCTCGTGGCCTCCACCTTCGGCTATTTCCCCGGAATCCCGCTCTACCACAGCCGCGACCTTGTAAACTGGCGGCTTGTGCGCAACGTGCTCGACCGTCCCGGCCAGCTACCCGGACTCAGGGGGCAGAGCATTGACCGTGGAGGCATATACGCGCCCCAGATTTCCTATAACCCGGCTGAAGGGAAATACTACGTGGTGACGACCGACGTAGGCCGCCGGGAAGGTCATTTCTATGTCACTGCCACCGATCCTGAAGGTGACTGGAGCGACCCGGTATGGCTGCACGGCATCGACGGCATCGACCCGTCGTTCTTTTTCGATGACGACGGAGAGGCCTACATAGTATATAAGGAGGACACTGCCGGCAAACCGAAGTGGAGCAACTACCGGTGCATACGGTTCATACGGTTCGACACCGCCACCGGGCAGACCGCCGGGGAGTCGTGGCCGCTGGTAGAGGAGGGCGTAGGCCCGGATGAACGGCTCGACCGCGATGAAGGGCCACATATATATAAGGTGGACGGGAGCTACATACTGCTGTGCGCCGAAGGCGGTACGAGCACCCAGCATTCGGCGGTGGTTTACCGTGCCGACAGCATCCGCGGCCCGTACAGGCGCTGGGGACGCAATCCCGCGCTCACGCAGCGACACCTGAAGGATAAGCGCACCAATCCCGTCACGTGTGCCGGCCATGCCGACCTCGTATCGACCCCGGAGGGCGAATGGTGGGGAGTGTTCCTCGGTTGCCGTCCCGGTCCGGGTGGTTTCCAGGCCTTGGGGAGGGAGACGTTTCTTATGCCGGTGAAGTGGAGCCGCGACGGGTTTCCATATTTCACGCAGTCGCAGGACACTGTGCCTCTGCGGCTGCGCCGCGAGGGTGTGGTGCGCGACACTGCAGCATGCTGTGCCGGCAACTTCACTTGGCGCGACGATTTCCGTAGCGCGACGCTGCGCCCCGAGTGGATAGGTCTGCGCGGATCCACAGCCGACTATTGCACGCTCGACGGCAAGTGCATGCGCCTGCAGTGCAGCCGGGAGTTGTCTACCGGCAAAGACGTGCCGGCATATGTCGGCAGGCGCATACAGCACCACAAGTTCGAGGCGACGGCGCGTGTAAGGTTCACCCCGCGCTCCGAGGGTGAGTCGGCGGGGATGCTGATGCTGAAAAACGAGTCACGGCAGTACTATCTTGCGCTTTGCGGCGACCGTGTCGAGCTGCGCACTCTGTCGCCTCGTGAGGTCAAGGTGCTCGCTTCCATCCCCGTACCATCCACTGCCGGGAAAGGGTTGGAGATGCGCGTGGTTTCCGACGGGGTGTGCTACCATTTTTATGTGCGTCCTGTCTCTGCAAACGTGGATTGGATTCCGGTGGCGCAGGATGTCGATGCGTCCTATCTTGCCTGCGAGCGGACGGGCGGATTCACCGGCGCGACCATAGGCCTGTATGCCGAGAGCCGGCAGAATTGATGGTTAATGAATGTTAAATGGGGGGGGTAAAATTGTTAATGAAAGTCGGTTCGTGTAGTGTTTGCTTAAAAAACATATATATTTGCAAAGTTTCACACAATTATCAAATAAATCACACATTACACGTTACACAATGGAAATATCCAGGAAACTTGCAATTCTGGCATTGTCAGGATTGATTGGTGCAGGATTTACCGCATGCGGCGGTGACGATGACGACATTCAGATCAGCACAGAGGGTACACAGGGAACGGTGACACCACCCACCACCGAACCGGGAGCGGTCGACCCGACTGTGACAGGTACGCTCGCCCCGGCCGAAGCCGGCAAGTATATCGAAAATACGGCCAAGCAGTTCGAGCAGGTCTGCAATCCGCAGGATCAGAAGGCCGCCGTGCAGTCACTGATGACAATCGCATCAGTGTTTGAGAAATATAATGGCGACTCTGACGACGAGGAGGATTATCCTTATATGGTCTCCAATGGAGTGCGTGCCATAGCTCGCGCGGTAGAGAGCGGCGATTACGCCGGTATCTCGCGTGCCGTGCAACAGGTGACCAACAACGCCTCTTTCAATCCATATACCTACCGAGGTGTGTACACTCCCGTGTATGATGCCGAGGAGGATGAATATGCGTGGGTAAAGACTCTTGAGAGCGAGAACGCCATAATATTCCGCTCGGAGCAGGATCGCGTGGAAGTGTCTCTGACCATGAGCGGCGATACATGGACCGGCAAGTTCACCACCAATGAGTATGATTATGACTATGATTATGATCCTAATACCGGTGATTACAATTATACCGAGTATGACATCACCACCCATTGGACTGTGAACGTTCCGGCCAAGATGACATTCGTCATGTCGCACAACGGACAGGCTGCCGCCAGCGCCGTGGTAGAGAGCAACTACAACGAGGGTGGACACACGTTCGCCATAAAAACCTCGGTATCAGTTGCTAACATCCAGACCAACGGCGATGTTTCGGGCACTGACAGCAAGGTTACGGAGAAGTGCAGCGCCACTGTCGGAAGCACCCGTGTGCTCTATTCTGTAGGGGAGGTCAACGGCTCCGGCCTCTGCGACCGCAACAAGATTGATCAGCTTGTAAATGCCGGCCATGTGGCAGCTTCAGCCCAGGTCGACAATATCTTCAAGGGCGCTACCGCAAAGGTTGACATCATCGACCGCATACAGCTCAACTCCACCTGCTCGTCGCTCAAGCAGATTGTGGCCAACGGCGGTTATAACGAGGATGTAGAGGATGAGGTGCGTGCCATGGCTACGGCTCTCAACAACAATGTCAAGACCACCCTCAAGTTCGGCAACACCGACTTCGAGCAGGGCACTATCACCTGGAAGTGCATGCCTCACAGCTACACATCCGGTTGGGGCGAAGAATGGGAATATACCTATACATGGTATCAGGCTGATCCTGTCATCACTCTTTCCGACGGTGTAGACATGTCTCTCGGCAGTTTCATGGAGAGCGGCTCGATGCAGAGCGTGGTCCGCACTCTCGAGAGCATACGCGACACTTACATGCGTGCCTTCGGCATGTATTGATGAAGCCAATGCCACGGCATAGGATACAATTGCACATAATCGTGAGAGCCGCGTCTACAGCGTGGCTCTCGCTGTTGTGTGGCCTGACGGTGCATGGCGCCCCTACGACCGCCGAGATGGCCGACAGCATAGATCCCGGGGGCGGCGTGAGTCTGCGCGAGGTGACAGTGGAAGCGCAGTCGCGCCGTCCCGCCCGTGTCGCCGGTGATGCTTCTATGACCGTAGACGCGTCAGTGACCGGCCAACGCATGCGTGCTTTCGGCGAGGCCGACGCCATGCGGTGGATCTCGACGCTGCCGGGCATCTCCGCCGCAGGCGATTACGCCTCCGGAGTGTCGGTCGACGGCACCGAGTATTCCCACACGTACTACGGCATAGGCGGTGCGCCGGTGTTTTTCCCTTACCATTTCGGCGGGATATTCTCCGTGTTCAACTCGGAGCACATGCCTGTGGTGCACCTTGAAAAGTCGGTGCACACTCCCGACATGCCGCCGCGTCTGGGCGGACGCATAGACTTCGCGCCGCGCCGAGGACTTACGGAACGCGTGAAGGGTGTGGTCAACGTGGGGTTGCTGGCAAGCAGCGCCACGGTGTCGGCCCCGCTCGGTGACCGTGCCGACGTCACGGCCTCGGCGCGTGTGAGCTACATCGACGCATTGTACGGGAGCATGCTCACGTCGAACTCGACCGACATCGGCTATGGTTTCGACGATTACAACCTCACGGCCCGCGTGGTTGCAGGCTCGCGTGACCGTCTGGGCGTGCACCTGTTCTATAACCGCGATTTTCTCCGGACCAACGACGACCGCTATGCGCTCGACACCCGTTTCCGATGGCATAATTTCCTTGCCGCCGGCGAGTGGGAACACAAGGGGGAGCGCTTTGACTGGCATCAGAACGTGTATTGTTCGACTTTCGGCTCGACGTTCGGAATGAACATGAGCAGGGTGGGGGCAAGGATACCATCGTCGATCACCGAGAGCGGCACGCGCGGGCACGGGAGCTACGTGGCCGGAGGACTTCGCGGCGTGCGGCTGCTGTTCGGCGCCTCGGCGGCCCACCTTTCCGGCATACCCCAGTGGGCTGCCGTTTCAGGCTACGGCTATGCCCCGTCGGAGCGCCCGGCGCGGGTCAATGCCTTTTCGGCGTCGGCCCATCTGGCGTGTGAATTTTCCATCGCTCCATCGCTGCGTCTGACTGCGGGGGCGAAGATGCTTGTCTACTCATCTGCCGGCTACAGGCCGCTGTTTGTCGACCCGACGGCCACGCTTACGTGGACCACGAGGGCAGGGACATTCAACCTGCATGCCGCCGGCTACACGCAGCCGCTCCATCAGGTGGGATTCAGCGACATAGGACTTGCCTCCAACTTCTGGCTCATAGCGGGCCGCGAGCTAAAGGCGCAGAGGGCGCGCACGGCGGCGCTGTCGTGGGTGCATTCTCCGGGGGGCGACGAGTGGGAATTGTCGGCGGACGTCTACTACAAGCGCCTGACCGGTGCCTCGGAGTATGACGGCACCACCATCACCTTGCTTGAACCGGGCTACAGCGCTATGGAGCATGTGATAACAGGCGACGGGCGCAACTACGGGGCGGGGGTGATGGTCTCGCGCGTGGCGGGACGGCTTACCGGCTCATGTTCGCTGGCGTGGGGACGTGCGCAGCGGCGTTTCCCATCGTTGGGGGATCGCTGGGTGACGGCTGCCGTGGAACAGCGCCTGTCGGCCACCGTGCAAGGGCATTACCGCCTTACGCCCGCTATCGGACTCGACGCGGCGTGGACCTACGCTACGGGACGTCCGGTGACTCCGGTCACGGCGCTGTATATGATAGGGGAGAATGTGATCTCAGAGTTCGGCGAGCGTAATTCGCGCTGCATGCCGGCATATCACAGGCTCGACCTTTCGGCCTCGTGGAACTTCAGGATAAAGCGTTGGCCCGGGATAGATAACATGCTTATCCTGTCGGTGATCAACGCCTACGGCCACAGCAACGTTTCGATAGTGACGTTCGGCTACGACACGGATGAAGCCGTGTTTGCACGCCGCGAGTCGGCTTCGCTCTATAAGTTCATGCCTTCGCTGGCTTATGTAATGCGTTTTTGAATGAGAGAGATTTGCTATTATATAATGATGGTGATAGGCATGATGCCGGTTCTGGTGTCGTGCCAAAAGACCATCGACGATGATTACGGCGCGGCTTCACGGCTCGTGGTGGAGGGATGGATCGACTCCGACGGACATCCGACGGTGATGCTCACGCGCAGCTTCTCGCCTATGAATCCGGCAGACATTACGGTGGGTGACCTTGTGGTGCGTTGGGCCAAGGTTACCATCTCCGACGGCGAGAGAACGGCTACGATGATCGGGCGTGTCGACCGGACGGTCACTCCTCCGTTTGTCTACACCACTGCCGACATCAAGGGGAGGCCCGGGAAGAGGTATACCGTAACCGCCGAATATGACGGTGAGCGTGTGAGCGCCGTGTGCGTTATGCCTGAACCTTCGGCGATCGGGCGTGTCGACGTGTTGCCGGTTGCTTCCTGCGATACCCTGCGCGAGGTGACGCTGACATTCGTGCCGGAGGCCGACCGCTGCTATCAGCTTGTCGTGTATGACCCTGAGATGAGCGGGCGTTTCCTGCCATGCTTCATGGGGACATACCGCCCCGAAGCCGGAATGGCCGGTGAGGTGACGCTTACGGTGTGCCGCCCGAACATCGATACGGAGAGGGACGACTATACACCTTACTTCGCGGTGGGACACAGGATCGGCGTGGCGCTAACGACGATAACTACGGAAGTGTGGCGCTTCTGGCATCAGTATGACGACGTTACAGCTTTCGGCGGAAATATTTTCCTTGCGGGGAGCGTGCCGTTGGGCGGCAATATCGCCGGAGGCTACGGGGTGTGGAGCGCACGCGGATGGGATTATCGCACAGTCGTGGTCGACTGATAGGGGACTGCTTAATAAGCTCCTGTAAATCACTGATTTACCCCCTCCATTTTTGTTTGGTTTTGTGGCGGGAATTATGTAACTTTGTCGCTTCTTAATCGACCATATCACTAAATTCTTGCTATAAATGAAAAAATTGTTACTATCTTTAGGAGGACTTGCTGTCTTATTTGCCGCAGAGGCGGCTCCTGTCACACCTGACGAGGCTCTTGCACGTCTTATCTCAGGGAGCAGACCGGGTATGCATGCCGCTCCCTCCGGAATGAGGTTGATGCGTACCGTCGATGCCTCCGACGGAATGCCTGCCGTGTACGTGTTCGGTAACGGGCAGGCGCAGTCCATGTTTGTCAGTGCCGACGATCTGGCCCGTCCGCTGCTCGGTCGGCTCGATGCGGCTCCTGCTCCCGGCGAGGCGATGCCCGTGCAGCTGGAGGCTTGGCTCGCCGACGTGTCCGAGGCTATAATGGAGGCGCGCAGCCGCAACCTGTCGCCGCTGCGCATAGTCGATGGCGAAGATGACGATGCTTCCGCGACACGCGAGCCCGTGGCACCGATGCTGTCGACCAAATGGGGGCAGGGATATCCCTACAATGGCATGTGTCCCAAATTTTATTATTACTGTCCGCTAAACCATAAATCAGAGAGTCCAACATCTTGAAAGG
>NZ_CAJTYX010000020.1:0-14373 GCF_910583865.1 uncultured Muribaculum sp.
AGCTGGAAGTTCCTCGGCACGCTCGTGTCGGCGGCCACCGTCGGCGGCGTGATCCTCGTGCTCAACAAGGTCTACGACTTCTCCAACCCCGACATCATCGCCGCTCCCCAGGCCAATGCCATGGCGCGAGTCATAGAGCCGCTGATGATGGGGGGCGACACCCCCTGGATTCTCTACATGGCCGGGGCCGTGCTCGCACTTATCCTCAATTGGCTCGGAGTCCCCGCCCTCGCCTTCTGCCTCGGCATGTTCATCCCCCTGCAGCTCAACACACCGCTCCTCGTGGGCGGCGCAATAGCCTGGTGGGTAGGCTCACGTTCCAAGGACGAAGCCCTCAACTCGGCGCGCCGCGACCGTGGCACACTCATCTCCTCGGGACTGATAGCCGGAGGCGCTCTGTTCGGAGTGTTCGCCGCGCTCACCCGTTTCTGCGGATTCGAATACACCAATCCGCTGTCGCAGTCGACCACACAGACCCTCGGCATAGTCCTATATATCCTCCTCATGGCCTATCTGCTTTGGGACTGCATGCGTGCGAAGAAGGCAGCATAAGGAGATTGTTCCAAACTGCCATATAGAGCAGTGACACATACTTATTTTCGTGAATAAGGAACTTGCATATGCGCAATAATTTTCACGAGGAACTTACCGCAAAATGGCAATCGGGGGTCGACCGCAGCATACTGAAGCTCGCGGTGCCCTCGATTGTCACTAATATCACCACCCCGCTGCTGGCCCTGATGGATGTAACCGTCGCGGGCCATATGGGCGCGCCGGTCTACATAGCAGCCATAGCCGTCGGCGGCTCCATGTTCAACATGCTCTACTGGCTGTTCGGCTTCCTGCGCATGGGTTCGAGCGGCATGACGGCGCAGGCCTATGGGGGCGGAGACACCCGGGCCACATCAACCGTGCTGCGCCAGGCGCTCACAGTGGCCCTGTCGGTAGGACTGATGATGATAGCCCTGCAGACACCGCTATGCCGCATTATCCTGCGCTTCATGGACACCGATCCGACCACTACGGCCATCGCGGAGCGCTACTTCCGCATCCTCATCTGGGGCGCGCCACCTTATCTGGCCACTTTCGCCCTGTCGGGATGGTTTCTCGGCATGCAGGACTCACGTGTCACCATGTGGGTATCCATCCTCATCAACGTCGTAAACATCGCCGCCACGCTCTCGCTCGTCTATCTCCTTCACATGGGCATCGACGGAATAGCCACCGGCACACTCATAGCGCAATGGACGGGATTCGTAGCAATGCTCGCCGTAGCTCTGCGCCGTCACGGACTCGAAGGAGCGTCATGGCGCGACACCCTCCACCTGCCGCAGCTGCGGCGGTTCTTCAAGGTCAACACTGACATATTCCTGCGCACGGTCTGTCTCGTGGCCGTCACCATGTGGTTTACGCGCATAGGAGCCATACAAGGCGAGCGCATGCTGGCCGTCAACGCGTTGCTGATGCAGTTCTTCACGCTGTTCTCCTATTTCATGGACGGCTTCGCATTTGCAGGAGAAGCCCTTACCGGACGATATATCGGCGCTGCCGACCACACGATGCTTCGCCGCTCAATCCGCGCGTTGCTGAAGTGGGGAGCGTTCATGGCTGTCATATTCTCGGCCGCCTACCTCCTTGGAGGCGACATCCTTCTGCGCCTTTTAAGCTCCGACAGAAGCATTACCGCCTCGGCCCACGACTACCTGCTGTGGACCGCCACCGTCCCCATCGCCGGATTCCTTGCATTCACATGGGACGGCATATTCATCGGCGCCACCGCCACACGCCGCATGCTCCTGTCTATGCTCGCAGCCACTGCGGCATTCTTCCTCGTCGAGTCAATCCTCTTCCCGCACCTCGCCAACCACGGCCTGTGGCTCGCCTTCCTCTCCTACCTCCTTGTCCGTGGCCTCATCCTCACCCTGCTGTCCCGGCGCCTATGACCGCCCCCGCCCGCTCTGAACGCCCCGTCTCCTCCCGTTCCTTAATGTCCCCATTGCCCCTAATCTCCTTAATGTCCTTATTGTCCCTCCCCTCCTTCCCCCGACCCAAAAAAGGCGCGGTCTCCGTAATGCGGGCCGCGCCTTGGTGTTTTCTCGGTTTCAGGTATGTTGCCGCCACTGCGGCGGCAAAAGGTTAGCAAAGAAGATGAATTAGGATAAACAGGGCACCCTGTCTGTGCGGCGGGGTGCCCTTGATATATCAGGGATTGATGTTACTCGTTATAGAATTTGAGGGTGTTGTTCTCCACCTTCTCCTTCTCCATCATGATGCCGATAAGATTCTGCATCACGGCCTGAGCGCCATACTGCTGGTTGAAGCGTGCGGCATTCTCATCATAGTCATAAGGACGGCTCTGGTTGTCCACGTCATAGACGGTATAGACATACACGGCATTGTTGCCCTGCACCGGCTCCGATACCTTGCCCTTCTCCGACACGGGAACCTGGCCAAGAAGAGCTGATTCCATCACACCGATGCCGGGGATATACATCTGGCCGAAAGTCACCTCGGTAGAGTCGACCTCAGAGCCGAGCAGCTGGCCGTAGCCATTTACGTCGGTGGCCTTGCCTTTGATCTGGGCGATGATGGCGGCGGCCTTCTTGTCGTTGCGCACCTTGCGTGTAAGCGCGGAGTTGATGTTCTCGTCGCTCAATGGCATATAGCCGGGCTTCACGATTTCATCGAGAGCCACCACGATAAGATGGTCATTCTGGTTGTCCTGGAGTATGGGGCTTACCTCGCCTGCCTTGGCATCCATCACCCATTTCACCACATTGCGGGTGTAAGGCACGTTGCCTATCATATAGGAGTTGGCAGTGACGGTAGCAGGCTGAAGAGTGTAGCCTGCGGCGATGGCCTTGCTCATGGTGAGGGAGTCGGCCTTGGTGATACCGCTTACGAATGCCTGAAGGTCATCATTAAGCTTTTCGACGGTAGCATCGGAGGGATACACCTTATAGTTGACGGTGGCATAGTCGTAGATGGTCACCGGAGCTTTCTTCGAGTTGACGCGGATGATGCTTGCCATGTTGGCGGCGCTGTCGGCGATGAAATATCCGTTGCCGGCCTCAAGGATGCGGGTCTTGATGTCATTGTCGGGAGCAGAGGCCAGAGTCTGCCACATGTCCGACTTGCTGTCGAGCACCCCGGGCGTGCCGACGACGTCGGCGGCAGTCTTACCCGAGTTTAGGGCGGCGAGCAGCGAGTCGCGGGCGGCGGCTGTGCCCTGGAACTGGATTATGTCGAGATTGACCGAATCCACGGCGCTCTTCTTGCCGATGAGCTTGGCTACGGTAAACTCGTCGTCGATATAGCTGATCTGTGCGACGGCACCGGCGGCAGAGTCGGTGAGGAACGCGCGGAGCACGGGGCTGCTTACCTTGGCGGCGGTCGACGATACACGGTTCACGCCGAAGTTTGTGTCACCGGCCACGGCATCGATGGCGGGAGTAGTGCGCAACTTGGCGATTGTAGAATCGACAAGTGCCTGCCCTTCCGCCTTGTCGGCTGACGAAGGCGACACGTTGACCACGATGAAATTGGCGCGGCGCGTCTCGTCATCAACACGGTAAGCCTCCTTCTCCTTTTCATATGCGGCACGCAACTCACTGTCGCTCACAGGGTATTCGTCGTCAGGCATCATGCTGAAATTCTTCGACACATAAGCCATATGGCTCGTCGAGGCATTCCCGGCGTAATACTCCTTGGCGTCAAGTTCGTTGGCAGTCAGAGCGCCGCTGAGCATGGCCTGGAGCTTCTGTATCTTGAGCATCTGGGTCATCTGCTTCTCCTGGTTGAGCCACATCTGCTGAAGCTGCTGGGCTGTCTCGGTGGGCAGATTGTATTTAGTCGGGTTGAAAGCATAGTCATACACCTGGTCGGGACTCTCGGCACCCATCTGGCGGGCGAACTGAAGCATGTAGGGATGAGCCGAAGCGCCGGTCATAGCCTTGGAAAGCTCGGTGTCGGTGACGGTGATGCCCAGACGGTCCATCTCCTCGTTGATCAGCGATTCCTGGATCATGCCCTGGAGCACCTGGGCCTGCATCAGAGCGGGATCAACCTTGCTGTCGGGCTGCTGTTGCTGCATCTGCTGCGAAGCCTCCTCGTTGCGTCGCTGGAAGTCCTGCACATCGATTTTCTTGTCGCCCACCTTGGCGATGGTGGTGCCCGCACCGAAAAGCGTGCGGCCCGAAGTAAAGAAGTCACCGATGATGAATGCGAGAAGGGCCACGCCCACCACGATCAGCAGCAGTGTAGATCTCTTACGGATTTTTTCAAGTGTTGCCATCTATGTTTTTATCTGTTTTTAATTACGTAATTGATTGGTCATCACCCTCTATTCTTCACTTTTGAGGGTAAAATCGCACAAAGTTACGAATTTTACCGTATTATCCCAATCCCCGCTCCCTTTTTTTCTAATTTTTTAAAATACGCTCATTTATAGGCTCAATAATATCACATCGAGCCGATGACAAGCAGCACGAGGCCGGCGAGCAGCACGCAGAGGTCGACGAGCTTGGCCCGGACATGGCGCTCGCGCAGGGCGAGCACGCCGTAGAAGAACGACACGATGACGCTGCCACGCCTGATCATCGACACGATGGCAATCATGGCGCCGGGTAGCGAAAGCGCGTAGAAGTAGGCGATATCGGCGGCAGTAAGGAACAGCGATATGAACACGATCGACCACCGCCAGCGGAACGGGGTCAGGCTGTCGCCGCGCATCCGCTGCCACCTCAGCATCAGCGCCACAGTCACGCCCATTATTATCATCTGGTAGAAACTATACCAAGCCTGCACCTCCAATGGCTCATAGCGCCCGAGCAGCCACTTGTCGTAAAGCGCGCTCACCGCCCCCATGAAGGCCGCACCTATGGCCATCCACACCCAACGGCCCTCCTTCACGCCCGCGCCCTCCTTCATGCCTATGCGGCTGATGAAGAACAGCGAGAAGAAGCCCAACGCCACACCGCCCCACTGCCAGGCGTTGAGCACCTCGCCGTAGATAAGTATCGCACCGACAAGCACCATCACGGGGCGCGACGCGTTGACAGGCCCTGCCACGGTGAGCGGCAGATGCTTGATGCTGAAATATCCCAGAAGCCACGATGACAGCACGATAAGCGCCTTTACGGCTATGTGGGCATGCCCGGCAAGCGACCCTCCGAGTCCGACATACCCGTCGGCGAGCCCCGCCACTATCACAGGAGCCATCAGCAGCGAGCTGAACAGTGTATTGAGAAACAGCACCGTCAGCACATTGTTGCCGTCTACCGACAGCTTCTTGAACACGTCATAGAACCCCAGGCATAGCGCCGAGGCGATAGCAAGCAGAATCCACATCAGCGCACGTTCACTTTAGTTTCTCGATGTTGGCCGCCGGACCTACGAGCCAGAGCACGTCGTCGGCCTCAAACTGTGTAGTACCGTCGGGATGGGCATACGTGCCGTCAGGCCGCTGTATCGCCACCAGCAGCACCTTGTACTTGTCGCGCAGCTGCGCCGTGGCCGACGTCTTGCCGATAAGCACCGACGCCTCCGACAGCTGAACGTTTGTAAGCTTTATGTCGGTCATGGCCGGCGAGTCGGGCGCGGAGTCGTCGATACGCTCCATCACCGGCAGCACGCTTTCAATCTGGGCGTCGGTGCCGATCACCCCCAATGTATCGCCGGGGAATATGCGCATCGTGCCGTTGGGCACGAGCAGCGTGTGGCCGCCGCGCTGGATGCTCGCCACGTTCACCCCGTAGCGCTGGCGCAGGTTGGAGTCCATCAGACGGTCGCCCACGAACGGGCATCCGTAGCCCACGGTGATAAATGCCAGGTGCATGTCGCTCACAAGGTTGTTGTTCTTGCCGGAACGCCGCAGCTCCCTCTCGTTGAGATTGTCGAAGAAACGCGTTTCCATATGCTGCAGACGCTTGCGGAGACGTCCGGAGAATGTGCCGAGGAGCACTATGAAGATCAAAAGGCCCACTATCCAGCCTATGCGCATCGAATGGATGGCGCTGATGGTATAGATGATAAATCCCAGCGCCAGGAGCAGGCGGAAAATCGTCATCACTATCAGAGGCACGTCGAAATGCGCGTTGGCCGCTACCAGGCGCTCGCGTTCGGTCTTGCGCGACGCAGGCATAGCCAGGGCGAGCAGGAACGGGGCCATCAGCAGCAGCGTGAACACCGACGTGATAAGCCTTCCCCACCCGGGCGAGAACTCAAGCACCAACGGCTCGACATAGCGCAGGCAAAGCAGCATTATCGCTATGATTACACTGCTGTAGAGCAATATGCGCCACAGATAGCGCTTAAGCACCGACACCCAAAGCTCCTTGGTCTCGCTCTCCGAATTGGCGCTCACGCTGTAGCGCTCTATCAGGAAGTGGAGACGTTTGGGCAGATGCCGCTCCACAAGGCCGTAGGCCGGATCGGCCATGCGTATGAAATAGGGCGTGGTGAAAGTGGTAAGCACCGACACCGCCACCACGATAGGATAGATCGTAGGATCGAGCACCCCGAGCGACATGCCCAGCGACGCGATGATGAAAGCGAACTCGCCGATCTGCGTCAGCGAGAATCCCGACTCCATGGCTATGCGCAAAGGCTGTCCCGTGATAAGCATGCCGAACGTGCCGAACACGATCATCCCCACGATCACCACACCGGAAAGGAGCAGTATGGGCCAGAAATATTCCACTATGACATGCAGGTCGACCATCATGCCGACCGAGATAAAGAATACCGCCCCGAAAAGATCCTTCACCGGGCTTACCACCGCCTCTATCGACTCGGCATAGCTCATCCCGGCTATGATCGAACCCATCACAAACGCGCCGAGCGCCAGCGAGAATCCGCAGTAGACCGAGAATACGGCCATCCCGAAGCATAGCCCGAGGGACACGATCAGCAGAGTCTCGTTGTTGAGATAACGGCGTATGCCGTTGAGCAACGACGGGAGCATATACACACCGACCATGAACCATATGATCAGGAAGAACACAAGCTTTGCCACACTCATGAGCAGCTCTGTGCCCTCTACGCTGTTGTTTATGGCTATTGACGACAATATCACCATCATCAATACCGCGAAAAGGTCCTCCACGATAAGCACCGCAAACACCAGCGAGGCGAATTTCTTCTGCCTCAACCCGAGGTCGGTGAACGCCTTGATGATAATCGTGGTCGATGACATCGACAGCATACCCCCGAGGAACATGCTGTTCATATGGGAGAAATGGAGCAGATGGCCTATGGCGAAACCCGTGCACATCATGCCGATCACGATTATCAGCGCCGTCACGACAGCCGACCCGCCGGTGTTGAGCAGTTTCTTGAAGCTGAACTCCAGACCGAGCGAAAACAGCAGCACCACGATGCCGAGCTGCGCCCAGAACTCGATGTTGCTCTCCGTCGTCACCGACGGCAGATAATGAAAATGCGGGCTTGCAAGGAAACCCGCCACGATGTAGCCCAGCACGACAGGCTGCTTCAGCCACTTGAAAAGCACCGTCACCACGGCGCCCATCAGCAATATGAAAGCGAGATCCCTGACAAGGCTCTCGACCTGGAGGTCGCTCATCTCGCCACCCTCCGCGGCCACGTCGCCGGTGGCCGCCGCTATTATCAGATTCAGCAACATACCTTTTTCTTATATCGGCTTATCATATCGGCACCCGTCTCTCTTATATCGACACCTGCGTGCCGAGCGAGATGGCCACGGTAGGTTTCACCTCGCGCAGTTCGGCAAAAAGCTTCATATAGTCGGTGCGGTCCTTCACGAGCACCACAAGGTTGAGCCGCGTTACCAGATCGGTGTACTCATACTCGACATACACGTTGCTCAGATGCACCTGATGACGGGCAAGCACCTCGCGATACCCCTCGATGTCCTCGGCGATAACCGACAGCTTTATCCTGATGATGCGCGACTCCACGCCGGAATGCACATAGTGCTCCCAACGCTCCATCATCACAAGCACCACTAATATGAGTCCCGTGGTGATCACGGCGAGCCAGTAAAGCCCGACACCCACGGCCATGCCTATGGCAGCGATGATCCATATGCCGGCGGCGGTGGTCAGGCCGCGCACCGACCCTTTCATCTGGATGATAGCGCCGGCACCGAGGAAGCCGATACCGGTCACCACCTGCGCGGCGATTCGGCCCGGGTCACCGTTCTTAAGCCCCATGTACTCCTGAGGCACGTAGATCGACAGGATCATGGCCAAAGTGGCGCCCATCGCTATCAGCGCGAACGTGCGCACGCCGGCCATCTGCCCCTTGCGCTTGCGCTCATATCCCACGCAACAGCCGAGCATAAGGCTAAGGCACAGCTTGAACACCGACGAGGTGGTATTCACCTCTATCGAGTTGATGTCGGCCACGAATGCCGACCACACAGATGCGTCACAGATAACCATAATTCAGAATAAACGTTACGTAACTCCGCCACAGTAAATGTTGCAAAATTCCGGATTGTAGGGATGCACGCTCGCGCATCCGAATCATCGCATCTGATCCACAGACATTTACCGGATGTACGAGCATGCATTCCTACAATTCAGTGGCAAATAACAGGTTTTGCAACAGCCTCCAGCTTATATATCCTATTTGCGCATGGTAAACTTGCGCGAGGCCAGACGGTAATTGTCGGCAAACAGCTCAACGAGATAGTCTCCTGGGGTGAGGGCCATGTTCACGTCCCAGTAGATATTGATTCCGGCGATCTCCTCGCCGGCATATTCGATGGTCTTACGCGCGGTGCATTGGAGCGAAGCGCCCTCAAACGTAAAGCGTCCGCCCGCGCCCAGCAGGGTTCCCTCGGGCGAGGTTATGCGCAGGTATATCGTCTTTTCGCCTACCGGCGTCGAATTGTTCTGCGGGATGGTGAATGTCACTTCGAGCTGCTTGGCCTTGGTGATATTCTTTTCGGTCTTGCCGTTCTTCTTCAGGCCTATGAGTTGCACACCCGTCACATTGAGCTTCTCGGCGAGCACCATGCGCTCCGACAGGGCTTCCACGCGCTTTGTCTGCGACTCCACGCGGCTCGTCAGCTGCTGGTTGCGCTGCTTGATCTCCTGGTTCTCGTCCCTCAAGGCGGCGTTCTCCTTGCCCAACGAATCGATCTGCGACACATAATGGCGCAGGATGTTCTTCAGCGTGCCTATCTCGTCCTGGAGTTGCTTGATGCGCTTCGAGCTTTTCTTCTTTTCATTGTTAAGTTCCTGGAGCAACTTCTCCACCTTCGACTTGGCGGCCGCATACTTCGTCACGAGCGAGTCGTTGGCCAACAACTGCGACTGGTTCTCATACTGGGCATACTCCGTGTTGAGCACCTGGTACTCGTTGGCAAGCTGCAGCTGTTCGTTGGTAAGCTGCAACTGCTCGTTGGCGAGCTTCTGGGCCTCGATTTCCCGGTGCATCCGGGTCGTCGTCATCACCACGGCCACGATGGCTCCAATGATAAGCAGCGCAATCACCACGATGGCGATCATCGTCGTTTTCGACTTCCTGCCGGAAGCTCTCCCGTTGTCCTCGAATCTCTCGTCCATGACTTATTCTTTGCCGATAATTATTAGCCGATAAATTTAGTTGTTGCAGACCTCCTTTTCCCATTGAATCAGACAATCCACATCATTTCGGCAAAGTTACAAACTTTCTTCCACAAACCCAAATCCCACGAAGCGCCCAACGTAGCCTCCCGACGTACATGCAAATCCCCTACCCGGAATCGGCATTTCGCTCGTCGCGGCACCACACCAAGACGCTCCGGAGATGCAGGATCAACGAAGCTCCTTCTTTGCAGATCCGTCAGAATACCTCACGACCACGACACCCTTGTAATCATCACCGACAGGCCGTCCTGCAAGATCGAAGCAGCCCGACTCAATCAATCCACCATCTTCTACCACTCCATCTATTCCACTCAATGTGCGGATACGGAACCGACTCCAACAATCCGAAGCCATATATGATTCTTCGCACCCCTTGGGGACAAATAATCGAGCCCCCTCATATGCATTTCCATAAAAAACATTGCTTTGCGCCAAGGGAGCCTCATCCGAATAAGAATATACTTCCATAAGTTGCGTACAATCTTTAAATAAATTATCGGGTATGGATCTGACATTTTTTCCGATATAGATGTCCTCTACCGTATTCGGAAAAATTTTAGCGTTATACGCAATATCATCAACTCTAATCGCATTGTAATTTATCTTATAAAGACTTGAGCACACCTCAAATGCACCTCGCCCGATTTTAGTAACACCCTCAGGGATTGTTATCTCCGTCAGAGTGGACTTACATCCTTTAAATATGTATTCACCAATCGACTGCAAAGTTTGAGGCAAATCATCGCAGACTTGCAATGACGTACAACCGCTAAACGCATAATCGTCTATCGTCACCAGATTAGCCGACAACTTAACCGAAGCGAGATTGTCACATCCGCTAAAACAATTACTGCCGATGTATGTAATCTGATCAGGAATTATCAGATCATTCAATCCGACACAGCGAGCGAACGCACTCCCATGTATCGACGTGACGCAATCCGGGATATCAACTGATTTCAGTGCGCTACAGCCAAACATATACCCGTAAGGTATCGCAGTCATTCCTTCCGATATAGGAACATATTCCAACGACGTGCAACCGCTAAACACCTCCCCACCGAAAATCAATCCCGCAGGCAGCTCCACAGACGCCAAAGACACGCAATCGCTAAATGCATAACCTCTTATCTCTTTCACATTATCAGGTACCACGATTTGTTTCAACGCAGTAAAGCCTGAAAAGCAACGTGAGGACAAGACTTCAACAGAGCTCCCAATTTCCACTATTTCAACTGTGGGAAGAAAAACTGATTTGGCATCGTAGCTCATTCTTTTCCCTTTGGCATTATATGTAATCTTTTTTAACTTTGTCGCATTAAAAAAAGAATACTTCGCAATCTCCTCGACATCCTCCCCTATGATTAATTCTGAGATATTTTGAGGCAAATTACATATATACGAAACGGCGCATCCATCAGGACCTTTGATCGGAGACATATATTCCTCTGCACAATTCATGCATGATATGGCATCCAACCGCAACGTGTGAAGTGAATCATTCGTCTCAAAAGCAGATTCACCGACTGACTTCACTGACCGACCAAGACGAACCGTTCTCAAATCATTATCATCAAATGCATAGCCTCCGATTCCAGTGACATTATCCGGTATGTAAAGATTTTGTATGCCGCAATATCGAAAACTCGCAAATCCTATATACCTGAGATTCTCAGGAAAATCTACCTCACGCAAGCTACCACACCCCCAAAAAGCGCCTTCATAAATGAATTTTAGCGTCTTAGGGAAATTGACCTTCTTTAGATTTCTGCATGACAGGAATGCATAGTTGCCAATAGATACTACCGGATATTCAATTCCTTCATATGTGATTTTTTCAGGTATATCCAACTCGGAAATACCTGCATATTGCTCGGGGGTTGTATCATATCTTCCACTTGGATTTACTACCTCACATTCTCCGTTTTTGATATGATAGAATAGACCATCAATCTCAACAGGATCAGAGGCATGCACCTGCTGTAACGGAACCATAAGCCCAAAAACACATAATAACTGATACACAAACTTCTTCTTCATTTTATTTCTTTATTTTCATCATCCAACTATCATCCGTGCCTACATTGTAGACCCGATCGCCGACAGTCCATTCACCGACAGTAAAGTCAATCGGCTTTGTCGAATAGACATCCACGTTATTCCCATGACATTCAATGCCGGTTATTCCGTCATTGAACGGCACTTCAACAGGTTCCTCACATGATTTCCATGCAAACCCGCTGACACATATCCCGTTGTCGTACATAGCACAGCTTCCGGCAAGAGGAATGATACATTTCTCCCATGTGACAGCTCCTCCACCTGGCGATTGGTAGCTACGGTAAAGGTGCACAGTAAGGTTCAAGCCTGTGTACTCTTTATCTCCACCAATATTAAAAAGAATTGTGCCTGTCGTGCCGGGGTCGGCAAATCCGGTTCTGATCAAAGTTGTGGTAGTGGTGGTCTCATTAACTTTAAACGACAAGCTCCTTAAGCTCCCATTATTCCCATTATTAGAATAAATCCTGCGCCTATCGCTCCAGGCTATCCGGTATTTATAGCTATATATTCCGCTTTTCCCTACCCATTTACCATGGCCCATATCAATATCAAGCAGGAAAGTGCTCATATTAACCGTATTAATCTTATGACCGGAACAGCCTGAAACACCGATTTTATTTACGGGTACGATATTGCTCTGACATGAAGCCCACGGAGACACCTCATTGAATAGTGCATTTTCTTTGATTTCATAATTCTCCCCGGACAACACCTCTGTAGCAGCCAATATGCCAAAGGGCAAAGCCCTTGGTGTCGAACCCGCATTCGCATAAGTACGGAAACAGTTGGAAACCATGAAATCGACATTATCAGACATTATCACGTCATAACCACATTTCCTCGACATGGCCTCTACCAAAGCGGCATCATATTCCAATTCATCGGGCTTTGTATATCTTGCGCTCCATTGGAATATATTATTTGAAAGTCTGACCATCGCCACATTAGGAAATATGCGTCTGACATGTATAGATGCCTCTTCCCATTTTTCAAAATAGTTTGAATCGACAGTAACAGACGAATCCTCAATATAGATTCCGGCGGAACTGCCCTCGAAATGATTGCCGGTAATGCTCAATCCGTTACTACTATATACATCAAGGAAGCAATTGATTATATTGGCATCTATGATACCGCCATGACATTGCCTGAAACAAACTCCTTTAGTATATTCAGGGTCATGAATAGCATTGCCCCGGAATATCATGGCATCGCCAAGCGTACCCATGTCAATCGCGTATTCAACCTCTATTTTCGGGCTTCCATCCTCATTCAGCTTCAGGGGCAAACAATCCGGACCAATCTCGAAGTTATTGTCTCCGGGACGATGTAAAGTGCAACGCACCACAGTCTTGCTGTCGCAATAATTTTTCTGCCACAGCAACGACTGCCAAAGGCCATTAAACAGCACATTTTCGATACGTGCTCCTCCTGCAACGAATATTCCGCGCAAGAACGGCATACCGGTGCAGTAATTTTTTATGGCTTCTGAGGCCTTTGCTTCCTCTGAATAATCCCATTTATTCAGAATCATGATATTCTCTACAGCTGTACCCGGACACGGGAATTTACGTTTCCAACAATACTTGATATCATCTATCTGAGGCACAGCATCCAGAGATTTATCGCATACACCGGTGAACGAATCGACTACATTTACCGCCACGACCACACCATGCGAAAATCCGGATTCTATCGACGGTCGCGCCACAGGGGACACAACCGGAGGCATCGGAAGCACTTCTGTCGGACGAGGCATCAACACTGTCGAGCACACTGGAGTAAGCGCAGGCTCATCACGCTTCATTTCCTGCGTACCGTTCTCCCCGATGAGTCTTATGCCCATCGGCACGACAATCGTATGCTTGACAAAGTATATCCCGGCAGGCAGAAAGACATCTCCGGTAGTTTTCAAAGCTATCGCCTTGTTGATGGGAACCGACCAATCATCGCAAGCGGCATCTGCAAACCATTGCGGATAGGCCCTGTCCATGTCCCAGCGCCCCTTGAACTCAGTACCCTCAAACACCTTGCAGATTGGAGCATCAAGATAGCTCCTTAAGTGCTGAAACCGTCGATAATCTACAGAATCCAACGGCCCGTCATACTCGGTGCCCCAACCTCCGGCAAGCGTTCCACCTTTTACCGGATAATCGGCAAGCATCAGAGTGCCCCCCGGTTTAAGATTGCACCGCGCCCCGGTAAGATCCAATGTACCGCCACGGGCATCAAGGCGGGAATCCCTACCGAGTGTCAGCATACATCCTTCAGCAATCGCCAGACTTCCCGACTCGATACGCAATCGGGAATTATCCCCAAGCGTAAGATTCCGGAACCCGACATTAGCACCATTACATACAACGATTTCAATGGGGACGCCAAACACAAGGTCGTCATGGATATTGACGGATCCCGAAAGAACCCAACGACCGACAGAAGGATCAGGAATAGTAGCAGATAGTGCCATGGCAATGGAATATTGAGGAAAGTAAGATAAATAATTTCACAAATATAAGCCTCGGACATACGATTCGCAATAAATTTAACATTTTTAACTTTACAGTTAACCTTACCATTCATGCACCTCACCTCACCCCTGTGCTATCGATCCCCTAATACCCTTAATCACCTTATTGTCCTCACCGACCTATTGCCTTTACCGACCTAATCCCCGGAAAAAGGCGCCGGGGGGGGG
>NZ_CAJTYX010000020.1:14384-51211 GCF_910583865.1 uncultured Muribaculum sp.
CTGTGTGCATGCACCCAGCGCCCCGGCTATGAATAATTGTTATGACTATCTGATTAGTCGGCGTTGAGGTTGACGCGCTTGAAAGCGACGGCAACGAGGCCTTTCTGGCTCTGCTCCAGGAACTGTCCTACAGAAATCTTGCTGTCCTGCACATACTCCTGCTCCATGAGGCAGCTCTCCTTGAAGAACTTGTTGAGACGTCCGTTGGCGATGTTCTGGATCATGGCCTCGGGAAGGTTTGCAGCCTTTGCCTCGGCGGTCTCCTTCATGATCTGACGGGCTTTGGCGGCATCGTCCTCGGTAATCCAGCCCTTGGTGATGTTCGACTCGATGTGATCCTCCGAATCGAAGTGGTTGGGGTTGAGTCCGGCCTTCTTCAGAGCGGCTTCGACAGCCTTCTTGATCTGCTCCTGCTTGGTCTTTTCGACGGCAACGGCGATCTCCTGGTCGATGGTGGCCTGGGGCACATCCTCGCGGCTGACAGCCACGGGATTCATCGAGGCGATCTGCATGCAGATCTCACGGCCGATCTGGGCGTCTACTCCGGGGAGGTTGAAGCCTACTATGGCGGCGAGCTTGTTGTTGAAGTGGTTGTAGGCGGCGGTGGTGGGAGCCTCCACTACCTCGTAAGCGCCGATCTCGGTCTTTTCACCGGTCTTGCCCGACTCCTCGGTGACGAGGTCGGCAACGGTGGTGCCGTCGACAACGACTGCCTTCAGCTCGTCGACGCTCTTGCAGCGGTTGGCCACAGCGATGTCGAGAAGTTTCTTGGCAAGGCTTACGAAGCCTTCGTTCTTTGCCACGAAGTCGGTCTCGCAGTTGAGTGCGAGGATAGCGGCGAAGTCGCCTTCGTTCTTCGAGAGCACGCAGCCCTCGGCGGCCTGACGGTCCTCACGCTTGGCGGCTACTGCCTGGCCTTTCTTGCGGAGAATCTCTACGGCGGCGTCCATGTCGCCGTTGGCTTCGGCGAGAGCCTTCTTGCAGTCCATCAGGCCGGCACTGGTAAGGTGGCGCAGCTTGGTGATTTCTGCCATTGTAACTGCCATATTCGTATATGATTTTAGCGGTTATTAAAACTTTTGTTATGCCTCGGCTTCTGCTGCTTCGGCGGGTGCTTCCTCAGCCTTTACTTCAGCCTCAGCCTCTGCGGGGGCGCCCTCCTCGTTGCGACGGGCCACACGGCGACGACCGCGGGGTGCCTGCGAGGGAGCTTCTTCGTCGGCGGGTGCGTCGGCCTTTTCAGCCTTGCGCTCCTCCAGGCCTTCGGCCATTGCCGAAACGACGGTGTCGAGGATAAGCTCGATCGACTTTGAAGCGTCGTCGTTGGCGGGGATCACGAAGTCAACGTCGTTGGGGTTGGAGTTGGTGTCTACCATTGCAAACACGGGGATGCCCAGACGGTTGGCCTCGGCCACGGCGATGTGCTCCTTCATCACGTCAACCACGAACAGGGCCGAGGGGAGACGGTTGAGGTCGGCGATAGAGCCGAGAGTCTTTTCGAGCTTGGCGCGCTGACGGCTGATCTGCAGCTTCTCACGCTTCGACAGGTTGTCGAAAGTGCCATCCTTCGACATCTTGTCGATGTTGGCCATCTTCTTTACGGCCTTGCGGATGGTGGGGAAGTTGGTAAGCATGCCGCCGGGCCAGCGCTCGATCACGTAGGGCATGTTGATTTGCGACGCCTTGTCGGCGATCACTTGTTTGGCCTGTTTTTTGGTGGCTACGAAGAGTACCTTCTTGCCAGCCTTTGCTATGCTCTTGAGGGCAGCCGACGCTTCTTCGAGCTTGGCGGCTGTCTTGTAGAGGTCGATGATGTGGATACCGTTGCGCTCCATGAAGATGTAGGGGGCCATGGCCGGATTCCATTTGCGCTTGAGGTGGCCGAAGTGGCACCCTGCGTCAAGGAGCTGTTCAAATGTAGGTGTTGACATTTGTGTTTCTTGTTGTTTACGTTCTGTTGAATTTTACAACCCCGGGGTAGGGAACGTGTCCATCGCCGGGATTTAGATGCTAAACACTGTTTCGGGGAGGGAGGTGGATCTATGCTGCGGGCTTCTCCACGCATGCCGCCACGAGGGACGGCGGGAGAAAATCCGTATTAACGCTTGGAGAACTGGAAGCGCTTGCGGGCCTTGGGCTGACCGGGCTTCTTACGCTCTACGGCACGCGGGTCGCGAGTCATGAAGCCTTCCACGCGAAGTGCATGCTTGTCCTCGGGGTTGATTTTTACAAGAGCGCGGGCAATGGCAAGACGAAGTGCCTCGGCTTGGCCCTTGTAGCCGCCACCGTCAAGGTTTACGTTGATGTCATACTTTGATGCTGCATCAAGTGTGTTGAGGGGCTGCTTTACGATATATTGAAGTATAGACGAGGGGAAATATACTTCGAGGGGACGCTTGTTGATGGTGATGGTGCCATTGCCCTCGCCCATGATCACGCGGGCGATGGCGGCCTTGCGACGGCCTACTGCATTAACCTTTTCCATACTTCTTATTTAATGGTGTTGATGTCGATTACTTTGGGGTTCTGCGCTTCGTGGGGATGGGCCGGGCCGTTGTACACGTGCATGTTTTCGATGATGCGGCGTCCCAGACGTCCCTTGGGAAGCATGCCTTTGACAACCTTGATGAAAAGGGGGTTGTAACCAGGCTTGAGGTGCTTGTTGAACGACTTCTGCTGGAGCAGCTCGGGAGTCGACACGCGCTGGCCGCCGGGATAGCCCGTGTAGCGGAGGTATTCGCGGTCGGTCCACTTCTTACCGGTGAGGCGCACCTTGTCGGCGTTGATGATAATTACATTGTCGCCGCACTCTACGAAAGGTGAGTAGGTGGGCTTGTTCTTGCCGCGAAGTATAAGAGCGACAACTGAGCACAGACGGCCAAGAACTTGGTCGGTGGCATCGATCACCACCCATTCGCGGTTGCACTGCTGCTCGTTGGGGGTTAATGTCTTGTAGCTTAAAGTATCCACGTTAAATCTTTAATTAATAGATGTTTAATCCGACTTGCCGTTGAGTCGCGTTCGGCCAAAAACGCTTCTCCGTGCAAATCAATGTATTAAGTTGGATATAATCGGTGTGCAAAGGTACGACTTTTTAAATTCCCCGCAAAATCGATTTAAGTATTTTTAACTTCTGTCGCCTGTTTATATTCTTCACCGCCATGTTATTCAATGTGGAGGAAGTCGTTTTTACCGCCGGCCGACACCGAAAAAGTATAAATGGGACTATTATTCTCATTTATATTGTCTAAATTTGCATTGATTAACATAAATACATTATGACCCAAGTTCAAGAATCGATGCGGCATATCCTGCGATGCGAAAGCGATGCCATACTCAACATACCCGTCTCCGACGCCTACGACCGTGCTGTTGAGCTTATTATCGAACATGTGCACCGCCGCAAAGGCAAGCTCGTGACCTCAGGAATGGGCAAGGCCGGACAGATTGCGATGAACATCGCCACCACATTCTCCTCTACAGGAACTCCCGCTGTCAACCTCCATCCGAGCGAGGCGCAGCACGGCGACCTCGGGGTGCTGCAGCCCGACGACGTCATGCTGCTCATCAGCAACTCGGGAAAGACATACGAGATCATAGCCCTCGTGGAGCTGACGCGCAATCTCTATCCGCAGATACCGCTGATTGTCATAACAGGAAATCCCGACAGCCCCCTCGCGGCCATCGCCGACGTGACCCTTGCCACGGGCGGAGCACCCGAGGTGTGCCCGCTCGGACTCACCCCGACCACATCCACCACCATGATGACGGTCATAGGCGACGTCCTCGTGGTCAACGTGATGACCCTCACCGGCTTCACCCGTGAGCAGTATGCCCTCCGCCACCACGGCGGCTACCTCGGCAAAAAATCCCGAGGCGAGGCCACATCCACCCGATAGCCTCTCCTCCCTATTGCCCTTAATCACCCTACTGTCCCTATTGTCCCTATTGTCCCTATTGACCTTATCCTCTCTGCTCCCCCACCAATGCGCAAAATCATAATAATAGGCGAAAGCACCCTCCGCATCGACTTCGATGGTGCAGCCCCGCGCTCGTCGGCGCCCGACGGAGTCCTCCTCAACACCGCCGCGGCCCTCGGCAGCCTCGGCCATCCCGTCAGCTTCGTCAGCGAGATCGCCGACGACCATGTAGGCAAAATCCTGCTGCGCTTCCTCGACGATGCCGGAGTAGACACACACAGCGTCGACACCTACACCGGCGGAGCCACGCAGCTGAAACTCGCATTCGCCGACGGAACCTCATCGCGTTACGGATCATACCACGACTCCGGATTCACCGTGGTATGGCCGCGCATCGACCCCGACGACATACTGCTTTTCGGTGGCAACTACGCCCTCGACCACAGGTCGAGACCCCGCCTGTTTGAAATCGTGAAATACGCACGCGAACGCCGCGCCACCGTCATCTACGTCCCGGACTTCGAGGCATCACGTGTGCGCAACATCACCCACCTGATGCCTGCCATACTCGAAAGCTTCGAGGCCGCCGACATGGCCGTGACCACCCCGACCGACCTGCAGGCCATATTCAACACCACCGATGCCGCCGCCGCTTTCCGCGACCACATATCATTCTACACCGACACCCTCCTCGACATCTCCCCCGCCGGACTCTCAATCCTCACCCTACCCTCCGCCATCCCTCTCCCACCCCTCGACCCCATGGCGGCTCTCACTCCCATGCCCTCTCCCGACCCCGTGCCCCCCTTTGACCAGCCGCCCTTTCCAAACTGCAGTGTTGACGGCGGCAGCCGTCAATCAACCCTCCCGCCGGCTTCCGCACCGGTCGCCCTCCTGTCCGCCCTCATCCCAGCCCTCCTCGCCCCTCCCGAATAACCCTCCCGAATAACCCTCTCCGGCATGTCTGACCGGTCTGACCGGTCAGACTCGTCCGACACCCTACCCTCCTTAATCTCCTTAATCTCCCTCCCGCTAACCTCCCTAATCCCGCTTACCCAATGTCAACAGCCCTATCCACCGGCGCACCCAAAGGCGCCCTTCCCGCCATCAGCAAGAATGCCAAAGTAGCCATCGTGGCAGCCACATGGAACAGCCACATCACATCACCTCTCGCCCAGGGCGCAATCGAACTGCTCGACAGCCGTGGCGTCGCACACGAACTGTTCCACGTGCCGGGCACCGTCGAGCTTACATACGCCGCCGCACGCCTGCAGCCGCTCTTCGACGCAGTGATCATCATAGGCTGCGTCATCCGGGGCGACACTCCCCACTTCGATTACGTATGCCGTACCGTCACCGACGGCCTGACGCAGCTCAACCTCAACGCCGAGTGCCCCGTGATCTTCGGAGTGCTCACCGTCAACGACGAGCAGCAGGCCCTCGACCGTGCCGGAGGGCGCCTCGGCAACAAAGGCACCGAAGCCGCCGAAGCCGCCATCCACATGATCTCATTCGCGGAGGCCACCTCCCTCACAACCACCCTCTAACCCTCCCCCGGGACAACCACACTCCCATCTCCCCACGGAAAATTCACGGCGAGGGCGGTGTGTCAGCACTGACACACCGCCCTCGCTCGTCAATCTCGTCAGACAGGTCCGACTTGTCTGACAGGTCCGAACTGTCAGACCCATCCGGCCCCTGCGGCCTCTTTTGTCCGACCGTCTCTTGCTCCCTTAAATCTTTACTGTCACGGCCTTCCCGCTATAATTCACCGTCTTTCCGGTGCATGTCGGGGCATCACCTCCACGACCGCCCTCCTGCATAAGCACCACGCGGAACTTCCTCCCTTTCAGCATCCCGGGATAGCTGCCCTCGCGGTCGGCTAAGGTGAGCTTGCGTGCGCCGTCGTCCCACGTCATCTTTATCGTCGAACGCTCGCCGGTCTCGTAGCCGTAGCCGTCGCCGGCATCCTCGTAGAGCGTAAACTCGCCGTCGGCGCCGGGATATACCCTGATTTCAAGCTCTTTCCAGGATTTTTCGGAACTATACTGCACGTCAGGGCCCCACGGCAGGATGCTTCCGGCACGTACGTACAGCGGTATCCGGTCGAAAGGAGCGTCGGTCATCACATCCGCACCCCCGCGATGGCGGCTGTTGGTCCAGAAATTCCACCAGTCGGTGCCCTCGGGCAAGTAGACGTTCCATTCGCGGGCCTCATACTCGGTGACGGGAGCCACCAGGAAGTTGCGGCCGTACATGTACTGCTGCCCGGTATTGACAGCACGGCGGTCGGCGGAGAAATCCACGTACAGCGGACGCATGAACAACGCCCCTTCGGAAGTCACCTCCCACGCAGTGGAGTAATTGTAGGGGAGCAGACGGTAGCGGAGCTTTATCATGCGCTCCTGCGCGTCAAACACGGGAGTGCCACGGTCGCCGAACTGCCATATCTCGCGGGGCAACCCCGTGCCGTGGCTGCGCATCATCGGGCAGAACGCGCCGAACTGCATCCAGCGGGTGTACAGCTCGCGCCATTCCGGGCAGTCGTTGCCACCTTTGTCGAGCCACATATTGGCATAGAATCCACCTATGTCACTGTTCCAATATGGAATGCCGATCGAGGCATAGTTGAGCGCGGCGGGTATCTGGTCGTGCAGCACGTTCCAGCGCGAGTCCACGTCTCCGCTCCAGGTGTTGGCACCATAGCGCTGCTGCCCGACGAAGCCCGAGCGCGTAAGCGTCAGCACACGTTTGCCGTCGTTCTTGGCGCGCTGGTGCTCATAGACACCACGGTTCTGCATAAGTGAATATGCGTTTTTGACCGTCTTGAATGTACCGGCCTCCGTAGGCGAATCGTAGTCGCCCGGCTTTTTCTCCCAAACGTCAGGTTCGGTCGAGTCGAGCCACCAGCCGTCGTTGCCGGCAACGGAATATACGCCCTTGTCAAGGCTGTCCCAGAATATGTCGCGGGCCTCTGCGCTGAACGAATCGTAGGGACGCGATCCACATCCCGGGAAAGTATGGAAGTTTATCAGATGCCCTTTCTCGTCAAGCCGGCGGTAAGGCTCCGATTTCGGGCCGAAGCCGGGCCATGTGACAATCAGGAACTTGCCGTTCATGGCATGGATATCGCGCCCCATGCGCACTGCGTCGGGATAGCGTTCGGGGTCGAATGCGTGGCAGTTCCATAGGCTGTCCGTGCCGTTATGCTGGGGCCAGTAACGCCAATCCTGTATTATCACGTCGATAGGCACTTTAAGGTCGCGGAACTTCCTGAAAGTGGCCGCCAGCTCATCCTGCGAGCTGTAGCGCTCGCGGCTCTGGAAGAATCCGTAGGCCCAGAGCGGAAGCATCGGCGCATCGCCGGTCAGTTCGCGGATACCTGCGGTGACACCTGCCGGGGTGCCTCCGTAGATGAAATAGTAGTCCGACTTGCCGCCCCATCCTTCGAAGCTCAGGTCCTGGGGATTATCCTTGAAGTCGCTTATCGAATAGTTGTCCCAATAGAGTCCGTAGCCTTTAGTGGGTGACACGAACAGAGGGGTGTAGGTGAACATGTTGACATTCTCCATCGTGTAGGCCGTGCCGCGCCTGTCCCATTTTCCGTCGCTCACCTGCCCGATGCCGAAGATAGGCTCGTCAGGCTCAAGGAGGAACGGTTGACGCACTATGTGGTTGTCGCGGCCGCCATCCCATTTCGGGGTGAAGCTCGTGCCGTAGTCCTTGTCTTTCAGAAGATGCCGGCCCGCGTTGTCATAGAAGTCGATGCCGCCGGTCTCGCGGTTGACCTTCACGCGCAGGTCGGCGCTCGTGAGCGTTGTGCTTTGGCCGTCGGAAACCGTCGTTACGTCTACGCTCTCGGGGACTTTCACCACCGCGAGGCTGCCCTCACCCGGCTTGACACCTATAGGGCTTTTTACCACTCTCACTATGCGCGGTGACAGGAATGTCACTTCGCAGTCCATACCCTGCGTGCTCATCCGCAGGTCGGCACCCGTTGCTGTGCTCCATGCCGCAGACATAGCCATGACTACGGCCAAAGGCATGATAATCGTTTCTTTCATAAAAATATCACTATAATCGTTTCAAAGAATGTAATCGTCCCGAAATAAAAAGGACAGCGGGGATGGAATCTGAGAGTCCATCCCCGCTGTAGGATGTATGTCCTTACAGAGAGCCGGTCAATGGCCGGCCACTGTAGATATGCGGAATCAGTTGCCGAACACTCCGAAGATGTATTCGGGATTCATCATCGTGGTGTCGATCAGTCCGTTGTAGACACACGACACGATGCCTACCAACATGATGCCGGCGATGCATACCGTCATGGCCAGACGCTCGCTGCCCGCGCTGCGGAAAGCGGGTATCACGCATGCCTCATGGTTGTTGATAAACATTGCCTTCACAACCAGCAGGTAGTAGTAGAGCGAGATGATAGTGTTGATCAACGCTATCAGCACAAGCACGTAGAGCGCGGGGGTTCCCGGCTCGGTGGCGGCGGCGAAGATGAAGAACTTGCTGAAGAATCCTGCGAACGGAGGTATGCCGGCCAGTGAGAACATGGCGAGCATCATCGTGAACGCAAGCTTGGGATTGGTCGAATAGAGGTTGTTGTAGCTGTCCATATCGACCTTGCCGGTCTTGTTCTCTATGGCCTGGATCACTCCGAAGGCGGCGAGGTTGCTGAAGATGTACACAAGGATGTAGTACATCAGCGAGCCGAGCCCTTGGGTTGTGGCGGCCATCACGCCGAGCATGATATAGCCGGCCTGCGAGATCGACGAGAAAGCGAGGAAGCGCTTCAGGTTCTTCTGGCGCAGGGCGAAAAGGTTGCCCACGGTGATGGTGAGGATAATCAGGGCGTAGAGCATCCATTCCCACGCCTTGCCGTAGAACGGACCGAACACCTGCACCATGATCACGAAGAACGCGAACGCTGCCGCACCCTTGGAGATGACCGACAGATAGGAGGTGACGGTAGTCGGAGCGCCCTGGTAGACGTCGGCGGTCCAGAGGTGGAACGGCACGAGCGAGAGTTTGAAGCCCATCCCGGCAATCACGAACGCGATGGCGATCGTGAGCATAAGGCTGTTCTCCGGATTGATCGAGGCCGCGATGTCGGCGAAGTAGAGAGTGCCGCTCAGAGCGTAGACAAACGACAGGCCCATCATGAAGATGGCCGACGAGAACACGGCGGTGAGCAGATACTTGATGGCGGCCTCATGGCTCTCGTAGCGCTGCTTGTCGAAAGCCACCAAGGCGGCCAACGGCAGGGAAGCGGTCTCCAGACCGATGATGAACAGCAGGAAGTGGCGTGCCGAAATCATCAGGTACATGCCGAAGAGCGTGATGAGAAGCAATTCGTAGAACTCACCGCGACGCATCTTCATGAACTCGCTGTCGGCCCACTGCATGGCCTGCACGAGCACGATGAGCGCACCCACGTTGAGGATGTTCTTGATGGCGGTCATCACCGGCGAGGTTACATACATGCCTCCGAAGGCGCTGGCGCTGCTCCCCTCCCACGGATAAACGAATCCGGCGAGGGTGACGAGCGCGAAGAGGCACACGGTGAACATCGACAGTCCGCGCGGCGCCTGGCGCGAGCTGAATGTGTCGAAAAGAAAGACCAATAAGATCAGGATCAGCAATCCTATCTCTTGGTGCATGACCAGAAACTGTGAATAGTCCATATCTTAATCTTATTATCTTACTTTGTGAGGACTTCGATGATGGGAAGGAATGAATTGTGAATCAGATTACTGATCCAGCCGGGGAAGCAGCCTATGCCTGCCACGCACACGATAAGCGTGACTGCCGACAGACGCTCGAACCAGGTGGCGTCGGTGAGCGACAGATGGTGCTCGTCCTGAACCGGGCCGAAGAGCAGCTTGCCGACCACGCGCAGGATGTAGACGGCGGTGATCACGATCGAGCAGCATGCTGCCACTGTGAACGCACGGTGGAACAGGTCGGTGTGTTCCCACGAGCCGACGAAGATGGTCATCTCGGCCACGAAGCCCGACAGGCCCGGCAGACCGAGCGATGCCATACCTGCAATCACATAGCAGACAGCCAGGAACGGCATGATCTTCATCAGACCGCCCATCAGACGGATGTCACGGGTGTGGGTACGGCCGTAGATCATACCGATAAGGGCGAAGAACAGGGCCGTCATCAGACCGTGGGAGAGCATCTGCAGCACCGCACCGGTCATCGCCGTGGTGTTGAGCATGAGGATGGCGAAAAGCACCATGCCGCAGTGGCTTACAGAAGAGTAGGCGTTGATATACTTGAGGTCGGTCTGCACACATGCGCTGAACGCACCGTACACCACCGATATACCGGTCAGTATAAGGAATATCCATGCAAGCTCATTGGCGGCCTGAGGCATCAGGTAGATAGCCACACGGAAGCAGCCGTAGCCGCCGAGCTTCATAAGCACGCCTGCATGTAGCATCGACACGGCGGTAGGCGCGGAGGCATGACCGTCGGGGCTCCATGTGTGGAACGGGAACATGGCGCCGAGCACGCCGAAGCCCACGAAGGTGATCGGGAAGAGGAACGTCTGCCAGCCGTGGGGGATGGCGCCGTTCTGCGAGATTTCCAGAAGATTCATGGTGAGTTGTCCGCCCTCGGGAGCCGAGTGGTAGTAGATGCCGAGGATGCCAAGCAGCAGGAAGGCCGAGCCGCCCATAAGCATCAGGGTGAGCTTCATGGCGCTGTACTCCTTGCGTCCGGTGCCCCAGAGGCCGATGAGAAGGTACATCGGGATAAGGGCCACCTCATAGAACATGAACATGGTGAACAGGTCAATCGAGATGAAGAAACCGAACACGCCGGTCGACAGCAGGATCAGCCACAGGAAGAAATCCTTTGGCAGCGGATCTATCTTCCATGAGGCGAAAGTGCCTGCAAAGACGATGATCGCCGAAAGAAGGATCATGGCCACCGATATGCCGTCGACACCGAGGGCAAGGTGGATGTTGAGCGGCTCAAACCACATCCACGACCCCGTGAAAAGCATCGGGGCGTCGGCGCCGGCCTGACGCAGGTGGATGAAGTCGAAGAGCAGATATACCGACAGGGCCACGAGCGCCGTGGAGCCGATGACGGCCACCGTACGCACCTGCTTGATGTCCCGGCAAAGGAACAGCAGCCCGAGCATCACCAACGGGATGACTACGAAATATATCAGAATATTTGAGAATATCATAATTACTATATTTTTTCAGAGTATTTTCGCATCAGTGATTACAGCAGGCAGAGCCAGGCGATAGTGCCGAGGGCAAGAGCGCCGACGAGATATATCCACACGTAGAACTGGACATTGCCCGACTGGAGTCCGCGTATCTGCAACGACGACCACTGGGCCACCTTGGCGAAGCCGTCCATAGTGCCGTCGATGATGTGGCGGTCAAACCATGCTATCGGGCGGCATACACCCTGGAAAATGACCTTGTGGGTGATCCACATGTAGATCTCGTCCCAGTAGAAGCGGTGGTAGGCTGCCGTCCACAGGCCGTGGAACTTGTCGGCCAAGCGGTCGGGCACCGGATTCTCCTTGATATACATCTTGGTGGCAAGCAGGATGGCAAGCACTGCCACGCACACGCTCGATATGGCCACCCAGGGCACGAGGTGGATGTCGTAGTTCGCACCGTTCCAGGTCACGAAATGTCCGAAGGGGATGAAACCGGCCACGCAGCTAACGGCGGCGAGGAAAATCAGAGGTATGTTCATCACGGCGGGAGCATCGTGGGGAGTGTGGTGCGAGCAGTCATGCTCCTTCCACCAGAAGATCATGTAGTAGAGGCGGAACATGTAGAAAGCGGTCAGGCCGGCCACCATCATGAGCCATGCACCCCAGAACCAATGGTTCTCGAAGGCTGCCGAAAGAATCTCGTCCTTCGAGAAGAAACCGGAGAAGGGCGGTATGCCGGCGATGGCCAGACAGCCGATAAGGAAAGTGATGTGGGCCACGGGCATGTACCTGCGCAGACCGTGCATAGCCGTATAGTTATTGGAGTGCACGGCATGGATCAGCGCGCCGGCGCCGAGGAAGAGGAGCGCCTTGAACATGGCGTGGGTGAACAGGTGGAACATCGAGGCCATGAAGCCGAGACCCTCATGGATCTCCGGACGGGCCACGCCGAGTGCGGTCACCATGAAAGCGATCTGCGATATGGTTGAGAAGGCGAGCACGCGCTTGATGTCGATCTGCGTGCAGGCCACCACAGCCGCGTAGAAGGCGGTGATACAACCCACGATGGTTATGATGTTCATAGCCGACATCTCAAGCAGGTAGAGCGGGAACAGACGGGCAACAAGGTAGACACCGGCCACCACCATCGTGGCGGCATGGATGAGGGCCGACACGGGGGTCGGGCCTTCCATGGCGTCGGGAAGCCATATGTGCAGCGGCAGCATGGCCGACTTGCCCATACCTCCCATGAAGATGAGCACCAAGGCCCATGTGAGCGTCGAGGCTCCCAGGAAGGTCATGCCGGAGAAAGAGGTGAGGATGCCGCTGAACGGTCCGGTATAGGAGGCCACACCACCCTCGTAGTTGGCCACGGCGGCCGAGGTGATGTCGATGAAGTCGAACGTCTGGGTGCAGTAGCTAAGGATCAGGATGCCGAGCAGGAATCCAAGGTCGGCGAATCGTGTGACGATAAACGCCTTTTTGGATGCCGACACCGCAGAAGGAAGCTTGTAGAAGAATCCGATAAGCAGGTAGGACGAGGCGCCCACAAGCTCCCAGAATATATACATCTGGAAGATGTTGGTGGCAACCACCAGGCCGAGCATCGAGAAGCTGAAGAGCGACAGGAACGCGAAGTAGCGCTGGAAGCCCTTCTCGCCCTCCATGTAGCCCATGGAGTAGAGATGCACCATGAACGATATGGTGGGGATCACGATGAGCATCATGGCCGATATCGGGTCGAGCATGAAGCCGAGACGTATCACGAGGTTCTGCGTGAACTGCAGCCAGTCGACGTTCCAGAGCACGAGAGTGGCACGCGTGCCCTCTGCCGTGTAGAAGTCGCCGAAAAAGTAGCTCAACGCTGTCCAGTAGCTCAGCACGAGCACGGTGCCCATTCCGAGGCAGCCGAGCCAGCCGGCGAGCTTGTGGCTCATCTTCATGCCCGTGAGGCCGAGCAGCAGGAACATGAAGAGCGGTATGCAGAGTATGAAGATTGATATAATTTCCATAACCGTGTCTTAGAATTTCATTTTGTTAAGGTCGCGTATATCAATGTTGCCCGCCCAGCGGAAGAGGTTCACGATGATGGCGATCGCGAGTCCCGTCTCGGCGGCGGCAATGGCGATGGCGAAAAGCGTGAACATCATTCCCTCAAGCTGCCCCGGGAAGAGGAAGCGGTTGAACACCACGAAATTGATATCGACGGCGTTGAGCATAAGCTCAAGCGAGATGAGTATCGCGATAAGGTTTTTACGGGTGATAAAGCCGTAGACCCCGCAGCAGAACATGATGATGCTCGGGATTATGTACAATGCTAAAGGTAACTTGTCCATAGTCGTATCAACGTTTGCGGGCGATCACCACGCCACCGATTATACATGCGAGTAACAACACGCTCACAGCCTCGAAGGGGAGCAGATAACCGAACTTTTCCGTGCCGAGCAGCACCTCGCCGAGATGATTCATGGTGAATCCCTCCTCGAACGGACCGCGCAGCGTGCTCCAGAAACCGGCGCGCGACACCACGGCGTAGCCGAGAGCCGCGAGGGCCAGCAAGGATGCCGCGCCTCCGAAGATGCGCCGACGCGATGAAAGCTGCACACTGGCGTCACCGGGCTTCGTCGTCAGCAATATCGCGAACACGACGAGCACGACGATACCTCCGGCGTACACCGCGATCTGCACCGCGCCAAGGAACTCGTAGTCGAGCTTGAAGTAGAGGCCTGCGGTGGCGAAGAGCGTAAACAGAAGGTAGGTGGCCGCCCTGAGGATGCGGCGCGTGGTGACAGTCAGTATCGAGAAGATGATAATCGCGGCTACGATTATCCCGTACATTACAATACTTCCAACTGATTCCATATTTACGATTTAATTTTCTTTCTTTTCAGGTTCGGTGGCAGGTGCGGCTGCGGGGGCGTCGGCCTTGGGGGCTGCGGGAGCCGCCTTGGGCGCTGTGTCGGCTGCTGCCGGACGCGGAGCGGCTGCCACAGGCTTGGGAGCCGGGTCGCCGGGCTGCTCGGGAAGATAGTTGAGCTGCTGCACGAGCTTGTCGCGGGTGAACACGGCCTGCTCGAAGTCGTTGCTGAACTCGATGGCGTCGAAGGGGCAGGTAGTTACGCACAACTCGCAGAAAGTGCAGCTGCCGAGGTCGTACATGTACTTGTCGAGCTTGCGCTTCTTCTTTCCGTCGGGAAGGTCGACCATCTTGGTGGTGATGGTGATGGTGCCGTTGGGGCAATTGCGCTGGCATGTGCCGCACGCCGTGCAACGGTTGCGTCCGTCGGGAAGATAAATGAACTGCAGCTTGGCGCGGAAGCGCGGGGCCGCATACTGCTTGTAGCGCGGTTCAGAAGGGTCGGCACCCTTGCGGGGGTCGGGATACGATTCGGTCACCTTGGGAGTGAAAAACTCCTTGCCGGTGACTCCCATGCCTTTTATAAGGCTCGATATGCCTGTGCCCAGTGATGAAAAATATTCTTTTACACTGCCCATAGATATGACTGGTGTTCGATTTTTAGCGTACCGGTAGCAAAATTGTCTGAGGTTCGTCTTGTCGGGGAAGCGTCCGTCGGCCCGGTACGGCATTTCTTGCTGCCGGACGCTCCATCCCTATGCGGCGGCGAGGCCTATCTGATCTGGCCGCCGAGTATGTCGAGCAGCTCCGAGGTGATGGCCTGCTGGCGCAGCTTGTTGTATTCAAGCTGCAGCTGCTCGAGAAGTTTCTTTGCGTTGTCGTTGGCGCTCTGCATGGCCATGATGCGCGCGGCCTGCTCGCTGGCCACGTTCTCGGTGAATATCTCCTGCACCACCGAGAGGATGAACAGCGGGAGTACCGAGTTGAAGATAGTGTTGGCGTCAGGCTCGAAGATGTAGGGGCGGCACTGGACGGTGACGGAGTTGGCGGTAAGCGTCTCCTGCACCACCGGCAGAAGCTGCTCGGTGCGCAGGGTCTGGCGGCTCATGCTCTTGAAGTTCATGTACACGAGGTCGACCACGTCGACCTCGCCGTCGAGAAACTTCTGCTGGAGCGCCGAGGTGAACGCCTTCACCCCTTCGCCGTCGCTCTTGGCATGTATGTCACCGAGCGTCTCCACCTTTATCCCGTCGCCCTGAAGCTTGCGCACGGCCTTCACCATCTTGTTGCCCACGGGATAGAGGGTAATCTCCAGGGCCGAGCCGTAGCGCTCGCGCAGGGCGTTGACGCGCAGCAGCAGTCCCTTGAAGATATTGATGTTGTAGGCGCCGCAGAGACCGTCGTCGCTGCCCCACACGGCGATACCGGCACGGGCCACGTCGCGCGGCTGGGTGAGCGGCGAGCTGAATTCGGCATCGGCCGAAAGCAGGTTGCCCATGATGGTCTCGATCTGGCCGCGGAATGGGAGCAGACGGCGCAGCGACTGCTCGGCCTTGTGCATCTTGGCCGAGGAGATCATCTTCATGGCGCCGGTAATCTTCTCCGACGACTTGACCGACCCGATGCGGCCCTTTAGTTCTCGCAGAGTTGCCATTGTTGGTTATTGGGAAAGAAGCTGTGCGGAAAGCGTTTCCGCACTGCCTCTGTCGGTTTCTTTTTATCAGTTCTTGTAGCGGCTCGCTATCTCCTGTGCGGCCTGGGTGAGCTTGGCGGTCACGTCGTCGGTGAGCTGTCCGGCGGCGATGGCGTCGAGCACGTCCTTCTGGTACTTGGCGTGTACGAGCTGGAGGAACAGCTTCTGGAACTCGGCCACCTTGTCGAGCGGCACGTTCTCCAGCAGGCCTTTCGTGCCGCAGAAGATCACGGCCACCTCCTCCTCGACGGCCATAGGCTCGTACTGGGGCTGGATGAGAAGCCGCTCGTTCTTGCGTCCCTTGTCGATGACACGGGCGGTCACCGGGTCGATGTCGCCGCCGAACTTGGTGAACGACTCCAGCTCGCGGAACTGCGCCTGGTCGATCTTCAGCGTGCCGGCGATCTTCTTCATCGGCTTGATCTGGGCGTTGCCGCCTACACGCGACACGGAGATACCCACATTGATGGCCGGGCGGATGCCTCGGTTGAATAGGGCGGTCTCAAGGAAGATCTGTCCGTCGGTGATGGAGATGACATTGGTGGGGATGTAGGCCGACACGTCGCCTGCCTGCGTCTCTATGATGGGCAGCGCGGTAAGCGAGCCACCACCCTTCACCTTGTCCTTTAGCACGGCGGGGAGGTCGTTCATCGAGGAGGCCACCTCCTGGTTGTCGATAATCTTGGCGGCACGCTCGAGCAGACGGGAGTGGAGATAGAAGATATCGCCCGGATACGCCTCGCGGCCCGAAGGACGCTTCAGGATCAGCGAAATCTCACGATAGGCCACTGCCTGCTTCGAGAGGTCGTCGTAGACGATAAGCGCGTCGCGGCCGGTGTCGCGGAAATATTCTCCGATGGCCACGCCGGCAAACGGGGCATAGTAGCGCATCGACGCGGAGTCGGATGCGTTGGCGGCCACGATTACCGTGTAAGGGAGAGCGCCGTTGTCGCGGAGGGTCTGCACAAGGGCGGCCACTGTCGACGCCTTCTGGCCGATGGCCACGTAGATACAGTAGACGGGCTTGCCCTCCTCGTAGTTCTTGCGCTGGTTGATGATGGTGTCTATGGCGATGGCGGTCTTGCCGATCTGGCGGTCGCCGATGATAAGCTCGCGCTGTCCGCGGCCTATGGGCACCATCGAGTCGATGGCCTTGATGCCGGTCTGTAGCGGCTGCTTCACGGGCTGGCGGAAGATGACGCCGGGAGCCTTGCGCTCCAGCGGCATGAGCAGGCGCTCGCCGCTGATTGGTCCGGCGCCGTCGATAGGCTCGCCGAGCACGTTGATGACGCGACCCAAGAGGCCTTCGCCAACGGGCAGAGAGGCGATCTCGCCGGTGCGGCGCACGGTCATGTTCTCGGTCACGCGGTCGACGTTGTTGAGCAATATCACACCAACGTTGCTCTCTTCGAGGTTCATGGCAACGCCTTTCACGCCATTCTCGAACTCGACAAGCTCGTTGGCGCGCACATTTTCGAGTCCGTAGACGTGGGCCACGCCGTCGCCTACCTCAAGGACAGTACCAACTTCTTCGAACGACACCTTGGAGTTGACGTTCTCAAGCTGTTGCTTTAATACTTCCGATATTTCGCTTGGGTTGATCATTCTTGTTGTGTGGGGATTTACTTGCTAAGGAGATTGAGGCGCAGCTGCCGCAGCTCGCTCGCGAGCGATGCGTCGAGGCGCTCGGAATTGACATCGACCACGAAGCCTCCGATGATGGAGGGGTCGGTCAGGTGGGTATATTCGACCGTGGCGCCGGGGAGATGTCGTTCCACCAAAGCGTGCAGCTTGGCTGTCACTTCGGCGGGCATGTCGGCGGCAGTGACGATCTTCACCAGACAGATGTTGTTGGCGCGGCGGTAGATGTCGAGATAGCGCAGGGCGATGGCGCGCACCATGTCGATGCGGCGGTTCTCCACCAGCAGCTTCATGAAATCGGCAAAGACCGTGTCAGCGCTCTCTGCACCTGCCGCGGTGGAGAGCAACGCGGTCTTATCATCGGTAGCCACAAACGGATTCGCGACCACCTCTTGCAGGCGCGGTTGCCCGGCAAAGGAGGCACACAGGCGTTTCATCAGCTCATACACCCGGGTGGCCGCCCCTTTCTCGAGGGCGAACTTGTAGAGTGCCTTGGCATAACGGTTGGGGATAAGACCTTGGTCCATGTCGGTTGTCAGTTGTTGGTTTCCATTTCATCGAGGAGCGAGTCGACGAGCTTGGTCTGCGCCTTGCGGTCGGCCATCTGTCCGCGCACTACCTTGGTGGCGATGTCGAGGGCGAAGGAGCTTACCTCGTCGCGGAACAGCTGGCGGGCTTCCTTCCTCTCCTGCTCGATCGACACCTTTGCGGCGTCCATCACCTTCTGTGCCTCCTTGGAGGCGGCTGTACGGGCTTCCTCGATTATCTCGGTTTTCATGCGGTCGGCCTCGCGGAGTATCTCGGCCTGCTGCTTGCGGGCTTCGTCTATATACTTTGCGGCCTCCTGGCGGGCGTTGTCAAGCTGCTCTTTGGCACTCTGCGCATACTCCACACCCTTGTCGATGAGGTCGGCGCGGTCGTCGATGCTCTTCATGATGGCAGGCCAGCCCCACTTCCACAATACGAAGAAGAGGATGGCGAATGCCACGAACATCCAGAATACCAGGCCGAATTCAGGCGTGAACAGTTCCATGGGAGATGCTGCTGATTAGAGGAAGAATGCCAGCACGCAGACGATGACAGCGAAAAGAGCCACACCCTCGATAAGGGCGGCGATGACGATCATGTTGCTTCGGATATCGCCGGTGGCCTCGGGCTGACGGGCGATAGCTTCCATGGCAGCACCGCCGATCTTGCCGATGCCGATACCTGCGCCGATTGCCGCGATGGCTGCGCCAAGACATGCTCCGATACCCTTGAGACCTGCGTCGATTGCTGCGATGATTAATGCTGATAACATAATTGTGTAGGTTTTATGAGTTAATATTTTTTTGTTTACTGATTCGCTATGAGGAGATTACCTTGTGGCCCGGTCGGCTTTGGCCGCCACCTGCGCGGGCTGCGGACGGGCATCGGCGGCATCATTCTTGGAGTGGTGGCCTTCTTCCTGCGCCAGCCCGATGAACACGGTAGAGAGCATCGTGAACACATAGGCCTGGATGAAGCTCACAAGCACGTCGATCAGGAGCATGAACACCGAGAAGATCAGCGACACCACGAGCGTGCCTCCCGCGGCGGCAGCTCCGAGAGCGCCGAGGATGAAAATGAGCAGGGTGAGCACGATGACTATGATGTGGCCGCCCATCATGTTGGCGAACAGACGCACGGTGAGGGCCGCAGGCTTGGTGAACACTCCGAACAGCTCGATAACGGGCATGATGGGGAGGGGGAACTTGAGCCATAGGGGCACATCGGGCCAGAACACCTCTTTCCAGTAGTGCTTGGTGCCGAAGATGTTGACGATGAGGAACGTGATCAGCGACAGCACGAGCGTCACGGCGATGTTGCCGGTGATGTTGGCACCGCCGGGGAAAATCACCATCAGGCCAAGGAGGTTGGCCACGAGGATGAAGAAGAACACCGTCAGCAGGTATGGACCGAACTTGCGGCTCTTCTCGCCCAAAGTGGGCTTGATCACGCCGTAGTAAATAAACTGTATCAGGGCCTCGATGGCGCCGGTGGTGCGGCGCGGGGCTGTATAGCCCTTCTTGCGGTACCAGGCGGCCACGTCGAGCACCATCCACATCACCAGCAGGCAGGCGATGAATATGGCGCATACATTCTTGGTGATGGATAGGTCGAGCGGGCGATATTCGGCCATCACTGTCTGGCCGTCGACCGTCTCGGGACGCATCCCCACGATCTTGTTGTGCCATTTGCTGTCATGGCCTCCGAGGCGGAAGGTCATCTCGACGCCGTCGCTGTCGGTCACGGTGTAGCTGTCGCCGTGGCTTATTCGCGACGAGCTGAAGCAATGCCAGTCGCCCTGATAGTCGCGCACGATTACCGGCAGCGGAATGCGCACGTGGTGGTTGAACGGCACTTCCCAGCCGTAGCCGTCGCCAAGGTGCTCGAAGATGATCTCCTTAGGGTTGATCTTCTTCTCCTCCGAGCGGCTCTCGGCCTCTTCCGCCTGGGCTTCCGCACGCACCTCGGCCTCGTCGGCTGTCAGCGACAGCGGGGCGGGGAGCAGCACGGCCAGCAGGAGGGCAATTAGCAGGATGGTTCGTTTCATATCAATAGATGCATACAGATATCACGTTGTTGTCGACATCGACGATGCCTCCGGCCACGTCGATGCGCCCCTCATGTCCCTCGTGGTCGTAGACCACCGGACCCGGCACAAGCGTGGAGATCAGCGAGGCGTGGCCCGGGAGCACCATGAACGTGCCTTCCGCGCCCGGCAGCGACACCTTACCCACTTCGCCCTCGAAGAGGACATCCTGTGCGGAGATTACTTTGAGCACCATATCTGCATGTATTGTTTAGTTGCCTTACAATAGGGTTGACTTACTTCACTTCGGCGAGCATCTTCTTGCCCTTGGCGATAGCCTCGTCGATTGTGCCGACGTTGAGGAACGCCTGCTCGGGATATTCGTCCATCTCGCCGCTGAGGATCATCTTGAAACCTCGGATGGTCTCGCTCAGGGGCACCATGACGCCCGGCAGGCCGGTGAACTGCTCGGCAACGAAGAACGGCTGCGAGAGGAAACGCTGCGCGCGGCGTGCGCGTGCCACCACCAGCTTGTCCTCGTCCGACAGCTCGTCGACGCCGAGGATGGCGATGATGTCCTGAAGCTCGTTGTACTTCTGCAGCAGCTGCTTCACGGCCTGGGCGGTGTTGTAGTGGTCCTCGCCGATGATGTGGGGGTCGAGGATTCGCGATGTGGACTCCAGCGGGTCGACGGCAGGGTAGATGCCAAGCTCGGAAATCTTACGCGAGAGCACCGTGGTGGCGTCGAGGAAGCTGAAGGTGGTGGCGGGAGCCGGGTCGGTAAGGTCGTCGGCGGGCACGTAGATGGCCTGCACCGATGTGATCGAGCCCTGCTTGGTGGAGGTGATTCGCTCCTGGAGCGCACCCATCTCCGAGGCAAGCGTGGGCTGGTAGCCTACCGCCGATGGCATGCGGCCGAGAAGGGCCGACACCTCCGAACCCGCCTGGGTGAATCGGAATATGTTGTCGATGAAGAGGAGGATGTCCTTACCGCCACCATCCTGGTCGCGGAACTGCTCCGCCACGGTCAGACCGGTGAGGGCCACGCGCAGACGTGCGCCCGGCGGCTCGTTCATCTGGCCGAACACTAGCGCGGCCTGCGAGTCGGCCACCTGCTTCATGTCGACGTCGGCGAGATTCCACTCGCCCTTCTCCATACCTTTCTGGAATTTCTCGCCATATTTCATGACGCCGCTCTCGATCATCTCGCGCAACAGGTCGTTGCCCTCGCGGGTACGCTCGCCCACGCCGGTAAACACGGAGAATCCGTTGTGTCCCTTGGCGATGTTGTTGATAAGCTCCATGATGAGCACGGTCTTGCCCACGCCGGCACCGCCGAAGAGGCCGATCTTGCCACCCTTGGAGTAGGGTTCGAGAAGGTCGATCACCTTGATGCCGGTGTAGAGGATCTCGGTGCCTATGGTGAGGTCGTCGAACGCGGGCGCCGGCTGGTGGATGGGTCGCAACGAGTCGCGGTCAAGTTCGGGCAGGTGGTCGATGGCGTCGCCGAGCACGTTGAGCAGGCGTCCTTTCACCTGGTCGCCGGTAGGCACGGCGATGGGTCGTCCGAGGTTCTCCACGCGCACTCCGCGCTGCAAGCCGTCGGTGCTTTCCATGGCCACGCATCTCACGGTGTCCTCGCCGATGTGTTGCTCTACTTCGAGGATGAGGGCGGTGCCGTCATCCTTGGGGACACGCAGAGCCGTGTAGATAGGAGGGATGAGATTGTCGTCTCCTTCGAAGGTGACGTCGACCACAGGGCCGATCACCTGAGCTACTGTTCCGAATTTATCGCTCATTGCTGTTATATGACGTTGAGGGAGGTTGTTAAAATCAATTTATGCGGTTGTGGATCAGAAATGGAGTCCGTAGCACACCACGAGTACCATCAACACGAGGTTGACGAGGTTGATCGGGAGCAGGTACTTCCACTCGAGTGCGAGGAGCTGGTCGATGCGCAGGCGCGGGAACGTCCATTTGAACCATATGATAATGAACGAGATTATGATCGCCTTCGCGATGAACCATATGGTCGACGGTATCCAGTCCATCACTCCGTTGAAGGCATCCCATCCGGGGATGTGCAACGGTGCCCAGCCTCCGAAGAAGAGGAGCGCCGCCACGCCGGAGACGATGAAGAGATTGAGGTACTCGGCCAGGTAGAAGAAGCCGAAGTGGATACCGGAGTACTCCGTGTGGTAGCCTGCCGTAAGCTCGCTCTCGGCCTCGGGGAGGTCAAACGGGCCACGGTTGGTCTCCGCGGTGCCGGCGATTATGAATATCACGAAAGCGATGATGGCGGGAAGATGGCCCGAGAAGATGAACCACATGCCCTCGCTCTGCATCCGGCACATCTCGGAAATCGACATCGTGCCGGCGAAAGCGACCATTGTAATAACCGACAGGCCGAGCGAAAGTTCGTAGCTCACCATCTGCGCGCCCGAACGGAGAGCACCGATGAGGGTGAACTTGTTGTTGGACGACCACCCGGCAAGCAGTATGCCCAGCACGCCTATCGAGCTGACAGCCAACAGGAAGAAGATGCCGATATTGAAGTCGACAATCTGCACTCCGCTGCCCCACGGGAGCATCGAGAAGCATAGCATCGAGGCCAGGATGACCAGATAGGGGGCCAGGGCGAAGAGGAACTTGTCGATATGGTTGAGCGAGATAAGCTCCTTGATAAGGATCTTGAACATGTCGGCCACCGACTGCAGCACGCCCCATGGGCCTACGCGGTTGGGGCCGCGGCGGCACTGGAATGCGGCGCACACCTTGCGCTCGAAATAGATGTAGAAAAGTGCGAGCACCGAATAGGCCAGAAGGAGCAGCACGCCGATGAGCACACACTCAATGGTCACGGCCACCCAGGGTGCGCACCATGAAAGAAGCCACTGATCGAGCCACTCGGCTCCGTGAGATAGTTCTAACATATATCTTGTTGTTCTTTGTATTCTTCTTTACTTGAACTGATTACAGTATGCAGCTGAATGGACACGACCGTCTATGTCAACGGTCGATGTCGGGCACCACATAGTCGAAAGTACCGCCGATGGTGATGAGGTCGGCGATCTTACCTCCCTCCGCGGCGTGGGGCACTATGCCGGCGAGGTTCATGCAGGGCGAATTGAACTTCACGCGCCAGGGCTTCTGGTCGCCATGGCTCTCGATATAGACGCCGAACGCGCCTCGGCTCGCCTCCACCTGCTGGAACCAGTGTCCTTCGGGGAGCTTGATCACCTTGGGCACTTTCGCGCAGATATCGCCTTCGGGGATGTTGTCGACAAGCTGCTCAAGGATGCGGCAGCTCTGCTTGATCTCCTCGACACGCACGAGATAGCGTGCCATGGAATCGCCCTCGGGTAGGGTTATCTCGTCGAAGTCGAGTTCGGAATAGATGCCGTAGGGAGCGGTCTTGCGCACGTCGCACGCCCACCCTGACGCACGTCCCACAGGGCCTGTGGCTCCGTAGCTGATCACATCCTCCTTCGAGAGGACACCCACGCCGTCCATACGGTTGTGGGCTATGACGTTGCCTGTGAATATGGTGTCGTATTCCTTGATGGCCTTGGGCATAACTTCGAGGAGCGCCTTCACGTCAGCGACGAAGTCCTTGTCGAGATCTTCGAGCACACCGCCGATGCAGTGGTAGTTGAAGGTCATGCGCGCGCCGCAGGTCTTTTCAAAGATGTCGAGTATGCGCTCGCGTTCGCGCAGAGTGTAGAAGAGCATCGTTGTGGCTCCGAGGTCCATGCAGAACGTGCCCATGAAGAGAAGGTGCGAGCTGATACGCATCAACTCGTCCATCATCACGCGGATCACTTCGGCGCGGCGGGGCACTTCGAGGCCCATGGCCTTCTCGATGCAGAGGCAGAGGCAATGACGGTTCTGCTGAGCCGACAGGTAGTCGAGACGGTCGGTGAAGTGGAGGGTCTGCATGTAGCCGAGCCCCTCGCAGAGCTTCTCGATTCCACGGTGTATATAGCCGAGATAGAGGTCGATTTTCTTGATGGTCTCGCCGTCGACCGCAGTGCGGAAGCGGAGCACGCCGTGGGTGGCGGGATGCTGCGGGCCGATGTTGACCACGAAGTCCTCGGGAGCGAACACGGTACGCTTCTCCTTGACAACCGAGCCGTCGGGCTTCTCCACATAAGTATATGTGACGTCGTCGACAGCCTCATGGTCGAGCCTCACGGGATTGACCTCGGGGGAGTCGTCGTAGTCCTTGCGCAGGGGATAGCCCACCCAGTCGTTGCGCAGGAACAGGCGGCGCATGTCGGGGTGGTTGATGAAGATGATGCCGAAATAGTCGTAGACCTCACGCTCGTAGAGGTTTGCCACGTGCCACAAATCGCTGATGGAGTGCAGCATGGGCTTCTCGCGGTTATCGGTGGCCACGCGTACCGACACGTGGTGGCCGAGGTGCGTCGAGGTGAAGTAGTACATTACGCCGAGAGTCTCGGTCCAGTCCATACCCACGAGGGCCACGAGGTAGTCGAAGTCGAGTTCGGGATCCTCCTTGAGGGTCTTGGCGAGCGAGTGCCACTTGGCATCGGGAATGTTCACCAACAGCCATTCTCCCTCTTCGAATGTAGCTTCGGGGAAGAGCCGGGCGATGTGTTCCTGAACGTTTGCCATATCTTTGTGATGATGATTGGTGCTTGTTAAAATACTGGGTTATCGTGGGGTCGCTATCATTTCGACATACCCTCTTCCTGCTCTACGCCCTCCTTTACGAGAGCGGCAGCGGCATCGCGTGCGGCGAGGAATTCCGAGCGTTTCTGCTGACGGTTGACACCGCCGAAGAATTTCTCCACCTTGATTTTGCGGGAAAGCTGCATGATGCCGTAGATCATGGCCTCCGGACGTGGAGGACAGCCGGGGACGTAGACATCCACGGGAATCACGTCGCCCACGCCCTTAACCACGTGGTAGCTGTTCTTGAACGGGCCGCCGGATATGGCGCATCCGCCACATGCGATCACATATTTAGGTTCGGCGAGCTGGTCGTAGAGACGGCGCACCACGGGGGCCATACGGTGGACGATCGTGCCGGCCACCATCATGAAATCGGCCTGGCGGGGTGAGGCGCGTGCCACTTCCCAGCCGAAGCGCGCCATGTCGAAGCGCGCCGCTCCAAGCGCGATAAATTCTATACCGCAGCAACTGGTGGCGAAAGTGAGCGGCCAGATAGAGTTACTGCGCCCCCAGTTGATAAGCTTGTCAAGCGAGCCGACAACGACGTTGGTGCCGTTGGCGCGCAGCTCGCTGACGAGCGATTCTATATACTCATTGTCCTTGAAATCGGCATACGGCATGCCCTGTGCGGTTACTTCCATTCAAGCGCTCCTTTCCGCCAGGCATATACGAGGCCCAGCACTAAAATTCCGAAAAATACAGCGATGCAGAGGAGGCTGTCGGTGCCGAGAGCCCTCATGTTGACAGCCCACGGATAGAGGAACACGGTCTCCACGTCGAACATCAGGAAAAGGATCGCGTAGAGATAGTAGCCGATGTGGAACTGCGCCATACTCTCGCCTCGCGTAGGGATACCGCACTCGTAAGCCTCACCCTTCTGGGGATTGAAGCTGCGCGGCGAGATCAGCCCCGCCAACACGAGCGCAAGCGCCACGAGGGCAACACCTGTCAGGGCGCCCACCACGGCGAGAGTAGAGTTCTGAATACCAAAAATTAATGATACCATATGATGATTCAATATAAATCTGTTCTGTCGATGCCGCCGACATATATGGTGGACGGCATCCAAAGCACTGAGTTATAACAGAGAAGCCATTTAAGGTCAAGAATTCCGGGACAATACCCGAAATCTTTTGCAAATATAACAAAAGTTTTACAAACAAACCCTCCGGAGGCCTCCAAACTTGCCAAATAGGATGCCTATTAGTTAAAAATACTTAATTAATCAAGCCCCCTCCAGACACGTCAATCAAATGATTTCAAGCATATTGACATGTATCATTACACCAAACTTGCATCATATTCATTTGTATTTTACCAATACTTGCAATATATTTGCATCACGATACCTACAACACGATTCAATACGACATCTTAATCACATCAACACACACTCATATGAAAAAACGATTCAAATTCGACGAGAGCTGGCGGAAAGCGCTCAGTCTCATAGGCGACTTCTCCGGGATCATCGACCCTGAGATCTACCGTTACATGGAGGATGGCACCGAACCGAGAATCGGCGACCTGAATTACTATTTCGAGGGATTCCACATCGTATGGGGGCTGATCAAGGCACAGATCGACGCGCGTAAGGCACGCAACGCCCGTGCCCGCGAGCTGCGCCGCATGCGCCGCGAGGCAAAAGAGAAAGCCATAGCAGACGCCGCACGCCGCAAGGCCGAGGCTGAAGAGCGCCGTCGTCTGGCTCGCGAGGCCGAAGAGGCGCGCATCATAGCCGAAAGGAAAGCACGCAAGCGCGAGGCCCTGCTGCGCAGGGTAGCCGCGAAGCGCGATACCGTGCAGTCGGCAAAACGCAAACCGAAGCCCGTAAAGAAAGCGGGGAGACCGTGGCTACCGGTCTCCCCGCAGGGTAGTGGCATGGACAGTCCATGCCGTTGTCCAGATGAATCTGTTATTTGATTACATAATGTACGCGCGGAGACTCGGCGTATTCGCCCTCTTTGGCCACGTTGAATGATATTGTCACCGTGTGCTTGCCGGGAGCGCCTTCGAAGCTGCTGTTCGGGCCGTCCCATACGAGAGCATCGAGCGGGCCGCCGAGGGAGAACGCCCAATTGTTGTTGAGCTTCGGTTGAATACCGCGTAACTTGAACTCGCCTGTCGACTTGAAGTCAATCTCGGCAGAGAATTCGGCACATGCCGCATTTGCCGCATCTACCGGAGCAAGCTTCTGCACGTCGCCGTCGTCCCAGCCGCCGATGGCCGTGCCGATCAGCTCGAAATGCTCGATCGGAGTGGCCGTGACAACGCCGGAAGTGATATTGAACACCCATGCATATATTCCGTCGGGGAGACCCACGATATTGCCTCCGTCACCGCCGGTGCCCACTGTGCCTGTGTATGCCCCATTGGCATCAGGGCCGTCGAACTTGAAGTTGGCGAACTCCGTGCCGTCCCATGTAGGTATGTTGCTCATCTTCGCGCCCCATCCCTTGAAAGGAACGAAACCTCCGTAGGTCACATAGTCCTTGGTGGTGAGCACGGCGGGAGTAGAGTTGCCGCCCTGGGCGTCGCCGAGCACATAAAGCACGTCGTAAGCTATCTTGACCTCATAGGTGGGTACAAGGGCCGTATAGTCGGCATTGTGCGCGGTCATATCGACAGTGAACATATAGGGCACGGGCTTGTCACCCTCTACAGCCACCTTGCCTGCCTCTCCACCGAGAAGGAGCTTGCCCTCATCGGAGGAAGAAGGGCCGAAGCACATCGCTGCCACAGGATTGTCGACCATGGAGCCTGGGACTATCTTCCAGTCGAACGTGCCCACGGGAAGTTCGGCGACAGCCGAGAATGTGCCGTTTTCATATGGAGCCTTGTCACCGTTGCTCATCTTGTACTTCTGCGAGGGGTCGGTGGGGTTGACCACCCAGTATGAATTCTCGGGGGTATAGGCATACTGCACAGGCTTCACCGTGACCGTACCTGTAGTGCCTACCGTACCGAGAAGAGCCGAAGTCTGGTCCTTGACGGAATAGGCGTCGAAACGCAGGGCAACGGTGCGCGGTGTGTCATCAGTGCCGTAGAGCGAGTGGAAGCCGAGGTTGAGGGCCTTCGCCGACAGGCCGAGGGTCTGGAGCGCCCCACCCTGCGGGTCGAGCACCGTAAGGATGGTGTCGCGGCGTGCGGCGGGGTCGGAGAGTTCGGCCTCGGTCTTTGCCATGATCATCTGCACCTTAACCTCGTAGCCCGCAGGCTGCGGGTCGATCTTGGTGAGGTTGAGCAGCGGCATCATCTTGTCTATGTCGGCGCTCTCGGCGTTGATGTCGACCGTTGTGCCCGGGGCGTATATGTCGATGCCGGCGACAGAATTGGCGGGTAGCACGTCGGGCTGCGGAATCACCTGCGGCTCGCCGGTGTATTCGTCGTCGGAGCAGGCGGCCATGCCCAGGGCGAGCGCCCCGAGCAGCCATAGTCTGTTATAATGGAGTTTCATGAATGATTCTCTATTTAATATAATTATAAATTATGTGTCAGTCACTCGGCTTCGGGGCCTGATACGATTTCGAACTCCGCGGTCTTTGCACCCAGGTCGACAGTCATCTTCACCCAGCCGCCGGTCCATCCGGCCACGTAGAACTTGCCCTTGCCTTTAGGCTGGATCGCGCCAGAGTACTTGTCGTCCTTGAACTCGATGGGCACCTGCTCGTCATTTGCCGAGGGACCCCAGGAGTCTCCGTTGTCCCATCCGGTGAGCGCGCTGTAGAAGCGGAACTCGAACTGGTCGGCGGGAATGTCAAACGTGCCGTGGTACACCTTCGAGTCGATAGCATCCTTGTTCTCATAAAGCGTCCAGGGAGCGAGTACCCCTGCATTCGCCTCATCGGGAGCTGTCCATCCGGAAGGTGCCCCTATCAGGTAGATTGCACCCGGCTGGCGTACGGTGGGATATCCGACCACACCGGCAAGAGTGACCACGTTGGAGAGAATGGAGTATTTGTCGTAGGTGCCGGGGTTGGCTGTCGAGAGGAACGAGAGCACGCGGCAGTAGAGCGGACCGTTGTAGACCTTGTCCTCACGACCCTTGTACTGCTCGATATCGTCGTAGCCGAACATGTTGGAGAGCCCGTCGGCGATATCCTTGGCCTTGACGGCGAACGAAGCCGTGTTGGCGGGATTGGGGAGCTGATAGAAGGCCTTCTCGGCATTACTGTTGTAGACGAGGTCGGAAATCTGTGCGCCCATCTGCGAGGGTAACTTCTCGAACGAGGGGTCGAGCGAGATCTGCAGCGCGTAGGAGGGCACGAGAGCCACGCCGTAGTCGGGCTGCGACAGGGTGAAGTCGACATTCCCGGCGGTCTCGAGCACGATGGTCTGGTTGGCCATCACGGGGATGTTGAGGAAGTCGTGGTTGACGGGATAGGTGGCCTTGGGTTCGGTGTCGTCGGAGCAGGCGGTGAAGGCCAGGGCGACGGCAGCGAGGGCAAGGTATGATGATATCTTTTTCATGATTTTCATTTGCTATTTATGTTGATTAGCATACACACGCATTAGTATCCGGGATTCTGGCCGACGGTCGACACATACTGTGTGGGGATGGCGTAGAGCTGACGGTCGGCGGAGATCGTGCCTACCCCGTTCTCCACACCACCCTTCCACGACCAGTTCTTGGTTGTGAACTTGCCGAAGCGGATAAGGTCGGAGCGGCGGTGTCCCTCCCAGTACAGCTCACGCATGCGCTCGTCGAGAAGGTTGTCGGCGGTGAGGGCTATGGGCTGCAGGCCGGCGCGTGCACGCACGCGGTCGAAATAGCTCTGTCCGTTGCAGCTCACCCCCTTGAGCTGGCACTCGGCAAGCATCAGGAATGTATCGGCGAGGCGGAAGAGCGGGAAGTCGGCGGAGTTGAATGTATTGACCTTCACAGAGCCGTCGGTATTGTAGTAGTTCTCCTCGGGAGTGTAGACATACTTGATGCACATCAGGCCGGAACCGCCGGGCATGCCCCAGTCGCCGATTTCGTGGAGGTCATTGCTGAGGCCGTCGGTCCAGAATAGGAAGCGGGCATCGTCGGAAGCGACGGTGCGGCCAAGCTCCGGACGCACGCGCGGGCCGCCCCACCCTGTACCGTCTATGCCGAGACGCTTCTGGAGGTTGGCGTCGATGTTGGCGTTGTAGGCGCCCATGCCGAGATAGGTAGTGCCTCCGTAGCTCTGGGTGTAGGAGTTGTCCTGCGGAACGGCCCAGATAATCTCACCGCCGCGTGCATAGCGGTCGTTGGTGGCGCAGAAGAGGTACTTGTATTCCTTGCCGTCGTTGTTCTCGCCCACGAGGGTGTTGACGGTCTTTAGGATTTCCTGGCATGCGGCCGCACACTTGTCGTACATAGGAGTGCCGGTGTAGACCTCGGCGTTGAGGTAGAGCTTCGCGAGGAGCATCAAGGCGCCTTCACGCCCAACACGGCCGTAGACCTGGTCGGCAGCCTTGGGGATGCCGCCGTTGATGGCGTCCTCAAGATCGGCCACGACCTTGGGGAACATCTGGGCGCGCGTTTCGGTGGGAGGTGTCTCCGACACCGTCGAATTCTCGGTTGCCCACGGGCCACGTCCGAAGCAGTCCATCATATGGTAGTAGGCGAGGGCGCGGAGCACGCGGGCCTCACGCTTCATCTGCGCGATCTCGTCGGCACTGATGGGATTGGTAACCTCGGCAGCCTTGTCGATGGTGCGGAGGAACTCGTTGCATATGGCTATCTCGAAGGTGAAACGCGACATTGCCTCGTAGAGCCAGTGGTTGTCGGGGCTCCAAGTGGCGTAGTCGAGTTCGTCGAGACCGGCGTCGTTCCAGTTCTTGCCAATGAAGGCCTCGTCGGTACACAGCTCCTGGAGGTTCCAGAGCTGGCGGGTGTAGACTCCCGCGCCGCCGTCGTCGACGGTGATGTCGGAATTGTTGTTCACACCGGCGATAGTGAGGCCGGCATAGAGGTTGGCGAACGCGCCGTAATATTCAAGGCCCGTGGTGAGATCGGTGCGCTTGCTGGGGTCCTTCGGCGTGATGTCGAGGTCGCCGGTGCAGGAAGATGCCCCGACAGCCATGGCGGCACATGCGAGAAGAGTATATTTCAGGTTGTTGACTTTCATGATTATATAGCCGTTAAGTGGTTAGAAATTAGCGACTACGCCGAACGAAACGGTGATAGGACGCGGGTAGACGTTGCGGTCGATGCCGTCGAACACCTCGGGGTCAAGACCATTGTACTTGGTGATGACGAAGGGGTTCTGAACTGCACCGTAGAGGCGCAGGCGCAGCATGTCGTTGAGCAGCTTGGGCCATGTGTAGCCCACAGTGATGTTGTCGCAGCGGAGGAAGGAAGCGTTGCGCACGAAATAGTCGCTCTGCACACCCTTCACACCGAGGTCGTTGAAGAGAAAGCGGTCGGCCATGAGGTTGCTCAGCGGCGACGAGGCGGTCGATGACTTGCTGACGTTGCCTGCCTCAAAGTCGTTGTAGACCCAGTTGCCGAGGTTGGCGCGGAGCACGATGCCGAAGTCCCAGTTCTTGTAGTTGACGGTGTTGCTCCAGGTCATCACCACCTTCGGGTCGCGGCTATGGTAGATGTACTTGTCGGCCTCGGTGATCTGTCCGTCACCGTTGCGGTCGACATACTGCCCCTCGATGGGGTCGCCGTTCTGGTCGTAGACCTGCTGGTAGACATAGAAGCTATAGGCCGGATGTCCTACCTGATGGGCCTGGATAGTGCCTCCCGTACCTGCGGAGATGCTTCCGGTGGGGATGAAGAAGTCGGGATCGTCGCCGGCGGTGAGCTTGGTGATCTTGTTGCGGTTCCAGGCTATGTTGAAGTCGGAGGTCCAGGTGAGATCACGTGTCACGACAGGACGTGTGGAGATGTTGAACTCGATACCGGTGTTCTCAAGGTCGCCGATGTTCATGTTGAGCGCGTTGGTGAGGTTGGAAAGCGCCGGAACGGTGGTGTGCGTCAACAGGTCCTTTGTCTTGCGCTTGTAGAAGTCGAGGCTGCCGTTGATGCGGTTGTTGAGGAAGCCGAAATCCACGCCGACATTCCAGGTGGCGGTCTCCTCCCATTTGATGGAGGGGTTGAATCCGTTGGGCTTGATGACGTTGATGAATCCGTACTGCGATCCGTAGTGGTCGCGGAGCGACTCGGGTATGGGGTTGGGATATGCGGTGGTGTTAGGCTCGGGGTTGCCGTTGTTGCCCACCACGTAGATCGGCAGGTAGGGGAAGAGGTCGTCGCCGAGATCCTGCTGGCCGGTGATACCGTAGCCGGCGCGGATCTTGAGGTCGGAGAGCACGGGACGGAGCGATGACATGAAATCCTCGTCGATGATGCGCCATGCGAGGGCTACCGAGGGGAATGTGCCCCAGCGATGGTCCTTGGAGAAGCGCGATGTGCCGTCGCGGCGGACGGTGACGGTGAGGAGGTATTTGTCCATGAACGTGTAGTTCAGACGTCCGAAGAAGCTGACGAGGGCGAGGTCGTTGCGGTAGCGTCCGCCGGGATAGCCCTGGAAGCCTGCATAGTCGCCGGAGTTGATGCGGGTGTAGTCGTTGCCCTGGCGGCGGAACTTCTGCCAGGAGTAGCCTGCGGTGACATCGATGTTGGAGTAAATTTTGTCGAACTCCTTCTTATAGTTGAGATAGAAGTCGAGAAGGAGGTTGACCTTCACCTGATGCTCGTGGTAGGTACGTCCCTGTCCGTCGCGTGTCGACTTGATGAAATAACCGTCGGGAAGATTGCCTGTCTGGCCGGCAGGGATGAGGGTTTCTACTCCGTTGATATTCACGTATGGGAGGTCGGAACCGTTCTTCCACGACTGGGGGGAGTAGGCGTTGTAGACGTTGTCGACGTTTGAGCGCGAGATGTCGTATCCGAGGTTGAGGTTGGCGTGGAGGTCGGGAAGCCATGGGAGTGCACCGTCGATCTGGAGGTTGCCTATCGACTGCCATACTTTCGACGAAGAGTCATACTCCTTGTAGAGCGACACGGGGTTGAGGGCCTTCAGGGTATTGATGGCCGAGCCTTTTGTGTCCGGACCGGCGGTGGAGGTGCCGGCATAGGTGGTGTAGTTGAGGAATATGTTGCCGTCGGGAGCGTAGACGGGGAGCGTCGGGTTGAAGCTGACGGCACTTCCGAGCAGCGAGTCATCGTTGAAGCGGTTGTTGATGTAGGCGCCGCGGAGGTTGGCGTTGACTGAGAGGAGTCCGTTGAAGAACTTCGGCGAGAGGTTGAGTCCGAAAGTGGCACGGTCCATCTTGGTGGTCTCGATGATACCGTTGTTGTTGGTGTAGCTCACCGACACGCGGTAAGGGAGCACGCCGTAGGTGCCTCCCACGCTGAGGTTGTAGTCGGAGCTGACGGATGTGCGGAGCACCTCTTTCTGCCAGTCGGTTGAAGCTGTGCCGAGGGCTGCGGCCTGGGAAGTGCCTTCGCCGTATTCGTTGATGATGAAGCGGCGGAACTGGTCGCCGGTCATCATGTCGACATAGTTACGCGGGGTGTTGATGTACATGTTGGCAGCGAAGCTGACAGTCGGCTTCCCGGAAGCACCTTTCTTGGTGGTGATTATGATGACACCGTTTGATGCGCGGCTACCGAAGATGGCGGTTGCCGATGCGTCCTTGAGGATGGTCATCGACTCGATGCTCTCGGGATTGACGAGCGACATGGGGTTGGACGATCCTTTGGTGCCCTGTGTGTCCATAGGCACGCCGTCGATCACGATAAGAGGCTCATTGGATGCCGACAACGAGGCACCTCCACGAATCTGGATGTTGGCCTTTCCTTCCGGGCCGCCACCGGTGGTGACAACCACGCCGGGCGAACGTCCGACGAGCATGTCCTGTGCGGAAGTGGCGAGACCAGCCTGCACCTCGTCGGGCTTGATGGCCGATACGGCACCGGTGGCGTCGCTCTTCTTGACAGTACCATAGCCGATGGCCACTACCTCGTTGAGGACTACCGAGTTTTCCTGCATCACGACATCGACCGTGGTGCGTCCGTTGACGGGAACGCTCTGCGTGTCGTAGCCTACGTAGGAGAATACCAGGGTAGCGTTGGCATCGACGTCGATATGGTAGACGCCGTCGAAGTCAGTGGCTGTACCCTGCTGAGTGCCTTTTGCCAGCACACTGGCCCCGATCAGAGGCTCTCCGGTCTTGTCAGTAACGGTACCTGTAACGGTAATCTTCTGTGCAAGAGCCGGGAAGGAAAGACACAAGACCATCATGACAACGATCCATGCCTTCCGATTCATCTGGAAACAAATGTTCTTCATGCAAGAGTTTTGTTTAAATAAATATAGAGTTATTAATACTTGGCTATAAGACTAAAATCATATTTCCATGCATCCACACGTGTGGATGCATGACGGGCATATGCCCGTGAAAAACGCGGCAAAGAGAAGAGACCGAGAGACTACATAACCCGCCACGGCACATACGAAAGCCGCGCGGAAAGTGTTAAAAAACTATCTTTGTTTAACTTAACTTGAAACTATCTTTAAACCCTTTCAAGCAGACTCGTCACGATAGTAACAAAGCCGTGTGAAAGTTCTTCCGCAAAAGTAGCGATTTAAGGAGTTTTTAGCTAAAAAAGATGCAAAAACGAGGCTCGTTTTGCATTATTTAACAATCCGGAGATGGAAATGGCTATTATATGAGTCAGACAAGTCTGACGCGTCCGACTTGTCTGACCGACCTGCACACCCGCGCTGTCAGTGGATCTGCAGGTCGGTGAGGACGGGGCGCCCGATGAGGGCGTTGATGTCATCGACGAGACGGCTTCGGCAGAAAGCAAGCTCCTGCTTTAGTGGAGCAGAGGAGATGTAGACATGGAGCACGCCCTTGTCGACATAACGACGCGAGGTGTAGCGGTTTATGACATGGCCGGCCACCTCGGGCCACAGGTAGGCGGCGCGCTGCTCGTCGACAGTTGCGGCGAGGCCTTCGTGGTTGAGGTATTCCTCGATGATTTCATTGACTGATTTGGGGTCGGTTCGCTTCATGAAGGGCTGGGAGGAGTAAGGAGGATAGGGAGATTAAGGAGATTAAAGAGATTAGAGAGATTAAGGAGGTCGGACGAGTCGGACTCGTCCGACCGGTCAGACCGGTCAGACGAGCTGTGCGGGCTGTCGGCTCAGAGCGGAGCGAAAGCTCCGGAATCGACATGCCACAGGGAGTAGTCGGAACCGGTGCGGCGCATTATCTCGTCGAGATGTGTGCGGTTGGTGTCGGTGATGAAAATCTGGCCGAAGCCGTCACCTGCGACAAGCTCCATGATGCGCTCCACACGGGCAGCGTCGAGCTTGTCGAATATGTCGTCGAGTAGCAGGAGAGGCCGCAGGGACATATTGTCGCGCAAGAACTCGTACTGGGCGAGGCGCAGCGCTATGGCATAGGTCTTGCACTGGCCCTGGGAGGCGGCGCGGCGCATAGGCATGCCGTCGATGAGCATCTCAAGGTCGTCGCGGTGAGGGCCTGTGGATGTGTGGCGGAGAGCCTCGTCGCGACGGCGTGAGGCATCGAGAAGCGACGTGAGCGTGGCTCCGGGAGCATTGAGCGCGCTATCGTAGCTCAGTGCCACATGCTCGGCGCCATCTCCGGCGATAGCCTCGTAGTAGCGGCTGAATATTGCTGTGAGCCGTTCGACCCATGATGAGCGCGCGGCGTGGATAGCTGTGGCGGCCATGTCCATCTGCAGCTCGACGGCGGCAAAGAGCGAACGGTCGGTCACGGCGTCGCGCAGCATGCGGTTGCGCTGGTCGAGAGCGCGCCCGTAGCGGATGAGTGCGTCGAGATAGAGCGGGTCGGTCTGCGAGATCACCATGTCCATCAGGCGGCGGCGCTCGTCGGAGGCCCCCCGGATGATGTCGACATCCTGCGGCGATGAGAGCACAAGGGGGAATGCTCCGATGTGGGCCGACAGGCGCTGGTATTCCTTTCCCTGGCGCTTGAGCGACTTGCGGCGTCCGGGAGTGATGCCGAGGGAAAGCTGCTCGTCGATGCCGTGGCGCAAGTAGACGGCGCGCACCATGGCGAAATCGTCGCCACGGCGTATCACCTGCGAGTCGGTCATCCCCGAGAAGCTTTTGCAGAAGCTCAGGAAGTAGATGGCGTCGAGCAAGTTGCTCTTGCCCATGCCATTGTTGCCGAGAAGGGCGTTGACGTTAGGGGAAAACTCCAGGCGTGCGTCGGCGATATTCTTGAAGCCGGTGATCTGTATCTCTTTAAGAGTCATAGACTGAAGCTTTTCTTGCGGCTACGACAGCCCGAGATCCTTTAGTAGCTGCGGACGCAGCCGGCGCGTACGCTCGATTGCCTGTTCGTGGCGCCACTCGTCGATGCGGGCCTGATGCCCTGATAGGAGTATGTCGGGCACATGCCAGCCGTTGTACTCGGCAGGGCGCGTGTAGATGGGCGGAGCAAGAAGGCCGTCCTGAAACGAATCGGAAAGGGCGCTCTGCTCGTCGCCGATGGCTCCGGGGATGAGTCGCACTATGGCGTCGGTGATGACCAGCGCGGGCATCTCGCCGCCTGTGAGCACGTAGTCGCCGATGGTAATCTCGCGTGTGACGAGGTGCTCGCGAATGCGTTGGTCGACACCCTTGTAGTGGCCGCAGAGGATTATTATGTTGTCGAGCATCGACATGGCGTTGGCCATGGGCTGGGTGAGCTGTTCGCCGTCGGGCGAGGTGAAAATTACCTCATCGTAGTCGCGCTCGGCCTTCAAGGCCGATATGGCCCGGTCGACAGGCTCGATCTGCATGACCATGCCGGCCTCGCCGCCGAAAGGATAGTCGTCGACCTTGCGGTAGCGGTTGGTGGTGTAGTCGCGCAGGTTGTGGACGTGTATCTCAACCAGCCCTTTGTCCTGCGCCCGTTTCAATATGGAGCACCCCAACGGTGACTCCAACATCTCAGGCAATACTGTTATTATATCTATGCGCATGGCTCTATTTTCCTGAATTCAACATTATTGTCATACTGCAAAGATACGAATAAGGGGGCGGCAAAACCAAATTTATTTGATCTTGCCATATCGATGAAAAACAGTATTAGCATGTTTGACGAAGGAGATAACTGAATAGTTAAGAAAATGCAGAATAGAGAGAATCAAGATTTTTTTTGGATTTTTCGACAAGAAAGGAGCAATAAATTTGAAAAAAGTTTTTGCGGCTGCGAGATATTTGCTTATCTTTGCAGTCGCAAAAGCCATCGGGGTGTAGCACAGTTGGCAGCGCGCCACGTTCGGGACGTGGAGG
>NZ_CAJTYX010000021.1 GCF_910583865.1 uncultured Muribaculum sp.
ATGGAATCGGTCCTATTTTTCAATCGCCCTCTAAAGTTTAGCGGACAGTAATATTTTCGAATCCGCTTCCGTTCCGGATCTGCCATATACCCGCGACAATATCAAGGAGCTTGCCAGAGAAATTGTCAGGGCAAGCACCACCGTGACCGGAGTACAAGCAAAAATATCGCTCGACATCGCACATGGCGGAAAGAATACGCCCCAGAGATTCACCATAGTCGGACTTTGGGGACGTTTCATCCTGAAGCCCCAGACCGACCGTTTCCCCAATCTCCCCGAGATAGAGGATGTGACCATGCATATGGCCGAAGCGTCAGGAATAAAGACCGTTCCACACTCGCTGATCCGTTTCGCCGACGGCGAGCTATGCTATATCACCCGGCGTATCGACAGGACAAGAAAGGAGGCAAAAATAGCCATGGAGGATATGTGCCAGCTATCCGAAAGGCTGACCGAGTACAAATATAAAGGATCATATGAACGGATTGCAAAGCTTATACGTAAATATTCTTCAGCCCCGATTCTTGATGTCGTTAATTTCTGGGAGATTGTAATATTTTCATGGCTTACCGGCAACGCCGACATGCATCTCAAAAACTTTTCTCTGTATCGTCCGTCCGGCGATTACATGCTCACGCCTGCATACGACCTCCTTTCAACGGCAATTGTGATGCCGGAGGATGACGAGGAACTTGCGCTGACGTTAAACGGCAAAAAGAAACGGATAAAACGCGAGGATTTCGAAAAGGCGATGCTCGACAGCGGCATGGACGAAAAGGCGATAGGCAATCTCTTCAAAAAATTTGAAAGATCCATGCCGGCATGGGAAAGACTTATCAAGGACTCGTTTCTTCCGGAGGATATGAAGGAGCAGTATATCGAGCTGATAACGCGGATGTCGACACGCCTTGGATTAATCCCCTCCTGACATCATGTGTACATACCGGGAATTCAGTCCGGCATTTGCACCGGAGGGAAAAAAGCAGTATCTTTGAGGAAAAGTTTCTTTTGCGAATGCTTACATACAACACCCAGCAGAGCCGTCTGATTCTCCCCGAGTACGGCCGCAACATACAGCAGATGGTGGAGCACTGCCTCACTATAGAGAACCGCGACGAGCGCAACGCCTGCGCCCGCACGATTGTCGAGTGCATGCTCAACCTCTTCCCCGAAATCAAGCAGAAAGAAGGGTACGAACAACAGCTGTGGGACCATCTGGCGATAATGTCGGGCTTCCGCCTGGACATCGACTATCCTTTCGAGGTGATCCGCCCCGACAGCCTGGAGTCGCGCCCGCAGCCCGTATTCTACCCCGGCAAGGGGATCAACAGCCGCCACTACGGCCACAACCTTGAGGCTATGATTGATACCGCCTCCCACATGGAGCCGGGCGAAGAGCGCGACGCGCTCATAATGCTGCTGGCCAACCATATGAAGAAGATGCTGCTGGCCATAAACCCCGAAGGTGTCGATGACGCCAAGGTGTTCAAGGACCTCGCCCACTACAGCCACGGGGCCATACGCCTCGACCCGTCGACATGCCGGCTACACCAGTTCAAGGTAGTGGCCCCACCCACCCCGTCCAAGAAGAAAAAGAAAAAGAAATGAGCACGTTCATAGTCGAAGGCGGCCACCGCATGCATGGCGACATCACGCCGCAGGGTGCCAAGAACGAGGCGCTACAGATTATCTGCGCCACCCTGCTCACGCCCGAGCGCGTGGTGGTGGAGAACATCCCCGACATACTCGACATAAACAACCTCATCTCGCTCCTGGCCGAGATGGGATGCAAGGTCGAAAGGCTTTCGCCGCATTCCTACGCGTTCACCGCCGGGAATGTAGACATAGCCTACCTGTCGACGCCCGAATACCGGCGGCGCGCGGCCGCCTTGCGCGGGTCGGTCATGCTGCTCGGCCCGCTCGTGGCCCGCTTCGGCTACGCCGTGCTCCCCAAGCCCGGCGGCGACAAGATAGGGCGCCGACGCCTCGACACCCACTTCATCGGCATACAGAAGCTCGGCGCGTCGCTCGAATACCGCTCCGACATAAAGGCCTACGAGGTGAAGGCCGACGGGCTGCAGGGCGCTTACATGCTTCTCGACGAGGCGTCGGTCACCGGCACGGCCAACATCGTGATGGCGGCGGTGCTCGCCAAAGGCACGACCACCATCTACAACGCCGCGTGCGAGCCATACATACAGCAACTGTGCCGCCTGCTCACGGCCATGGGAGCGAAAATCGAGGGGATAGGCTCCAACCTGCTCGTTATCCACGGCGTGGACTCGCTCGGCGGCGCCTCCCACCGTGTGCTCCCCGACATGATCGAGGTGGGGAGCTTCATCGGCATGGCGGCGATGACCGGGAGCGAGATACGCCTGCGCGACGTGTCGTATGACGACCTCGGCATAATCCCCGACAGTTTCAGCCGCCTTGGCGTGGCCATCGAGCGACATGGCGACGACATAGTGATTCCCGAGCGCGGCTCCTACGAGATAGAGACATTCATGGACGGCTCGATCATGACCTTCGCCGACGCGCCATGGCCCGGGCTGTCGCCCGACCTGTTGAGCGTGTTTCTCGTGGTGGCCACACAGGCGCGTGGCAGCGTGCTCATCCACCAGAAGATGTTCGAGAGCCGCCTGTTTTTCGTAGACAAGCTCATCGACATGGGCGCACAGATCATACTCTGCGACCCGCATCGCGCCGCAGTCATCGGCTCGGGCAGGCTCAATTCGCTCAGGGCCACCACCATGGTGTCGCCAGACATACGCGCCGGCATAGCCATGCTGATAGCCGCCATGAGCGCGAAAGGCACGAGCCAGATCCAGAACATCGACCAGATCGACCGTGGCTACGAAGGTATCGACAAGCGCCTCAACGCCATAGGAGCCAAGATAATCCGCGTCACCGACTGAGACACATGTCCTCCATGATCACCGCAGACCAACTCATAGAGATAGGCCACTTCGGAAAGCCCCACGGCATAAACGGGGAGCTGAACGCATACGTCGATGCCGACATTGACGCCGACGCCATGAAGCGCATCGTGCTTATGATCGACGGCATATATGTGCCGTTTTTCATAGGCTCGATCAGGCAGAAGCGCCACGACACATTCATAGTGGCGCTCGACGACATCAGCAACGAGCATGAGGCATCCGAGCTGACCAACCGGCAGATATTTGTGCTGAAAGCCGACGGCGTGCTCCTTGACGACGAGGCGGATGCCGAACCCGACGGACTCTACGCCTCCGACCTTGTGGGATACAACGTCACCGACGACTCCGACGGCCATACAATAGGCACTGTAGAGGATATCGACGACTCCACCGACAACGTCCTCTTCATCATCGCCACCCCCGACGGCGACACCGTCTACCTCCCCGTGGCCGACGAATTCATCACCTCCATCGACACCGACACCCGCACCCTCTGCATGTCGCTCCCCGACGGCATCCTCGACCTCTGACACCGCATCCCACTCCCCGCGACGGAAATATAAGACCCCATCAACAAGGCAAAACTTTTTGACATAATGCAACCGTAGCATCTGAATAATTGGCAAAATGTTTGTATCGTATCGCGCCAAACACTAACTTTGCGATACATTCACTAAAACCAATTTCATTATGATCAAATTTTTACCTTTCGTGTTGATGCTTGCAATCTGTGGGGGCACGGCATTCGCCAAAACCTACACGCCGGAATCGCCACGCGGACAGAAGTCGACATACGACGCGGTGGCAAACACTGTCACGGTTTCGGCGACAGCACCTACCCAAACGGAATTCGACTGGGAGACATTTCTTCAGGAGGACCTGCCATACATCTCCTACGTACTCATAGAGCGGCACATTTCCGGAACATCATGGTATGACAATGACTATGAAATAGGACGAGTGACAGATGTAACTCCCGGGAAAGAATTCCAATTCATCGACAAGGAGGTAGAAGCAGACCGCAAATATGAGTACAAGCTGACATGCTACGTGGATGACGAGCACGGCACTTCGTCATATACCACCATATATACCGGAATCAACCCGGGGCAGATCACCGCTTTCTCCGCCACTACGCCCGACCATCTTACGGGCACTGTAAACTTTTCGGTGACCGCACCTTCCCTCAGCGACAAAGGGGTGACGCTCACATCGCCGCTCACCATCGAAATCCAGGAGTCCATCGACTGGACATGGACGGCAATACATTCCATCGAAGATGTGCAGCCAGGCACCACCGTCACATGGCAGCTCACCGACATTCCCCTCGGGAAATCGTTGCACTACCGGGCTGTAGCCCGATCCGGGAGCGCCGGCGTGGGCGAAGGGCTTGAAGCCGACACATATACCGGACTCGACATTCCAGGCACTCCGCGCAACTTCAAATGTGTCGTAGAGGATGAAACCGCGCGTATGACCTGGGATATGCCGGAGAAAGGCTACCGTGGAGGATGCTTCGATCCGGAATCGACCACCTACAATATCACTCGCAAATTCAATGACGGCACAACCGAGACCGCCATCTCCGGAGTCCGGGGCACGGAGTATGTCGACAAGCCTGATTTTGCCGAAGCGGCTACAGTCACATATGTCATCGAGGCAGTCAACGATGCCGGCACAAGCATGACGGCAGCCGAGCACAAGCCCGTCAGCGTAGGCGCACCTGCAAAGCTTCCATTCTGCGAATCCTTTGCTTCGGAGAAGCTGGCCCACCGTGGATGGATTCTCGAAAGTACGCAGGATGACCCATACTACAGATATGAAGCGTGGGAGTTCATTCCGGACGCCTTGATGTACTACTTCCCCTCGGATGATTATCTCGACGTAACACCGCAAGACAACGACGGCGGAATGGCTTCATGTAAATTCTACGGACATTCTGCCGACGGACAGACGGAGAGCCTGATCTCCTCTGCAATTGACACGAAGGGTGTGGATGGTGTTGATTTCAAATTCCATCTCTATGACGTATGCGCCGAAGCGACCAAGAATACAGTGACCGCCTACATAAGCCGCGACGGTGGGGAATGGGAAAATGTATATGCCTCAGAACCATCTTCCGAGACCGTGCCGGGGTGGCATGAAGTGTCAATCCCGGTTTCACTTGGCGCAAAATGCAACGTACTGAAAGTAAAAATCGACGCAACGCGCCACGAAGGCCCGATCACCAACGTATACATCGACAATATCTCGGTAAAATCCAATTCGTCAAGCGCTATCGATGAAATCGATGACGCACGGCTTACCGACACTCCTGCCGAATACTTCAATCTCCGTGGAGTAAGGATCGCCGAGCCTTCCGAAGCCGGAATATACATCGTCCGTCGCGGCACATCGGTGGCCAAAGTCATCGTCCGCTAAAACCGGCAAATCCCACAATCATACTCGACCGGATGCCGCAGAATCCACTGCCACATCCGGTCGTTATTTATATACCACACTTATTCTCACAGCCACAACACGCACACCAAAGACAAGCCATACAGAACTTTAGGGTTTGTCTGAATAACAGAAGCCAAGAATGATACGCCATGGGAGAGCCGGAGGCTCGATGGTCCGGTTAGCCCCCGGCGTAGCGTAGCGCAGCCCGGGAAAAGCGAATATCGATTTTGCTGGCAGCCCGGGAAGGGCGTGGTTCACCGCAGGACCTATAACCCGATATCCAACAATACGCTCCAATACATTGTTTTGTAACATCCTCAACTATGCTATAGAAAGTACTTAAATCCGCAAAAACAACCCCTCAGTATTTCTAACAAATGATATGCACAATGAAATAAAAAGGGTATTCTCTATTCTTTCTCGATTCTATAATGCTCTTTTGCCACGGCAATAGCTCTCTGAAGTTTCTCCGACAGCAGTTTCTTATCGGGTAATTTGGTATAATATTGAGCCACCTTGATAGTCGAGGTCTCATCAAGCATAAGGTATTCAATATGTTCCGTATTGCCTTCCGAACAAAGTATCAATCCTATGGGTGATTCTTCACCTTCCTTACGGTCGTGATGGTTCAAGTATCGCAAATAAAGCAGCATCTGCCCTTCATACTCAGGTTTGAAGCGGCCTAATTTGAGGTCAACAGCAACGAGCCTGCGCAACCCGCGATGGTAAAACAATAAGTCAAGGCGATAAGTCACCCCATCAACCGGTATCCGTTTCTGGCGGTCTAAGAAAGCGAAATCCGTACCAAACTCACGGAGAAACTCTTGGATTTGTGTAAGTATGGCATCTTCGAGTTCGGACTCGGAAAACACATCGGGCAGACCGAGCATATCAAGAAAGTAACTACTCCGGAATACAATATCGGGAAGAAGCTCATTGGTTTCTTTGACATGCCGGAGTTCTGCTTTAATCATTTCTTCCGGACGGCGACTTATAGCTGTTCTTTCGTATAGCTGTTCGTCAATCTTTTCATTTAATGTCCTTGTATTCCACCTCTCGATACGACACATTTCCATATAGAACTGCCGTTTCAGAGGATCATCTATTGACATGAGAGAACGGAGATGAGTCCAGTTTAATTGGGTACTCACTGCGTACCTAATTTCATCTTCCGAGAAAGTGTACGCAGCGCGTACCGAATGTTTGAGCTTTTCATACCCCCACCCGCTACCATATCGCTCTTTCAATTTTTTTGCAAGCCGCTTTATGACTTGCTTCCCGTATTCTGCTCGTTTATTGAATAAAACGTCCTCTTTGATACGCTTACCGACGTGCCAATTCATCAAACATGCTTCCGAATTGACATATACGGCAACACGGTAGCGAGTATCTTCAATGATGGTGCAAACATCATCATAGAGGGCCGTTTCCAAACCATATGTAGGGGTTAAATCTTCCATAATCCCATTATTACCAAAGTCTAACATTTCAGGTTTCACCTATAATAGCAAAATTAAGGAATAAAATCGAGGAATTACGCAACCGGGAATGAAAAACGGACTTTGTTCTTTAATCTTCGCTTCGTTTTTGAATCCACGGAATCTATGGAATCCGCAGTTAGTTCTCGAATCTACGGCTCCGCTCCCCGACAGCCGTTATCGAGCGTGGGCCCACGAGCGCGTAATCATACGCGTAATGGAGCGCCACTGAAAAAATACTAAAATCGGGAGGGAGGTTTGGGGTGATAGCGGTTTTTTGCGTACCTTTGTGAGTTATGCTAAAATCCGTCATAAACGAGGACAACGTGAAGGCAGTGCGCAAGCTTCTGGAAGAGAGCGAGCGCATCGTCATCACATGCCATAAGTCGCCCGACGGCGACGCCATAGGCTCGGCCTTCGGCCTGGCCCACACGCTTGCCAACATAGGCAAGGAGGCGAAGGTGGTGACCCCCGACCGTCCGCCGCGCAATCTCCGGTTCCTGCCGGGGGTGAAGGAGGTGGTGCCCTACACGCTCTACCCCGACTTCGCACACCAACTGCTGCAGGACGCCGACCTGGTGTTCTGCCTCGACTTCAACGCTCTCTACCGCGTGGACCGCATGCGCGACGAGCTTGCCTCGTCACCCGCGCCGAAGATAATGATCGACCACCACGAGGACCCGGAGCCGTTCACGGCAGTCACCATATCGCACCCCGAGCAATCGTCGACGTCGGTGCTCGTGTTCAGGCTGCTGTGCCGCCTGGAGCTGTTCGACCGCATCGACCGCAAGGCCGCCACATGCATCTACACCGGCATGATGACCGACACAGGCAACTTCACCTACAACTCCAACGACCCCGACCTCTACATCATCATCGCCGAGCTGCTCCGCAAGGGTATCAACAAGGACGAGCTTTACAAGAAGGTGATGAACACCCGCAGCACCTCCACCCTCAAGCTCCACGCCTACGCCATCGCCGAGCGCATGGAGATATTCCCCGAGCTGCACACGGCGCTGATCGTGCTCACCCAGGAGGAGCTTAAGCGCTACGACTACCATCCGGGCGACGACGAGGGCCTGGTGAACACCCCCCTGGGCATCGAGAACATGGTCTACTCCGTGTACCTGCGCCAGGACAAGGACCAGATCAAGGTGTCGACACGCAGCACCGGCAATTTCCGCGCCGACCTCATCTGCACGAAATACTACCACGGGGGAGGACATGTCAACGCCGCCGGCGGCGAGCTGAAGTGCACCCTCGAAGAAGCCATCGAGGTGTTCCGCTCCACATTCCCCGACATTGAGAAGTACCTTCAACAATAAATCCAACATATTTTCGACCGACAGAAACATATGAAGCAACTCCGCAATATCCTGCTCATGCTCCCTGTGGCCCTCGCGGCTCTCGCAACACTGAGCGCATGCAGCCACACAAAAAGCTACGCCGAACTGCTCAACGACGAGACGAAGTACATCAACGCCTACCTCGCCGACCAGCGCATAATAGGCGACGTGCCCGCCGACAGCATATTCATCCAGGGCGAGAACGCCCCCTACTACCGCATGGACGAGGACGGCAACGTCTACATGCGCGTGATCAAGGACGACCCGTCGCGCCCTAAGGCCAAATACAACGACCTGGTCTACATGCGCTTCACACGCTACAACCTCTATTCCTACGCCGACGGCAAGCTCCCCGACGGCGAGGGGAACGACGACAGCCCTCTGAGCCAGTTCAACTTCCGCTACCAGAACATGGAGTCGACCTCATCCACGCAATGGGGCGAGGGGCTACAGCGCCCGCTCGACTACCTCCACTACGACTGCGAGGTGGAGCTTGTGATACGCTCGCAGGTGGGGATGAACAGCGAGATTGCCGCCGTCACTCCTTACATGTACCGCGTGCGCTACTACAAGAGCAATATCTGACCGGGAGCTTGAGAGCTTTTCACGAACTTTCAAGCATGTCCCGGCACGACATTCATACTTTCACACTTATCTTATCACAAACAGCCAATGTCACTTATTAAATCCATTTCCGGCATACGAGGCACCATCGGCGGCCGTCCCGGAGAAGGGCTAAGCCCGCTTGACATAGTGAAGTTCACGGCAGCCTACGCCCGCTTCATCAAGGAAACCACCACCGGCACATCGAACGTAATCGTCGTGGGTCGCGACGCACGCCTCTCCGGACCCATGGTGTCGGACCTCGTCACGGCCACTCTCGCCGGCATGGGATTCGATGTGGTCAACATCGGTCTCGCCTCCACGCCTACGACGGAGATAGCCGTGGTGATGGAGAAGGCCTGCGGAGGAATCATCCTTACAGCATCGCACAACCCCCTGCAATGGAACGCGCTGAAGCTCCTCAACGAGCATGGCGAATTTCTCGACGCCGCACAGGGGAAGAAAGTGCTCGAATATGCCGCCGCTGACGACTATGTATTCGCCACCGTGGAGAATCTCGGGCATGTCTACACCAACGATACCTACACACGCCGCCATATCGAGCAGGTGCTCGACCTAAAGCTCGTCGATACCCACGCCATCCGCAAGGCCGACTTCACCGTGGCTGTCGATGCGGTCAACTCCGTAGGCGGTGTCATCATACCCAAGCTCCTGCGCGCCCTTGGCGTCAACAACATCATAGAGCTTAACTGCGAGGCCACGGGCAAGTTCGCCCACACCCCGGAGCCTATCCCCGAAAACCTCACGCAGATCGCCGACCTCATGCGCGACGGACGCGCCGACGTGGGCTTCGTCGTAGACCCCGACGTAGACCGCCTCGCCATCGTGATGGAGAACGGCGAGATGTTTGTCGAGGAGTACACCCTCGTCTCCGTGGCCGACTACGTGCTCTCGCACACCCCCGGCGCCACCGTCAGCAACCTCAGCTCGTCGCGTGCCCTGCGCGACGTAACCGCAGCCCACGGATGCAGCTACTCGCCGGCAGCCGTAGGTGAGGTCAACGTGGTGGCCAAGATGAAGGAGACCGGCGCGGTAATCGGCGGCGAAGGCAACGGCGGAGTCATCTACCCCGAGGCCCACTACGGCCGCGACGCCCTCGTGGGCGTGGCCCTTTTCCTCACCCTCCTGGCCAAGAGCGGCAAGAAAGTGAGCGAGTTGAAGGCCGGCTACCCGCAGTATGCCATAGCCAAGAACAAGATCGAGCTTACCCCCGACATCAACGTCGACGCGATCCTCGACGCGATGAAGAAGAAATACGCCTCTGAGAAAATCACCGACATCGACGGCGTGAAGATCGACTTCGCCGACCGCTGGGTGCACCTGCGCAAATCCAACACCGAGCCTATCATCCGCATCTACGCCGAAGCCCCCACGATGGCCGAAGCCGATGCCCTGGCCCTCGACATAAAGAACGTGATGGCCAGCCTCGCATAAAGGTTTCGCTACTCATAATAGAATATATGGAGGAAAACTCTGTAAACCCATCATTTCAGACGCCCGACATCACACGATATGTCGGGCGTCCCGTTGATGACACCGTGCGCAGCGACGCGGAGACCGCCGTCTACGACCTTCTTGACCGGCTCGGCATCGCCTACACCACGTTGTGCCATCCTGCGGCGTTCACCATGGAGGAGTGTGAGGCGGTGCGCAAGCGCCTCGACGCCCCGGTGTTCAAGAACCTGTTTCTGACCAACCGGCAGCAGACCGACTACTACCTCCTGATGATACCCGCCGACAAGCCCTTCAAGACCAAATACCTCTCCTCGCAGCTCGGGTGCGCGCGGCTGTCCTTCGCCTCGTCCGAGGCCATGATGGAACTGCTCCACATCTCCCCCGGCGCAGTATCGCCCATGGGACTCATCCACGACACCGGGTGCAAGGTGCGCCTCATCATCGACAGCGACCTGCGCGGCATAGAGACCTACGCCTGCCATCCGTGTGTCAACACCGCCTCCATCGCCCTCCTACTCTCCGACCTCCTCGACAAGGTAATCCCCGCCACCGGCCACACCCACACCTGGGTCACCCTCCCCACCGAGTAACGGCATGATGCAGGTTACACCAGCGCATTCTGGCTTTTCAGACAGCAATATAGCTCATACTAAGCATAGCATAAGTCTTATAATCAAGATGATATAATTCGTCACCAAGTTGGTGACGAACTTGAAACACCAGTGGATTCCGGCATGATCCATTGAGGGGCATATTCACACGCAACAAATCCATTAGCGAGACCTTTTCTATGTTGAAGAGACTATAAACCATTCTCAGATTGAGAGAGAGTGACAATGGCCTGCCAACCATGACTGCGCCGGATCATCCGGCAGGGAAGCGGGGGAGGAGCGGGGTCTAAGGTTTGGAGAAGGAGATGCGGAGGGCGCGGGAGGAGTGCTTGCCGAGGGTCATGTGGCGCGAGGTACGCAGGCCGACTACCCAGACTATCTGGCCTCCGGCGGTCACTATCCAGGCCTCTTCCTTGTCGATGGGGGAATAGTGGGCGTCGCTGAAAAGGTCGCTAACGAGGCGCGTGCCGCTCATGCCGAAAGGCGCGATCTTGTCGGCCATGCGCCAGCGACGGGCCACCAGACGTCGGCCGCCGAGCTTGTCGGCATCGAGGAAAAGTGTCAGCCCGCTCCTGTCGTACACCACATCCCCGGGCGCGATGCGCTCTATCATGAACCCTTCGGGCCACGTCGACGGATCGTCCGGCTCCATCAGGTAGCTCTCCTCGCCGGGAGCGGCATCACCGCTTTTCGACCGCACGACGAGGGTGCCACGGTGAAGGAGGCCCACATGATCGCCCGCATAGAATCGCAGGGCCTCGGTCGAGGCTGCCCCTGCTATCATCTCCTCACACTGTCCGGCATTGAAGCCGTAGCCGCGAAGCATCTCGTAGAGCATCATCTGGGCGTTGGACATGTCAGCGCTCATGCGGGCCACGTCGATGCTCCCTCCATGCCCGCGATATGCTGCGCCGCAACGCTCAATCAGTTCGGAATAGAGCGCAAGATTTCCCGACAGATTGCGCACCGAGCGCGTCAGCGTGGTCTGCGCGTCGGGGAAGTATGCCCTGATGGCCGGTAAGAGCACGTTGCGCAGGCGGTTGCGCTTCACGTCGTTGAGCAGGTTGGTCGAATCGGTGACATAGGTCAGCCCCTTGTCGGCGAGATAGCCGAGCACCTCGCGGCGCGTAACGTCGAGCATCGGGCGCACCACCAGTCCGTGGCGCGGCTTCATGCCGGTCATACCGGTCAGCCCCGTGCCACGCAACATATTGAGGAACAGGGTCTCTATGTTGTCGTCGTTATGATGGCCCACGGCCACAGGCGCCCCGCCATTTCGCTTCGAAAGGAAGGAAAACCATTCATAGCGCAGGTCGCGGCATCCCATCTCGAGCGACACACCGCGCTCGGCACAATATGTCGACGCGTCGAAATGCTTCTCGACATACTCCGCACCATGTCGCCGTGCCATCTCCTCGGCATGCATGCGGTCGCGCTCCGACTCCTCGCCGCGCAGATGATAGTCGCAATGGGCCGCCACGCAGCGATAACCCAAAGCCGTCATGACCGACAGCAACGCCACGGAATCGGCCCCGCCGCTAAGGGCCACAATCACTTTTTCACCATCGGACAGCAACCCCTCGCGGGCAATAGCTCCCCTCACTTTTTCCTCAAATGGATGTTTCATGAGGCCAAAGGTAGCAAAACTGCATGAAAAAGCGTAACTTTGTGTGGGATGAACTGATTTAATCTTATCACAAAATGTCAAATCCCGGACTGATGTAAATCATTTCAATAAAAAAATCGACCTAAACAACTCCGAGCTGCATATGAAAAAGCTTACCGCAGCCTTGATGGCTTCAACCCTCATGCTTATGAACCAGAACCAGGCGGCCGCCGAAACCCCTGCGGCCAACAACCCGTTTTTCGCCGACTACACCACCACCGTGCTCGGCACCATACCTTTCAGCCGCGTGCATAACGCCGACTACGAGCCTGCCGTGGACCGCGGCATGAAGCTCCAGAACGAGGAGATCGACGCGATCGTCGCCAACCCCGATGCCCCGACGTTCGCCAACACCATCGTGGCCCTCGAACGCTCGGGCGCCGACCTCAACCGCGTGCTCAGCACCTTCTATCCGCTACTCTCCGCCGACAGCGACGACGAGCTGATGGAGATTTCCATGCGCCTGTCGCCGAAACTTTCCGACCACTCCACCGGCATCACCCTCAACCGAGGCCTGTGGAAGCGCATCAAGGAGGTCTATGACAACCGAGCCTCGCTCAACCTCGACCCCGAGGACGAGATGCTGCTGCAGCGCACCTACGACTCGTTCGTGCGCAGCGGCGCCGGCCTTGAAGGCGAGAAGCGCGAGGAATACCGCCGTCTGGCCTCGCGCCTGTCCGACCTCACCACACGGTTCGGGCAGAATGTGCTTAAAGAGCTGAATACCTACGAGATATGGCTCTCAGGCGACGAACTGTCGGGACTCCCCGCGAGCGTGCTCGAAGCGGCGGCGCTGTCGGCCAAGGAGAAAGGACGCGAAGGGGCCTACCGCTTCACCCTCGCCCAGCCCACCTACATGGCCGTGATGAAATATGCCGACTCGCCCGCCGTGCGCGAGCGCTTCTATCGCCTCTACAACTCCCGCAACACCAAGGGAGAATACTCCAACATGGAGATAATGAGCGACATCGCCGACACCCGACGTCAGATGGCCAACCTTTTCGGCAAAGAGACCTACGCCGACTACGGACTTGAAAAGACTATGGCCGAGAACACCGCCAACGTCTACGACCTCCTCAACCGCCTCGCCGAGGCCTACCGCCCCGCGCAGCAGCGCGAATTTGCCGAGATAACAGAGTTCGCCACCAAAAGTACCGGCAAGCCCGTGAAAATCAACGCGTGGGACTACAGCTACTGGGCCAACAAGCTCAAAGAGGCCAAATACAAATACGACGAGGAGGCGCTACGCCCCTACTTCGAACTTAACAACGTGATCGACGGCGTGTTCGGCCTGGCCACGAAGCTCTACGGCGTGACATTCCGTCCCAACACCGACATAGAGGTGTACCACCCCGACGTGCGCGCGTTCGAAGTGCTCGACCCCGCCGGCAAGGTGATGGGCGTGATCTACACCGACTTCTATCCGCGCGAGACCAAGCGCCCCGGCGCATGGATGACCAACTTCCGTGAAGAGTATATCGACGCCAAGGGCGACACGGTGCTCCCGCAGGTGACAATAGTGATGAACTTCACCAAGCCCACTGACACGAAGCCCTCGCTGCTCACCCCCTATGAGGTAGAGACTTTCCTCCACGAGTTCGGCCATGCCCTCCACGGGCTGTTCGCCTCCACCAAGTACGCCTCGCTTTCCGGCACCAACGTCTACCGCGACTTCGTGGAACTTCCATCGCAGTTCAACGAGAACTACCTGACCGAAAAGGAATTCCTCGATGGGTTCGCGCGCCACTACCAGACCGGCGAGCCTATCCCCGCCGCCCTTGTCGAGAAGATCATCGACACCTCGCGTTTCGGAGCCGGCTACGCATGCCTGCGCCAGCTCGCCTTCGGGCTAACCGACATGGCATGGCACACCGCCACCACCCGTGTAGAGGATCCCGCCGAGCTTGAGCGCCGCGCCACGGAGCCTGTAGCCATGTTCGACGAAGTGGAAGGATGCATGTTCTCGCCCCAGTTCAGCCACATATTCTCCGGAGGATACGCCGCCGGCTACTATAGCTACAAGTGGGCCGAGGTGCTCGACGCCGACGCCTTCTCGGTGTTCAAGCGCAACGGGCTATTCGACAAAAAGACCGCCGACTCGTTCCGCACCAACATACTGATGCGCGGCGGCACGGAGCATCCCATGACGCTCTACAAGCGTTTCCGTGGCCAGGAGCCTACCATCGACGCCCTCCTCGAACGCGACGGCATCGAGCCGACGAAGCCTGCCATGCCCCAGCCCGTGCCAACGAAAAAAGACTGACATAGCGTGTTCACCTACCTCTTATTCCTTATCATCGGCATAGCGGCAGGACTCGCCATCGGACTGCTATGGGGGCACTCACGCACGGCGGCGGCCCGTACGGCGATTGCCGTCGAGAAGGCCGAGGCCGAGAGCCGGGTCGCCGCGCTCAAGGCCGAGAACGACATGCTGCGCACCCGTCTTGACGACGACCGTGCCGCCCACGCCCGCGAGCTTGAACAACGCGACGCCATGATGAAGGCCGCCGAGGCGCGCGGCGACGAGCAGGCGCGCCGGTTCCGCGAACAGCTCGACATGGCCCGCGAACAGCTAAAGGCCACCGCCGCCGACCTGCTTGCCGCACGCACCGCCGACCTCAACCGCGCCAACGTGCGCGACATCGACAACGTGCTGCAGCCGCTGCGCCAGCACATCAAGGAGATGAAAGAGGCCATGGACGCCTCGCGCGACATCAGCATCCGCAACACCGCCTCGCTCCACCAGGCCATCACCGACATAATGGAGCGTACGGCAGGCATAGGCGCGGAGGCCGACAAGCTCGCACGCGCCCTGCGCCACGAGAACAAGACCCAGGGTAACTGGGGTGAGGTAATATTGTCGGAACTACTCGACAGCCAGGGGCTGCGCCGGGGCATCAACTACGAGGTGCAGTCGACCATCACCGACAAGAACGGCAAGCCCGTGCTCAACGAGTCGACCGACAAGCGCATGATACCCGACGTGATCCTCCACTATTCCGACAACAAGGACCTCATAATCGACGCCAAGGTGAGCCTCTCGGCCTATCTCGACTACAACGGCGCAGACACCGACGAAGTACGCGAGGAGGCCCTGCGACGCCATGTGAAGAGCCTGCGCGCCCACGTGCGCGAGCTCGCCGCCAAGGACTACAAGCGCTACATACTCCATCCTCGCCAGTCACTCGACTACGTGATAATGTTCGTCCCCAACGAGGCTGCCCTGCAGCTCGCCATGAGCGTGGAGCCTACCTTGTGGCGCGACGCCATGAAGGAGGGAGTGTTCATCTCCGGCGAGTGCAACCTCACGGCGGCCCTGCGCATAATCCACCTTGCATGGCGCCAGGAGGTGCAGGCACAGAGCCAGCGCAAGGTGTTTGAGGAAGCCAACCTGCTCATAGGCCGCGTGGGCGACTTCTACAAGACTTTCGTCGACATAGGCGCGCGCATCGACAAGGCCAAGGAGGCCTTCACCGACAGCGCCAACAAGCTCGTCAACGGACGGCAGAGCCTGATGGTGCCCGCCAGACGCCTGCGCGACATGGGCGCCAAGGAGAAGGCCGGGTCGCCGCTGCCCGAGCCTGAGGCCGACATGCTCCTCGCCGACGGCACATCGTCCGACACGGCATCATCAGGCACGTCATCAGCCGCGCCGACCGACACATTCTAACTTTTCACCACGTAAGCTGTTGTACATTACATGGGCATAGAAATAATCGAAAAATACTTTACCCTGACCCCGCGCCAGAAGTCGCAGATGGAAGCGCTCGGGAGGCTGTACCCCGAATGGAACGAGAAGATCAACGTCGTCTCGCGAAAGGATATCGACAACCTTTACGAGCACCACGTGCTCCACTCACTGGGCATCGCGAAGTTCATCCACCCGATCCCCGGCACCACGTTTCTCGACATGGGCACCGGTGGCGGATTCCCCGGCATACCCCTGGCCATCCTGTGGCCGGAATGCAACTTCCACCTCATCGACCGCATCGGCAAGAAGATACGCGTGGCCGAGGACATCGCCGCGCAGATCGGGCTCACCAACGTCACATTCCAGCATGGCGACATCGGCGAGTGCCGACGCCGCTACGACTTCGTGGTGAGCCGCGCCGTGATGCGCCTCGACGACATGATACCACTTGTGAAGAAAAACATCTCCCAGGGTGGCAAAAACGGGTATCCCAACGGAGTGATCGTGCTGAAAGGCGGCGACTTGCAGGGTGAACTTTCCGGATTGCGGTGTCCCATAATCGAGGAATCGCTCTCGACATGGTTTGACGAAGAGTTTTTCCTCACGAAAAAACTCATCTACGCACAAATCTAAATCAAATCCACCATGCTACAGATCAAGGTTTTCCAGTTCAACATGTTCGGCATCAACACCTACGTCGTGTGGGATCCCGTGACTCTCGACGCCGTCATCATCGACCCCGGCATGATCGACAAGTCGGAAGAGGCCGTTCTTGACTCCTTCATCGAGAAAAACAAGCTGAACGTGACGCAGCTCATCAACACCCACATGCATGTCGACCACGTGTTCGGCGTGCCACATATCCGCAGCCGCTACGGAGTGGAGCTGAAAGCCTCTGCAGCCGACACCTTCCTCGGACGCCAGACGCCCGCGCAGGCCCGTATGTTCGGACTCTCGGGCAGCAATGTCGAGCCGGTGGAGGCCGACGTGGAGATCGGCGACGGCGACCACATCACTGTAGGCAGCGAGGAGGCCGTGGTGCTCGCCGTTCCGGGCCATTCCCCCGGGAGCGTCGTACTATACTTCCCGGAGTCGAGATTCGTCATCACCGGCGACGTCCTTTTCCAAGGCAGCATCGGGCGCACCGACCTCGTGGCGGGCAACCACAGCCTGCTCATCGACGGCATACGCGCCAAACTGCTTACCCTCCCCGCCGACACCGTAGTCTACCCGGGCCACGGCGCCCCGACCACCATCGGTGCCGAAAAGCGCTCCAACCCCTACCTCCGCTGACAACGGTCCTGACAGCCACGGACATTATTTCCCGGTTACAAGCGGTTCACACCAGGTAAAAGCAAATAAATTTGCTTTTACGCTCGACTTATCCGTATATTTGCGTAAACGCTATATACTCACGCTCGGTAAAAGCAAATAAATTTGCTTTTACGCTCGACTTATCCGTATATTTGCGACATAATATAATCTATCGTGGTTATGTGTACGTTACAGCAATGTATCAACCGACTTAACGAAGCAGCTCCCTACATACGGCAAGAGTTCGGAGTAAAATCCTTATGCTTGTTCGGTTCGATGGCCAGAGGGGACAACAGGCCGGACAGCGATGTAGACGTATTCGTGGATATGCCATCCAGAATGACACTTGTCGTAGGACTGAAATTGTTTCTTGAAAGCCTGTTGGAAAATCCGGTAGACCTTATACGCCGACATAAGAATATACGCCCGTTCTTTTTGTCACAAATAGAGAAAGACGCAATATATGTCATACGATAACGGAATCATTGTCGATGCCCTGATCCAAATCAAAGATGCAATCGAACAAATTGAGATATGGAGCGAAGAAATAACCTCAGCCGACAACTACAGATGCACTCCTGACGGTATGAAAACCCTTGCGGCAACATGTATGTTGCTTGAGGCCATCGGAGAAAGTGTAAAGAAGATTAATCGGCACACCAACAATGAATTCCTCAATCATGCATGCCCTGAGATACCTTGGAAAAGCATAATGGGCATGCGTGACCATATCGCCCATGGATATTTCGATATTGACGACGACTTCGTATTCGATGTGGTCAATAACGACCTTGACCCACTAAAGAAAGTCATACCGAAACTGATATCCCATCTTGAATAATGGGTAGCCGGGCTACGGAAGAAGGGCAGTTTGGGAGGTTCTTGTCGGTACTTTTACAGAAAAGTTTCGTAAATTTGCGTGTCAAGAACTGAAAGATGAAAAATTTCATTTTGCGCACTATCACGGGTGCATTATATGTGGCGATAATACTTGCCGGCGTGCTCCTTGGCCCGGTATCGTTCTGGATACTGTGCATGCTCCTCGGAGGCCCGGCAATCATAGAATATACCTCGTTGGGCAACACGCGGACGCCTTCTGACGGCGCGCCCAAGACCGCCCCCGTCGTGTGGACATCCCCCTCGACATGGATCGACGTGGCCACCACCCTCTCACTCATCACGGCGGGATGGATGTCGATGCGCTACAGCGGCGGCATGGCGGCATGGGGGATATGGCTCTCGCTGCTGCTGCTCCGCATGGTCTACACCCTCTACTCCAGGGAGGAGCGCCCGCTCTACTCCCTGGCCAAGTCGCTTATGGCGCAGATCTACATCGCGCTCCCTCTTATGGCCCTGCAATATGTCTACGGCATCAGCGCGCACCTCGTGCTTATGATGTTCATCCTCATATGGCTCAACGACACCGGCGCGTTCCTCGTCGGCTCGGCCATCGGCCGCCACCGCCTCTTCCCGCGCATATCCCCCAAGAAGTCGTGGGAAGGCTTCTGGGGAGGGATGGCCTTCTGCATCGGGGCGAGCGTGGCCGCAAAGCTCATCTGGCCGGAATACTTCTATCTCGACATGGGCCTGATGGTCGGTCTGGGCATAATCACCTGCGTGTTCGCCACCTGGGGCGACCTTATAGAGTCGCTCATCAAGCGCACCATCGGGGTAAAGGACTCCGGGAAGCTGCTCCCCGGCCATGGCGGCATACTCGACCGCATCGACTCTCTCCTTGTCGTATCCATAGCCACCCTGGCCTACCTCCTGTTTATCTGATCCCTCTTCTTCACGATTCTCCACGAAACAAAGTAACTCTCACAAGATACACCTATGAGCAACCAACGCTATGACCTACGCGGCGTGTCGGCCTCGAAAGAGGACGTGCACAACGCCATCAAGAATGTAGACAAGGGACTCTATCCCAAAGCGTTCTGCAAGATCATCCCCGACTATCTCGGCGGCGATCCCGACTACTGCAACATCATGCACGCCGACGGTGCGGGCACAAAATCGGCGCTGGCCTACATGTACTGGCGCGAGACCGGCGACCTCGGCGTCTGGAAAGGTATCGCACAGGACGCGCTGATAATGAACATCGACGACCTGCTGTGCGTGGGCGCCACCGACAACATACTCGTAAGCTCCACCATCGGGCGCAACAAGATGCTCATCCCCGGCGAGGTGATCGCCGCCATCATCAACGGCACCGAGGAGCTGCTCGCCGAGTTGCGCGGGATGGGCGTGAGCATCTACAGCACCGGCGGCGAGACAGCCGATGTAGGCGACCTCGTGCGAACCATCATCGTCGACAGCACCGTCACATGCCGCATGCGCCGCGCCGACGTGATCGACAACGCCAACATAGCCGGAGGCGACGTGATCGTGGGCCTCGCAAGCTACGGCCAGGCCGCATACGAACATGAATACAACGGCGGCATGGGGTCGAACGGACTTACATCGGCACGCCACGACGTGTTCTGCCACGCCCTTGCCGAGAAATACCCCGAGAGCTACGACCACGCAGTGCCCGCAGAACTTGTCTACTCGGGTACATGCTCCCTGACCGACAGCGTCGAAGGCTCGCCCGTCAACGCCGGGAAGCTCGTGCTGTCGCCCACCCGCACCTATGCCCCGGTCATCAAGAAGCTGCTCGACGAGATGCGCCCCGACATCCACGGCATGGTCCACTGCTCGGGGGGAGCGCAGACCAAGGTGATGCACTTCGTGGAAGGGAAGCATGTGGTGAAGGACAACCTATTCCCGGTGCCCCCGCTCTTCGACCTGATACAGCGCGAGTCGGGTACCGACTGGAAAGAGATGTACAAGGTGTTCAACATGGGCCACCGCATGGAAATCTACGTGAAGCCCGAGATGGCCGAGCGTGTGATCGCCATCTCCGAATCGATGGGCATACCGGCGCGCATCGTAGGACGCGTCGATGACGCTCCCGCCAACCGCCTGACCATCATCTCGGAAAAAGGCACTTTCGAATATTAGAGGCATATCCCCCACCCTCCGAAGCACAAGAAGCCTATGCGGAGCATCTCCGGCATACCTGCGGTAGCGATATTGCTGCTCTCCCTCTTCACGACATGGTCGTGCGGAGGTGGGAACGGTTCAACACGCACCGGCGATGCCGACAGTGCCGCACGGCGTCTGCCCGACACGCTGCGTGTCGGCACGCTCTACAGTCCCACTTCCTACTTCATCTACCGCGAGGAGGAGATGGGCTACGACTACGACATGGTGAAGCGCTTCGGCGCCGACAAGGGTATAGCCATAGACCTGCACGTGGCGCCCGGCCTCAACGCCCTTATCGAGATGCTCGACAGCGGGCTTATCGACGTGGCCGCCTACGAGATACCCGTCACAGCCGAATACAAGCCCCACGTGGTCCCGGCAGGCAACGAGAACATCACCACGCAGGTGCTCGTCCAGCCCAAGGAGGGGGAGAGGATAACCGACGTCACGCAGCTCGCCGGACGCGAAGTATACGTCGAGGCCGGGTCCAAGTACCTCTACCGCCTCGAAAACCTCAACGACGAGATTGGCGGAGGCATAAAGATCCACCAGGTGAAGAGCGACACGCTCATCACCGAGGACCTGATCGAGATGGTGGCCACGGGGGAGATTCCGCTGACCATCGTCGACAGCGACATAGCCCGCATCAACCGCACATATTACAACACCCTCGACATCGGGCTTCCCGTAAGCTTCGAGCAGCGCTCGGCATGGGGAGTGTCGCCGGCAAAACCCTGGCTCGCCGACAGCATCACCGCATGGATGGCACAGAGCGAACCACGCAAGGCGCAGGCACGTCTGCTCAAACGCTATTTCGAGCTGAGCAAGGAGACACCCGCCGTGAGGATCGATTTTTCGAAAGGGAAGATATCGCCTTACGATCCGCTTTTCCGCAAATACGCCAAGGATATCGGATGGGACTGGCGCATACTCGCCGCACAAGGCTACACCGAAAGCCGTTTCGACACTACGGTGGTGAGCTGGGCCGGCGCCAGAGGGATAATGCAGATCATGCCGCGCACGGCGCGCGCCCACGGGCTTTCCATGTCGATGATCACCAATCCCGAGGCCAACATACGCACTGCCGCCGCGATAATCAAGTCGCTCGACTCCTCGCTGGCGAAGAAGGTGCCCGACCCGGAGGAACGCCGCAAGTTCACCCTCGCGGCTTATAACTCAGGACTCGCCCACATCTACGACGCCATAGCCCTTGCGGGGAAATACGGCAAGAACCCGCAGGTGTGGGACGGCAACGTGGCCGACGCCCTGCTTATGAAGGCCAATCCGGAGTACTACAACGACCCGGTGTGCCGCTACGGATATTTCCGAGGGAAGCAGACCACGGCCTACGTGCGCAAGGTGATGGAGTTCTACAACAACTCGCGGAAACATGTCAAACCCTGAACAAAAATCAACCATATCAACAATCTATAAATTCCAAACTAAAGATTATGAAAAGAAAATATTTTCTCGTAGGAATGGTGCTTGCGCTCGCAGGCTCAATGCTGACCACATCATGCATCGGCAGCTTCGCCCTCACTAACAAGATCCTGTCGTGGAATCACTCCGTAGGCAACAAGTTCGTCAACGAACTTGTGTTCATCGCATTCTGGATCGTGCCCGTCTATGAGGTGTCGGCTCTCGCCGACGTGCTCGTCATCAACAGCATCGAGTTCTGGAGCGGCAACAACCCCGTGGCATGCGGACGCAGCGTCATCGAGGGACAGGACGGACGCTACCTCGTGGACTGCGACAAGAACGGCTACACCATCACCTCGGAGAACGACGGCAGCACGGTGCGCCTCGACTTCAACGCCGACGCGCAGACATGGAGCGTGCGCACCCCATCGATGGACGAGCCTGTGGTGTTCATGACCATGATCGATGACAACAGCGTGGACATGATCGGCATCGACGGCGAGATGCATCGCGTAAGCCTCGACGCACAGGGTGTACTCGCCTACCAGGAGCAGGCCGCCTCGGCAGCCATGCTCGCCACCCGCTAAACACGCATACACGTGAGGATGAAAAAAATCCTGCTCGCAGTAATCATACCGGTTGCCATGGCCTGCACAGGCCATGGCAACCGCACTGCATCGTCACAGCAGGCAGCCGCCCCCGGGACCTCAACCGCACGCACGCTCGACGCGGTGGACTTCAACGCCGATTCGGCCTACAGCCATGTGGCGGCACAGGTTGGCGTCGGCCCGCGCATCCCCGGCACACCCGCCCATGCGGCATGCGCCGACTATATCGCCGGGAAGCTGCGCTCATACGGAGCTGACACCGTGGCCATACAGCGCGCCACCGTCGACGACCACAGAGGAGGCTCCGTGCCCGTGGCCAACATATTCGCACGCTACAACAGCGACGCGCGCCATAGGGTGCTCCTGCTTGCCCACTACGACACGCGCCCGTGGGCTGACAACGACCCCGACCCGTCAAACCACCACAAACCGGTGCCCGGCGCCAACGACGGGGCAAGCGGCGTGGGCGTGCTCCTCGAACTGGCCCGGCAGCTCGGCCAAAAATCACCTGCCGCCGGGGTCGACATACTGATGGTCGACGCCGAGGACGGAGGGGACGACGGCGACGAGACGTCGTGGTGCCTGGGCACACAGCAGTGGCTGCGCTCCGACCCGTTCGCCGGGAGCGTACGCCCGGCCTACGCCATACTCCTCGACATGGTAGGCGGCGAAGGCGCCGTGTTCCGCCGCGAGATCGTCAGCGACTATTTCGCCCGCAGCGTCAACGACCGCATATGGGCCGTGGCCGATGCATCCGGATATGCCGACCGGTTCGTCAACGCCCCCGGAGGAGGTGTCACCGACGACCACCTGTTCATCAACCGGGCCGGCATACCTGCCGTCGACATCATCGACGCCGCCCATCCCGCCACCGGCTCATTCCCCCCGCAATGGCACACCGTGGCCGACGACCTACCGGCCATATCCGCCTCCACGCTGAAGGCCGTGGGACAGACCGTGGCCAACGTGGTCTACTCGGAGAAATCCGAATGACCCAGGCGCGCACAACAACATATAACATCATCTCCGCATCATGACTATCAACGAATTACAAGACGACATCATCGACGAGTTCACCGACATAGACGACTGGATGGACCGCTATGCCTACATCATCGACATGGGCAACACACTCCCTCCGATGCCCGAAGAATACAAGACACCCCAATACCTCATCGAAGGATGCCAGAGCCGCGCATGGCTGCATGCCGAACTCACTCCCGGCGGACTCATCCACTTCACAGCCGACAGCGACGCCATCATCGTGAAAGGCATAATCAGCATGCTACTGAAAGTGCTCAACGACCACACCCCCCCAGAGATAGCCGATGCCGACCTCTATTTCATCGACAAGATAGGGCTCGCGGAGAATCTGTCGCCCACACGTTCAAACGGCCTCACCGCACTCGTCAAGCAGATGAAGCTATATGCCGTGGCCTACAAGGCAAAACTCGAGAGCGAAGGAAAGTGATCCAGGAGGGTGTGTCATAATGGCTCATCTTACAACACCCTCCCGCCGCAACACCATCACCCCACCCCACACATCGGGTGCGAAACGAATAGAAACAATTTAATAAACCAGTCATTATGTTTAAAAACCAACCGGCAGGGCTGTACGTGCTCTCGCTTGCCAACACCGGCGAGCGTTTCGGCTACTACACGATGCTTGCCATCTTCCTCTTCTACCTCCAGGCGAAGTTCGGCTTCGACTCCACCTGGACAGGCCAGATTTTCTCCATTTTCCTTGCATTAGTCTATTTTATGCCGCTCATAGGTGGATGGCTTGCCGACAAATGGAGCTTCTCAAAATGCGTGGTAAGCGGCATCGCCGTGATGTTTATCGGCTATGCCCTGATGTCCGCGCCCACCCCCGTGCGTTCCGACATGTCCATGATGGTGCTCTTCGCCGCGCTGCTTTTCATTTCCGTGGGCACAGGGCTCTTCAAGGGCAACCTGCAGGTGATGGTCGGCGACCTCTATAACGATCCCCGATATGCCGGCAAGCGCGACACGGCGTTCTCGCTCTTCTACATGGCCATAAACCTCGGCTCGATGTATGCTCCCGGAGCCGCGATAGCCCTCAAGAACGTGGCCCTGCGCAACGGCGGCTTCCTGACCTCCGACCCCATGGCCGCCACCGTCAGCAACTGGTGTCTCGACACCGACAACTTCGTCAACATGCCGGCAGCCGGCTCCGACAAGCTTACCGCCATGACCGACTTCGCCATCGAGAAAGGCATGGCCGAGGGTGGCGACGTAGCGGCCTTCCTGTCCGGCTATCTCAGCGACTTCGCCTCGGCATGCGGACAGGCGGGAGTGTCTTTGACACAATTTGCCACCGACTATATCACGGCCTTCTCGACAGGGTGCAGCTATGCCTTCTCCCTGGCATGCGTGTCGTTGATCATCAGCTTCCTGATCTATTTCTTCGGACGCCGCACCTACGCCCATATCATCAAGGATAAAAAAGCGATCCCCGCCGAAGCCAAAAGCGGCACCCCCGCTCCCAAGCAGCCCGAACTGACCCCGGAGCAGACCAAGGCACGCGTGGTGGCCCTCTTGCTGGTGTTCGCCGTGGTCATCTTCTTCTGGATGGTATTCCACCAGAACGGCCAGACACTGACGGAGTTCGCCAAGAGCTGTACCGCCAACTTCTCGTCGAGCTGGACCCGCATCGGATTCAACCTCGGCGCCCTCACGGCCATATGGATCGGTGTCTACGCGCTGTTCAGCATGATCCAGAGCGCCACAGCCAAGGCCCGTGCGGTCAGCGGCGTGATTCTCGCCATATGCGTGGCAGTGGTGGCATACTTCGCCATTGACGTGATCCCCTCGGAAGTCACCGACATCGACCCCGCCGCTTACCAGCAGTTCAACCCCTTCTACGTGGTGGCCCTGACACCGTTCTCGCTCGCACTCTTCGGATGGCTCGCCAAGAAAGGCAAAGAGCCTTCGGCACCGCGCAAGATCGGCTACGGCATGGTAATGGCCGGCATCGCCTATTGCGTGATGGTGATGGGCTCGTTGTCTCTCGTAGGCACCAACGGCTCCATGTCGCCGAACTGGCTCATCTCAACCTATCTGCTCCTTACCTTCGCCGAACTGCTCCTCTCGCCTATGGGCATATCGTTCGTGTCAAAGGTCGCACCCCCAAAACTCAAGGGTGCGATGATGGGTGGATGGTTCGCAGCCACCGCCGTGGGCAACTATCTTGTCAGCATCCCTATGATTCTATGGGGTAAAATACCCGTATGGGCCATATGGTCTATCCTCATCGCCCTCTGCATGCTTTCGGCACTGTTCATATTCTCCATAATGAAGAAGCTCGAAGCCGCAACGTCCGACGCTCCCGCCAAGGATGTCGACGCGCTTGAGACCGTCGAGGAGGACGCCATCTGAGAATCAAACGCCCGGCAAGGCATCCTACGTAGGGATGCTTCCCGAAGCATCCGAATTAAACGCGCAGAGCACACGGAGATGAAATCACCTTTTTCTCCGTGTGCTCTGACTCTGTATGCTCCGTGCGTACTCTGTATGCTCTGTGCGAAAATTTCGCAACGTTATCGCGCGAAATTTGCCGATTTCCAAATTTATCCCTATCTTTGCACCGCTTAAGCCCCGCACGGGGTTGGGCGCAAAAGGATTGTCTTATGGTGTAATGGTAGCACTGCAGTTTTTGGTTCTGCCTGTCCAGGTTCGAATCCTGGTAAGACAACACCGATCAAGGAGTCAAGCGACAACCGCTTGGCTCCTTGACTTTTTCATGCCATTCTATGGGCTGGCTGGATAAACATTTGGGAGCAATGGTGTATCATATGCCTCCCGGGTGCTTTTATTGCATCTAAACAGCTAATTATCGGAGCAATATTATTATGTTTTTCAGCATATTTTATTGCCGGTTTGAAAAAATGTGTAATTTTGCGTAGATTTCCACGCTGAGTTGTCGTAACATACGACAGGTAGTGGGAGGTCATTACATAAATGAAGCGTGTGCTGCGCTTTGTCTTGACGCATAGAAAATCTGGCAGTTTTCAAACTCCGTCAAAATGAAGCAACGGCAGATGCCACGGGTATGTATACTTACCTTTAGGTATTACATATCGGCGTGGAGTCTGCGTTGCTCGTTCTACGGAGTTGGGCTATGCCAGATGCCACTATGCGAGAGCGAGTAACGGTACGGCTCCCGCTTTTTTATTAATAACCGACATCTAAACAAATTCAACAATAAACTTACTTATCACAAATCATGAAGAAAATCAAGCTCCTCATTGTATGTATGCTCATTGAGCTACTGCAATTTACCGCTGTCGGCCAGTTCCAGGCGGCAGCTCAAACAGCCACAGGGGTCTATACTGTCAATGTAAACACACCCGGCACATTTGGACAGGTAATACTTAAAACGGTGGATAACTGGTCGGATGTAGTCGAGCTGACCGTTTCGGGATATTTGAACGAAACAGACATGGCATATTTCTCCCGAATGCAGAACATGACAAAACTGGATTTAAGCCAGGTTGACATCACTTGTGTTTCGGGTTGCGAGGGACTTGGTGCATTACAAAGCGTAGTTTTACCCGAATCAGTTACAAAAGTTGCAGATAACGCTTTTAAGAATTGTAGTTCCTTATCGGCAATAAATCTTAGCCACATCGCAGAAATCGGTTCGTCATCATTCTATAAATGCGTCAACCTGACAGGTGATTTAACACTTAACAATCTAATGACACTTGGAGCACAAGCATTTAGTAATTGTTCTGGTATAACAACAGTTGAAATGCCGGTAGTCACAGAAGTCGGCGATTATGCTTTCTCCATGAACAATTCCAATAGTTCGCTCACAGCGGTAAATCTCCCGAATGTAACATCCATTGGTGCAGGAGCATTTCAGTATTGCAGTAAACTCCAATCAATTTATATTCCTAACTGCACATACCTCGGTAATGACGACATAACAAACGCTTACAGAGGGGATTGTTTTCGTTATTGTTCAAACCTGACTTCTGTAACATTATCTGACGAGTTGGAATTTATTCCGTATGAAACATTTTGTTCTACCGGCCTTAAGACAATCAAGCTGCCTTCAGCATTAAAAGCCATCGGAAATAGTGCGTTTGAGGTCTCCAAGCTATCTTCAATTGATATTCCGGAAGGCGTAAAAACGATTGGAGAAGAAGCCTTTAGTGGTTGTCCACTTGAAAACATAGCCCTACCTTCCACATTGGAAAGCATCGCAAATGATGCCTTCTATTATCGTAAAGAGAACTACAACTCATCAACCGGCAACTATTCCTACACATATGTTTTGAAAGACGTTTATTGCAAAAGCGTAGCACCTATTGTCACTTCGGTTTTCAATAACGACATGGCAAAGGGAGCAACTCTCCATGTACCCGCTTTCAGCATCTCAGCGTACAAACTTGATGACAACTGGTACATGTTCAATAAAATAGAAGCATTGGAGGGGGATTTGACCGATATAACCATAAACAACACGTTTACAATCATCGATTACACAGGCCTTGCCAACAACGCAAACCTTACATTGACATCCTCACAGACTGCCGGCCACCTTACGATCAGTGGAGATGGAACGTTGTCTCTTGATAATTTCACCCAAAACCAAAACTTTGAATCCAAACGTGATGATTATTATGATGAGAATAACCATTATACGTACCGCTATAGCTATCCATACTGCACAACCCTGATTACAAATAATGAGGTTCGTGCCAATAATGTGACAACCAAAATCTTGTTGCCGACAAACCGTTGGTCATTCATCTCGCTGCCATACGATGTAAATGTGTCAAGCATAGTTGTTCCCGAAGGGACAATGTGGGTTGTCCGTAAATATAACGGTTCAAATCGCGCTTCAATGTCAGGTGAGACATGGGAAAACGCAACTTCAGGACAGACATTGAATGCCGGAGAAGGGTATATCTTCCATTGTATAAACGGGAACGGTAATTCGTGGGATACTGATTATGTTGAATTTGAATTCCCGGCAATCAACAACTCAAACAAGAACAATATATTCAGTTGCAATGATGTCTTAAGGACAATCAAGGAATATCCCGCAGAATTTTCGCACAATAGAGGCTGGAATCTGATAGGCAATCCATATCCTTCATATTTAAACAGTAGATATGTCGATTTCGCGGCCCCAATTACAGTATGGAATGGCAATGGTTACACGGCTTATTCATTGGCTGATGATGAATATGTGCTGCGGCCCAATGAAGCATTCTTTGTGCAGTGTCCGTTAAATACAAACCAAGTCAAGTTCCACAAAGATGGCAGGACGCACAATTACACGTCCTCACCAATACCTGATTATCTGCGTTCGAGGGCGCAGGCATCGAATAGCAGATCCATACTGAACTTCATAATTTCCAATGAAAAATATTCGGACAGAACGCGCCTTGTATTGAATGAATCGGCTTCATACGATTACGAAATCGAGAAAGATGCAAGCAAATTCATGAGCAGCAACGAGAATGTTCCACAGATATACATAATTGACAATGGTGTCCATTATGCCATTGATGAGCGACCGTTAGGTACAGGAGAATATTCTCTTGGAGTCTACATTGGCACAGAAGGCGATTATAAAATCGCGCTGAATGCCAATAATTCAGAGTATGATATTTTCCTCGTAGACAAAGAAGCCAATGAAACAACAAAACTGAATGAAAAGACTTATTCCTTTAAGTCCGCTTCTCAAACAGCCAATAATCGTTTTGCATTAAAAGTCATGCCACGAGGCGGACTCTCTTCAATTGGTGGTGTATCAGCAAATAATGCCGGTTTTACCGTCAACGGCAATAAATTATCAGTCGATAATAACACTCCGATTTCAATATACACTATTGACGGAAGGCTCATATACCATGGTATAGTGGATGATCCCATTGAACTATCTTCAGGAATCTATCTGCTTTCCATCAGCAACACAACTCATAAAATCGCAATCAAGTAGACACCTAATATGAAGCATCTTGCATTATTCATCGTGGCAATCCTGTATTGCGTGACAGGATTTGCCCAAGGTGGGTACGACCCTGAGAATCCCGGAGATCCCAATCCTTATCGGAGACTCACGGTCCTTGCCTCTCCGAAAGCCGGAGGATCTGTCGGGACGTACAATGATTCCCAAGTCGGTGTAGGACAAACGGTTTCTTGTTACGCCAATGAAAACAAATACTATGATTTTGTTCATTGGCTTAAGAATGGAGAAATAGTTTCTACCGAATCCAACTACTCATTTGTCATGCCGGATGAGAATGTGGAAATAGTAGCCGTGTTTGAACTGCACTATAATCCTGAAAGTCCCGACGACCCGCAGGAAGCCAGACCAAGCCACAGAATAACCCTGACCGCTTCCCCTGGCAAGGGAGGTCGCTTCAATAGTCCGGTATTTAAACTGTGTGAAGGAGATACAGCCCACATCTACGCGTATCCCAATGAGGGTTACAGATTTGAAGAATGGCTTTTGGATGGAGCATTGGTATCGACAAAAAATCCCCTACAGATTAAAATGACAGATAGGGATCTGCACTATACCGCCCGCTTCTCCTATAATCCGATTAATCCGACCGACCCCTCTGTCAACCTTTTCAATCCCGGCACGGGTGAAATGGTGGTAGACAGATTTGAGCAAGGTTACCTATCGAGCGCTATCTCTCGTCTTTTGAATGATGACTACGAGTATTCTTCCATTCAATCATTATTGGTGAGTGGAATGATGGATGGTTCGGACTTCGGTGTGATGTATAATTTGTCAAACTGTGCGGTTATTGATTTGAGCCGGACAAACGGCTATGCCGGAATCCCCTCGTATGCATTTGAATCAATGACAGCACTTACCGATCTTTTGCTCCCATCATGCATCAACTCGATTGGGCGTTACGCATTCCAAGACTGTAAAAATCTGTCTGTAATCACTTGCTACGCTGTCATACCACCATCTTTAGAATATGGTGTGTTTGATGGTGTTGACCGTTCTGTCGTGATTAAAGTCCCTTCCCAATCAGTGGATTTATATAAAAACGCACAAGGTTGGAAGGATTTCACCATTTTGCCTGCTGATGCCAACGTGTTCTCAATATCCGTGTCCCTTCCACAGGATGCCAAAGATGGCAGATACAAGAATATGGGCATAGAACTGCTGAACACATCGAATGGACAACGTTATAAGTATCTTATCACAGACAAAGCAGAATATGTCTTTGGCAATCTCTTGTCATCAACCAAATATTCAGTATCTGTAAAAAATACCAAGAACGAAATTTTAGGTGAGATTTCAGACTTGGAAATTATTGATAAAGATTTGACCGTTGCATTCCGGAATTTGCGACAGCCTCAGAATGTATCGGTTAAAGTAATGACTCCTGCGGGAAATGATGTGACATCGGAGACTACCATAAAATGGTTCAATGATGCCAACGAGCTTTTGCACCAAGGTTCAACGCTTGTGGGTGTGCTTGAAAATTCAGTTGTGTCTTATGACGTGATTTTGCCGCAGCACTTGCAGCAATTCTACATACAACCTTCATCACAAACGATTACGGTGTCAGGCCAAAATGCACTGGCTTGTACACTTGAGGAATTGGGCAAAAGCATCCTAAAAGGCAAGATATGTGACACTGACGATAATGTTATAAATACAGCCATTATTACCATCTCTAAAAAGATAAACGGGACATATTCCAATTCGGAGATCGCCCAATGCGACGACAATGGCAATTATGAACTCGAAGTGCCTGATGTACCGCTGAAAGTAACCGTTTCTGCAAATGGCCATATCAGCCAGACCAAGGAATTGGAAGCCGCATCTATAGGCCTCGGAGATATTCAATTGGAGAAAATTACCGGAATAACAATAATCCCATCGTATAGTATACAAAAAGTTGACACCGAGGGAGAGGAAACACAAAACTCAAATTGGCTTATTGATGATACCAATGTCGCTTATCGAGTTGAAAATCCTGATGGGAATGAAATACCCGGCTGTGTCTATCAATCGGGAGTTATTGTTTTGCCGGAATCCATCAATATGGGTGACCAATTAAACATCGTAGCGTACAGCAAAAGCAATCAGTTCAAAGATACCAGACAGTCCATAGTTGTCACTTCAAAAAATACTTACGTAACAATTCCGATTGTGAAATATGGGGGTGTTGATATAACCGCCAATTGCGATGCGACAACCTCAAATATCTGCCTGCTGTATAATGCAGATGGCAAGCAAGTCGGCAAGGCAGCGTTACGGAATAACAGCGCATCGTTTTTCAATCTGCCGGATGGGAAATATTCAATCGTTTCCATGCGTAAATCCGAGTTGCTTGGTTCGGTAACGAACCTATCGTCACTCCGGCAAACACAATTAGAGCAAGGCAGCGATTATCTGCTCAGCAACGTTGATGTGACAAGCGGAAAAATTTCAAATGTCGTTATTGGCAACATACCCGATTTGGACGAAGCCAAAATGTATTATACGAATAATCGGGAGACATATTTTATGTCTAACAAAACACAACTGACAATCGGCAACTATGTTACATTAAAGACAAAAATAACTGTCAAGGATGAGTATGCCGATATGATTGATGCGGCTACTCTTGTCGTCGACATTCCGTCGAATTGTGAATTTGTTGATAATTCAATAATTTCCGGTTCCGGTTATCTTGGATATGAATATGCAGACAATCGACTGACTATCCCCATTCAGAATCTAAGCGATGCCGTTCGCTTCTGCGTAGTTCCTATTGAAGGCGGTACATGCAAACCTAACGCTTTTGTCAAACTGATTGTCGATAATCAGGAAGTTCTACAACCAATAGGTTCTGCATATTTTGAGGCACAGAACTTCAACCTTGCGGCTCCGAAAAAGACATCAAAAACGACAATTGCAGTTCGAGGAACCGCAACAGCTGATAGCGAAGTCAAAATATATGACAACGACAGATTGGTTGGTACTACTTACAGTATGCCAAACGGTGAATGGGCTATGAAGATTTCTTTGGTCAAACCGTATTCGTTTTCATTGCATCATATTCATGCGGAGATTACAAATTCCGAAGGTCGTCGCTTACTGACCGAGACCCGTACCGTAGATTACAACCAATCTTACGCCGACTTGTCAACAATAACGATGGCATATGGCAAGGAGCGTTTTGTGTTTGATCAAATCAACGGACGCACAAATGTCTCTAATTACATTTATTGGGTACATCCCGACGAACATGGTTACCAACCAACACCCAAATTTACATTTATTGCAGACTTCACGAATAACAATCTGGATGTTATAAGTAACGTTCTGTTCAAAGTCAAAATGCTTAATGGGTCTATCCGTTATCTTTCCGGCGAATACAACGAAATTTCCGGGAATTGGGTGGCAACATCATCTTTTTCAGAAACGCAAGCGCCTGTGAATGTTGCATGCGATTTTGATGTCGCAATTGACGAAAATGTATATTGCGAGGAAGCATTTAACGATCAAATTAGCGGCCTGATTAATGCGACAAATCATCTGTTAGAAGAATTTGAGAATAATGTCTCTTTAACGGCAAATATCGATGAGGATGATAGATTTGAAGGTTATTTGGTGTATGGTAATTATAGACTTCCGTATAGTGTCATGTCATTGGATTATGACGATGTATATGGCCGACTGATGAACGAGAAGCAATTCTATATGTATGAAATTGAGGGTGACAAGATATTCTACAATATTGAGTCAACCGATACGAAAATGATATATACTGTTGCCGATTCCAACGAAAAAATGGCATTAAGCATTATGGTCGGAGTGGATGACGTACAAAATAATGGGATGAAACGCGCTATTAATTGGGATTGGATTAGACCAATGAGAGAATCATTTAATAACGGTTCATTCTTACGCCATTTTTCCGGAGGTATGGGTATCCTATTAGACATTTTCAGTATGGCAGAGTATATCAACGTAAGAGGCGATTTCAATCTCATGATGGATAACGCCGTCAAATACGCCAATAAGTTTGAACAACTTAACGCCAATACTAAAGATTTAATCTTGGCGCAATGTAAGAACGGAGATTATCGATTAGGGCGGACCCAAATGCAATTGGCCGATATTGACAGACTTTACCTAAGAGATAGAACATCCGAATTTTCAGATAGGTATTACCAATATTTGACCGATTATAAGTGGGCGTTAGGATGGAATGTAGCCGGAAATATTGCGTCACTGGGAGTGGGGAAATTGATAGGCAAAGCCGACAAATTTATAAAGGGAAAGGGAGAGTGTGTGATAAGATGGTATAATAGACATATCAATAATACTGCTAATGCTGATGTGGTCGCAGAGACAATGACCAATTCGTTAGGGATTGCCTATAATGCTGTTCAAAACGGAGTTTCAGAAACTATTAATCCGGCTTTCTATGATTTTGATGGAGTCAGAGATAAGTTGTGGTTATGGTCTAATACTGAATTCCTATCAATATCAAATGAATATAGCGATTTAGATGAAAAGATAAAACGTGCATATCATAATTGTCCTGAAGATGAACAGGAAGATGATGACAATGATGACGATGGAGGCAACGACGATGATGATTTCCCAACTCCACCTATCATTCCATCGATAGACCCATCCGGCTATGTCTATGAGGCTGTACCTTCAAATCGTATTTCAGGAGTGACTGCAACAGCCTACTATAAGCAGCAAGATGAGGATATGTATGGCGACATCACCGAGACTGCGGTCGTGTGGGATGCTGCGCCATTCGGTCAAGAGAACCCACTTACCACTGATGCTCAAGGCATGTATGCATGGGATGTCCCTGCCGGCATGTGGCAGGTACGGTTTGAGAAGGATGGCTATGAGGCAGCTCAATCTGAGTGGTTGCCAGTTCCGCCACCTCAACTTGATGTGAACATTGCCATGACACAAGCAAAGCAGCCGGAAGTCAAAGCCGTTCATGCTTATTCTGATGGCGTGACTATTGAGTTTGATAAATTCATGCTGCCATCAACAATGACTTTAGGAAACATCATTGTCACACAAGATGGACGTATGATTGACGGCAACATTGTCGCTTCAGACATCGAGATGGATATTAACGGAAATTCGTTCTGTTCAAAAATCGAATACAAGCCGGCAACACCGTTTGCAGAAGGAATCGCGACCGTTTTTGTCAGCAAGGCAGTCAAGAGCTATGCCAACATAAATATGGGCGAGGATTTTATGCAGACATTCTCAATTGAGCCTCGCATTTCCGATATTGAGGTGATTAGGAACATAGATGTGTATAGCGGCTCCACAGTGACGGTGGATGCCTCAATCCTCCCAAGCACGGCAGCACAAGGCAAAACCGTCACTATCGAATCCCTGAATCCTCTTATTGCCACTGTTTCAATAGAGCAGGTTGAAATAGGTGGGAATGGAAACATATCTTTTGATATCTCAGGACTGATTATCGGAAGTACCGGAATCAAATTATCCATTGAAGATTATGACATTGATGTAACGATCGGAGTCAACGTAATGACTCCTCGCGAGGAGCCGCAAGTAGCGACACCCCGTGCGTCAATCGAATCAGGAGAAGTTATGGTCGGAACAGAAGTTTATTTGTCCTGCGAGACAGAAAACGCATCGATATATTATACAATCGATGGTTCATGCCCATGCGATGTCGACAGGATATTGTATACCGGTGCCCCCATTGTGATAACTACGGACGTAACACTAAAAGTCATCGCCGAAGCCGACGGAATGATTGAAAGCGAAATCGCCGAATACCAATATACAGTTAATCCCTCTGGAATTGGAGATATTCAAATTAACAACGACTTAAGCATATATCCTCTGCCATTGGGCGAATACCTGAATATTTCCAACGGAGATATCGCGATTGATTCCGTATCCATGTTTGACATAAATGGTAAGATGATATTGCATTCAGATAAATCTGAAAAACAAGTTTCTTTGAAGGTAGGATTTCTGACTCCCGGTGTTTACATCCTGAATGTTAAAACGAATGGCCAATCTATAGTGAAAAAAGTCGTCAAGCTATAGACCGATATTATAATCCTATTACACAGCGGCATAGGCTACAATCTTTTTGAGGTTGTAGCCTATGCCGTATAAAAACATTACAATTCTTTATTTGAGCAATAGAGTTGCCGTGGCTACGTAGGGGTCAGTCGCGGCGGCGGTAGATGAAGCGGGCGAGGCCGAAGATGTAGCGGCGGAAGCCGGGACGGTAGGCGAGCACGCGGTCGAACCATGGCGTGTGGGAGCAGACGAACTTAACGACCAGGCCGACATAGACCATGGCGAAAAGCGTGCCGGGGCCGATCACATTCCATGCCCAGCGCCCGAAAAAGAGGTAGCTGCTCGCCACGGCCAACACGACGAGGGTGGTGTCGACATAAATCTTTATCTGCGCGAACTGTCGGCCCGAAACACGGCTGATGGCCACCGGCAGCCCCTCGCCGGGCATCGTGACCGAGCCGCACCTCACTTCAAACGCTATACCTATACCCATCACCGTGCACCCGGCCAGCTGGGTGAGTATGCATGCCGCCAGAGTGTCACACGCCAGAGCCGACGTCAGCCGCATGTTGAGGTCGATGAGCCACCCGAAAACCCACCCTATCAGCAGCTGGAACAGCTGCACGGCCTCAAACCGGCGACGCAGTACGACTAACTGCAAGAACACGAATATGAAATTCATCACTATGGTGTAGCCGCCCACCGAAAGAGGTGGCATGATACCGTCGGCGCCCGCTATCGAGCATGACAGCGGCAACGACGAGATGACGCTGCTGCCGAGATCCGACTTTATGCACAACGCGACTCCCAGAGTCATAAGGAAAAGAGAGAACAACAGTAGAACATGTTGCCAGACGAACGCAACCACACGGTCTTTCGCCGGCATATTAAGCGATACTGACATAAGTAAGTCGTGAAATATTAGTTTATACCAATCTTGTCGTTGCTATGGCGATATTTCGCCTTACTCCGCAGTTACAGAGCTACGGCTATGCGCCTTGTCGTAAGCCGGAATCTCATCCATATCAACCTCCAATCTTGATATAAACCAATATCCACGACTTACTTATATATGATGGTTTATAATGTGCTCCACGGTGCATCCGCGCACCGGAAGGACGGTTCTTTTCCTATAAAAAAGCATCCCGCTCAGTCGAGCGGGATGCCTTGGGTGAGTAGTGAATCCGGGAATCGAACCCGGGTCTCCACCGTGAGAGGGTGGCGTGCTAGGCCACTACACTAAATCACCATTTGTTTTGTTTGTTGCTTTCAACACTGCAAAGGTACGCATTATTTCTCATCCTCCAAATTTTTTCTACTATTTTTTTCATGGCTACGCGATTTTTGTATCCCTTACAAGTTTAACACATGTTAATCATGATATTTCACTTGCATACATGATTGTTATTATTGTATATTTGCAAAGTCAAAAAAAACAAAACTACTTTTATCTTATCACACTTATGAAAAAACACATAATCGAGGCAACGCTGCCTGGGCCGCGCGACGAGCAGTGCTCGGCACAGAACCTGCGACAATCCTCGCCCGGCTCACCGTTGACGCCAGTAGGCCCTCCCGAACGCCTTTGTCCCGACACCGGCATGCCGCTCACGTCGTGGACGCATGCCGACGGCTCCGTCACCCACTTCTTCCAGACCGACTCGCTCGTGCTCCACACGATTCCCGCCTCCGGAGGCTCACCGACTACCGTCGGCCCGCTCCCGGGACGCGCCACAGCCGCCATCGCCATCCCCGGCGGCATCTGCATCCTCACACCCGGAGGCACTATAATCTGCCGACCCACCACCGACGGCGCATGGTCGCTCTCACCCGCCGCCGCCGACTATCCGGCAGTGGCCATAGCCCCCTCCTCCGCACGCACATACACAGCCTACACCCCGGCCATGACGCTCCGCGGCACATACCCCGCATGGAGCGGCCCGCTCGACAAGAGCGACATAGCCATGCTCGGCAACGCCCTCCTCGACACCCTCCGCCGGGCCGAAGCCGACACCATCGCCGACGGATGCTGCGCCGCACCAATAATAGCATGGTATCGTCTGCGCGACAGTGCCGGCAATGAAATCCACCGCTCCGTCCCCGTGCTCGTGACCACCGGAGGCCTCCAAGGCCCGGAGCATGTCGACACCAAAGTGAGCGTCGACTCAGGCGCCTTCCGCCATGTGGCCTCCGTCCCGGTAAGCGTCACCGGCTTCCGGATCAGCCTGCACGTCAACCGCGCCGACATCCTCGCGGCACACCGCCATGCCGCGTCGCTCGAACTGCTCATGACCCCTCCACTCGATCTCGTCGACTACACCGGCACACCCTACATCACCCGCCCGTCGCACACCGCCACCGAGGGTAGCCTGCGCATCGAAATGCCGCGCCTTCCACGCCACCGGACCATACTGCCCGCGCTGCTCGACCGCCTCGATGAACTGTCGGAGACGGTAGCCGTGGTGCCCGACCCGTTCGACCCCGACGGCCCGCTCGCCGCCGAGTCGCCACACCTTCCGGACATCTCCGCAGACCTGTCGCCCGAACAGGCACAGGCCATCATCCTGCGGGCACTGAAACGTGCGCCACAAGCCACATCCACACCCGGGATAATCCGCGAGACATCGCTTCCCCACTCCTTCACGGCGGCCCGCGCACTGCTCGCAGGCGACATCGTCGCGTTCGCCGACATCACCCCCGTCCATGCCCTCCCCGCCGCGCCCCACGTACTGTGGCTCACCGGCAACGGCTACGGCGCATGGCGCGCGAAGATGCGCGTCAGCCTCCTCGCCGCCGACGGATCCACCGAGCAGCTTTGCTCCGAATCGGCAGGCGAAGGGCCACTCCCCACAGCCCTGATGCCCCTGCTGGCCTACCCCCATCCCGGCGCATTCCGCATCGACATCGAGCTGACCACACCCGCCGGCACGGTAGAGCGCTCGTTCCCGCTAACCTCCACGCCCGCATCGCTCTGGGCATGCCACATCACCGACTCCCTCGCGCCGATCGACATATCGACATTCGCCCCGGTATCCTCGACGATGCGCCCCGCCACCCTACGCCAACCCGTGCGCCATCCTTCCACGATGGTCGTGGCCGACGCCACGTCGCCGTTCTCACCCTCCGGCTGCTGCAACGTAGGCTCAGGATCCGTCGCAGCCATCACCGAGGCCCCGCGCTCCACAGCCGGACTCGCTTTCGGACGACGCCACCTCTACGCGTTCACCTCCGAGGGCATCCATACCGTCAGCGTCAGCGCCTCCATGCGCCTCGCCGTATCGCTTGTCGCCCGCGAGGCAGTGACATCGCCCGAGGCAGTGGCCACCGGCCACGACGGCGTGTACGCGGCAACCGGCCATGGCGTCATACGCATGAACGGCATCAACGCCACAACCGTCCACCCCGGCCGCTTCGCCGCCATCGGCTACTCCCCGGCGTTCCGCGAGCTGTGGTGCCTCCCGGCCTCCGGAGCGGCGAAGCCCCGTCCGGTGATAATCACCCGCGACGGTGGCGTCTACACACGCACAGACATCCTCCCCCTGGCCTTCTCGCGCACGGCATCGACACTCCTCGTCGCCGACGCCGAAGGCATCGCCGACGCATCAGTAGAGAGTGACAGCCCTTTCGAGGAGATTGCCGTGGTCTGGAGCCGGCGCATATGCATGCCCGACGCTCCGGTGCCGCGCGTCCATTCCATGACGGCTCTCATGGCCGCCGACGACGCCGAAATATCCATCGACCTGCTCGGCGACAACGGCGTACCCAAGCCCCACCGGTTCGCCGGACTGTCGGTGGCCGGAGAAATCACCGCCCCGCTCTATCTCCCCGTCATAGCGCACCCCCACCGCTACGTCACCCTGCGCCTCTCCGGACGCGTGTCGGCCGACGCGTCGATAACCTCGTTCCGCATGCTCACCACCAAATCATTCTTCCTATGAATGCCTCCGACATCGACGACAACCCCGGCGGCATGACCGCCGTACTCGCCGAAAACGCACGGCGCACAGCCGCCGCGCGATGCCCCTACGACCCGGTCACCGGCGAAGGAAGCCCGCTTACACGACTTCCCGCCACAGACCCGGACGGCAACCTCTGCCGCATACCCGCCGCGATGGCCGACGACCCGGCGCTCCCGACCACCATCCGCGACCGCCACGCATGGTGTTCGCTGCGTTTCCGCCACGATTTCGAGTTCTGGGCCGCCACATGCGTCAGGATCAAGGACAAGCTCACCGGGCGCGACATACCCTTCACGCTCAACCGCCCGCAGCGCCGCGTGCTCGCCACACTGGAGCGGATGCGCCTGTCACAGCGTCCCGTGCGCCTCATCATGCTGAAAGCGCGCCAGTGGGGAGGCTCTACCCTCGTGCAGATGTACATGGCTTGGATCCAGTGCATTCACCACCGCAACTGGCACTCGCTCATCTGCGCCCACGTCAAGGACACCGCCGCCACCATACGCGGCATGTACACGAAGATGCTCGCCTCCTACCCCGACGAATACCGCGAGGAGGACACGGCGCTCGAATTCCGCCCATTCGAGCGCTCGACCAACACGCGCGTCATCACCGGGCGAGACTGCCGCGTCACCGTAGGCTCCTCCGAATGCCAGGAGGCGGTGCGCGGAGCCGACTTCGCCATGGCCCATCTCAGCGAGGTGGCATTCTGGAGAGCCACGCCGTCGCAGTCACCGGAAGGATTCATCCGCGCCATCTGCGGCGGTATCGCCCGGCAGCCCGACACGCTCATCGTGCTCGAAAGCACCGCCAACGGCGTTGGCAACTACTTCCACTCCGAGTGGCTGCGCTCCGAAGCGGGACTCTCCGACAAGGTGGCGGTATTCGTCCCCTGGTACGAGATCGACATCTACGCAGCCCCCGTGCCCGACCCGGCGGAGCTGTGGGCCACGCTCTCCGACTACGAGAAGCGGCTCTGGCGGCTCGGATGCACGCTTGAGCAGATACAGTGGTACCGCGAGAAGATGCGCGAATACTCCTCCCACCATCTGATGCAGGCCGAATTCCCCACCACCGCCGCCGAGGCCTTCGCCAACACAGGCTCGGGTGTGTTCTCCACCGAGGGTATCGAGGCCCTGCGCGAGGGGTGTTCCGACAGCTACCGCCTCGGCGAGCTTTCCACCGCCTCGCCGCTGCTGCCCGGCGCCATGCGGGTCGGCGGATTCATCGACGACCCATGCGGACACTTCAAGGTGTGGTCGCCACCCGGACCCGGTCCGGAGCGCTACGTGGTGGCGGTCGACATCGGCGGACGCACCGACCGCGCCGACTTCTCCGTGATAGCCGTCATCGACCGGGGCGCTCCCGACGGACGCCCTGCCATAGCCGCCCAGTGGCGCGGGCATATCGACCACGACCTGCTCACCGCCAAGGCCGCCGCCATAGCCGCATGGTACGGCAACGCACTTCTTGTGGTGGAAAGCAACTCGCTTGAAAGCTCCGACTGCCCGGATGCCGACAACTCCCTTACACTCCTGTCGGCCCTCAACCGCCACTACCCCAACCTCTACCGGCGCCGTTCGCCCGACTCGGCCACGCGCTCGCTGGAGCAGCGCGTCGGGTTCCACACCAACCGCCACACCAAGGCGATGGTGATAAGCCATCTGATAAGCCTCGTCCGCGACGGGGCATACGTGGAGCGCGACGCCGACGCCTGCAACGAGCTGGCCGTCTACGAGCGTGACCCGTCAGGGCGCTACGGCGCGCGTCAGGGCTGCCACGATGACATCGTGATGACGCGGGCCATAGGCCTGTGGGTGGCGGCGCAGATTCCCGAGCCTGTCGACCTGTCGGCCATCGGACGCCCACGTCCCCGGCGCATATACTGACAGCCATGAGCGTCGGCGATGCCAACATATCGCCATAAAGCACGCCTCGGTTTGAATATGCAATCATTTCACGCCCGCATACTGCAATTTGTCGTTATTGCGGTTTTTTTGGCACATTTCGCACGTATATGTGCCATAGGTTAAGTATATGTTAAAATATATTTACCATGCGATTATTTAATTATATTTGCTGTCGGAATTCCGGAAGCCATACAGGCTTCCCGTGAAAGGATAAAACATAATCAAAGATATGGCAAAAGTATTTGGAGCTGTGATTATCGACACCGACCGCTGCAAGGGGTGCGACCTCTGCGTGGTGGCATGTCCCGTCGACGTGCTCGCGCTTCAGGGCAAAGATGTAAACGACCGTGGATACCACTTCGCCTACACCGCGCGTCCCGAGGCGTGCATCGGATGCGCCAACTGCGCCACGGTGTGTCCCGACGGGTGCATCGAGGTATATCGCGCCATCGAGAAGTAGTGTCGTTTTCATGTCGAATCTTGACCTTACCCTTACACATTTATGAGCGAAGAAGTTAAATTGATGAAAGGCAACGAGGCACTCGCCCATGCCGCCATACGCTACGGTGCCGACGGATATTTCGGCTACCCGATAACCCCTCAGAGCGAGGTGCTCGAGACCCTCGAGGAGCTGATGCCGTGGGACACCACCGGAATGGTGGTGCTCCAGGCCGAGAGCGAGCTGGCCGCAATCAACATGGTCTACGGCGGCGCCGCCTGCGGAAATGCAGTGTTCACATCATCGTCGTCGCCGGGAGTGTCGCTCAAACAGGAGGGGATAAGCTACATCGCCGCCGGCGAACTGCCCGCGCTCATCATCAACGTGATGCGCGGCGGACCCGGACTGGGCACCATCCAGCCCTCGCAGGCCGACTATTTCCAGGCCACCAAGGGTGGAGGCCATGGCGACTACCGCCTGATAACCCTCGCTCCCGCCACCGTGCAGGAGATGGCCGACTTCGTGGCCCTCGGCTTCGACCTCGCCTTCAAATACCGCACTCCGGCCATAATCCTCGCCGACGGCATCGTGGGCCAGATGATGGAGAAAGTGGTGCTCCCCCCGCAGCGTCCGCGCCGCACACCCGAGCAGATCGCCGAGCAGTGCCCGTGGGCCATCACCGGAAAGCCCGCATCGCGCCAACGCAACATCATGACCACCCTCGAACTCATGCCCCAGGCCATGGAGGAGATAAACGTGCGCCTCCAGGAGAAATACCGGATAATCGAGGACAACGAAGTGAGATTCGCCACCTACGGGCTCGACGACTGCGACTATCTGATCGTGGCTTTCGGCTCAATAGCGCGCATCTCGCAGAAAGCCATCGAGATTGCCCGCGAGCAGGGCGTGAAGATCGGGCTGCTCCGCCCAATCACGCTCTGGCCCTTCCCGTCGGCTGAGATCGAACGCCTCGCCGCCCGCGTGAAAGGCATAATGGTGGTGGAGCTTAACGCCGGACAGATGATCGAGGACGTGCGCCTCGCCTGCCACGACTCTGTGCCCGTCTACCACTTCGGACGCCTCGGAGGTATCGTGCCCAACCCGCAGGAAGTGCTTGATTCATTCTTCAACCATTTTCCACAGAACTGACATTATGGAACTCAACGACATAATCAAGGAAGAGAACCGCGTCTACAAGCGTCCGGCGCTCCTCACCGACGAGACCATGCATTATTGCCCCGGCTGCAGCCACGGTGTCGTGCACAAGCTCGTGGCCGAAGTGGTGGAAGAACTCGGCCTTCAGGAAAAGACCATAGGCATAGCCCCCGTGGGCTGCGCCGTGTTCGCCTACCGATATATAGACATCGACTGGATAGAGGCGGCCCACGGACGTGCGCCCGCAGTGGCAACCGCCGTGAAGCGACTCAGCCCCGACAAGATGGTGTTCACCTACCAGGGCGACGGCGACCTCGCCGCCATAGGCACATGCGAGACAATACATGCCGCCAACCGTGGAGAGAACATCGTGATAATCTTCATCAACAACGGCATCTACGGCATGACGGGCGGACAGATGGCGCCGACCACGCTCGAAGGGATGGTGACATCGACCACACCCTACGGACGCCGCGTCGACCTCAACGGGCATCCGCTCAACATCACCCCCCTGCTTGCGCTCCTGCCGGGCACATGCTACGTGACACGCCAGGCCGTACACACCCCGGCAGCAACCCGCAAGGCAAAAGCGGCCCTGCGCAAGGCCTTCGCCGCCGCCATGGAGGGACGTGGCACATCGGTCATCGAAGTGGTGAGCACATGCAACTCCGGCTGGAAGATGTCGCCCGCGAAGTCCAACGAATGGATGGAGCAGAACATGTTCCCCGCCTATCCGCTTGGCGACCTGAAGAACGAACTGACCCCGAATGTCGAAAAATAATCCATTGCAAAAATGACAGAAGAAATCATCATATCGGGTTTCGGCGGACAAGGAGTGCTGTCGATGGGGAAGATTCTCGCCTACGCAGGGCTGATGAACGACCTCGAAGTGACATGGATGCCAGCCTACGGGCCGGAACAGCGAGGAGGCACCGCCAACGTGACGGTAATCCTGAGCGACAAGCCCATCAGCTCGCCGGTGCTCGACACTTACGACACTGCCGTGGTGCTCAACCAGCAGAGCCTCGACAAGTTCGAGCCTAAGGTGAAACCGGGCGGACTCCTCATCTACGACGCCTACGGCATACACCGCCGCCCCGTGCGCACCGACATAACCGTGCGCGAGATTCCCGCCATGGATGCCGCCGTGGAGATGGGCAACTCCAAGACCTACAACATGATCGTGCTTGGCGCAATCCTCGGCATGAAGCCCGTGGTCGACGTCGATGCCGTGCTCCGTGGCCTCAAAAAGACCCTTCCTGAGCGCCATCACAACCTGCTCCCCCTCAACGAGCAGGCCATACGCCGGGGCATCGCCCTTACCAAATAACAGCCAAGATAACGATTAAGGAGGATAAGGACATTAGGGAGATTAAGGAGATTAAGGACATTAAGGAGCTTAGCGCCCCCGATGCCCTTAATCTCCCTAATCCCGTTAATGTCCCTACTGTCCCTAATCTCCTTAATGACCTTATCCTCCCTAATCTCCTTAATATCCCTAATCTCCTTAATCTCCCTATCCGCCCTAATCTCCCTCCCCTAAATTTGCCCCATCAAAAACCATCCGGTATCATAGATTTGTTGTAACTTTGTAACCATATTTCACGATTCCGGATGATTGAGCGTATAATAATTATCGACAGCGTGGATCCCGTAAGCTTCTACGGGGTGAACAACTGCAACATGCACCTTATCAAGAACCTGTTCCCGAAACTGCGCATGGCCGCACGCGGACAGGTAATCAAAGTCATCGGCGAGGAGGAGGAGACCGCCGCCTTTGAAAAGCGCGTAAAGGAGCTGGAAGAATATTGCGCGCGCTACAACAGCCTGCCGGAGGACGTGATCCTCGACATCGTGAAAGGCAACTCCCCGAAGGAGGTGAAGCATGACGACGTGATAATCTACGGCATAAACGGCAAGCCCATAGCCGCACGCAACCCCAACCAGCAGAAGCTCGTCGACGCCTTCATCCACAACGACCTCACATTCGCACTCGGACCCGCCGGCACAGGCAAGACCTACATAGCCATCGCCCTGGCCGTGCGCGCGCTGAAAAACCGCGAGGTGCGCAAAATCATCCTCTCGCGTCCGGCTGTGGAGGCCGGCGAGAAGCTCGGATTCCTCCCCGGCGACATGAAGGACAAGATCGACCCATACCTGCAGCCGCTATACGACGCCCTGGAGGACATGGTTCCCGCCGTGAAGCTAAAGGAATACATGGACAACAACGTGATCCAGATAGCCCCGCTCGCTTTCATGCGCGGACGCACGCTCAACGACGCGGTGATCGTCCTCGACGAGGCACAGAACACCACTACCCACCAGATAAAGATGTTCCTCACCCGCCTGGGCATGAACGCCAAGATGATAATCACCGGCGACATCACACAGATCGACCTGCCGCGCTCCGTGCGCTCCGGACTCGTGCAGGCGCTCCACGTTCTGAAAGGAGTCGACGGGATAGGTATGGTGGAGTTCGGCAAGAAGGACATAGTGCGCCACCATCTTGTGCAGCGCATCGTCGAAGCATACCAGCAATACGACGACGAGATGAAAGCCGCCGCGACCGACCGCACGGCCTCGTCAGTCCCGTCGGACGGGTCAGACATGTCCGACCTGTCCGACTGACCCTACCCTCCCCGGAATCAATCACAACAATCACAATATACAGCAATGGCAAAGACACTTACATCGACCGATTTCAACTTTCCCGGCCAGAAGAGCGTGTACCACGGAAAGGTACGCGACGTCTACGACATCAACGACGACATCATGGTGATGGTGGCCACGGACCGCATCTCCGCATTCGACGTGATCCTCCCCAAAGGGATACCTTTCAAAGGACAGGTGCTCAACCAGATCGCAGCCAAGTTCCTCGACGCCACAGCCGACATCGTGCCCAACTGGAAGCTCGCCACTCCCGACCCGATGGTGACCGTCGGACTCAAGTGCGAGGGATTCCGCGTGGAGATGATTATCAGAGGTTACCTCACCGGAAGCGCATGGCGCGAATACCAGGCCGGATGCCGCGAGCTGTGCGGCGTGAAACTCCCCGACGGTATGAAAGAGAACGAGAAGTTCCCCGAGCCGATCATCACCCCCACCACCAAGGCCGAGGCCGGACATGACGAAAACATCTCCCGCGAGGAAATCATCGCGCAGGGCATCGTCGACAAGGCCGACTACGAGCAGATGGAGCGCTATACCCGCGAACTGTTCAAGCGCGGCTCTGAAATCGCAGCCAAGCATGGTCTGATACTGGTCGACACCAAGTATGAGTTCGGCAAGCGCGACGGCAAGGTCTACCTCATCGACGAGATCCACACCCCCGACTCGTCGCGCTACTTCTATGCCGACGGCTATGAGGAGCGCTTCGCCAATGGCGAGCCGCAGAAACAGCTCTCCAAGGAGTTCGTGCGCCAGTGGCTCATCGAACACGGGTTTATGGGCAAGGAGGGCCAGCAGGTGCCCGAGATGACCGACGCCTACTGCGACTCCGTGAGCGACCGCTACATCGAGCTTTACGAGCACATCACCGGCGAGAAGTTCAACCGCGACACCGACACCTCCGACCTTGCCGCGCGCATCGAAAAGTCGGTGGCCGCATGGCTCGAAGCCCGCAAATAAAACATCCCGTAAGATGGACGTAAAGGCCGAACGCGTCAATCCCTATCGCGGCGACACGCGCTGCAAGACCGAGCAGGTGCGCGACATGTTCGACTCCATAGCCCCCGCCTACGACTTCATGAACCGCATGATGACCCTGGGCATCGACAAGCTGTGGCGTCGCAAGGCCGTGCGCATGCTCTCGCGCATGCCCCACGCCGACATCCTCGACGTGGCCACCGGCACCGGCGACCTCGCCCTGCTGCTGGCACGCTCGTTGCGGCCCGACACGGTGACAGGCATCGACCTCAGCGACGGCATGCTCGAAGTGGCGCGCCGCAAGGCCGTCGAGGCGCAGCCGCAAGGCCACACGCGCCTCGATTTCCTGCGCGCCGACTGCCTGGACCTGCCGATGGCCGAGGGGAGCTTCGACATAGTGACAGCCGCCTACGGAGTGCGCAATTTCGAGCACCTGCTCGAAGGATACCGCGAGATGTACCGGGTGCTCCGACCGGGTGGCACACTCTGCGTGATAGAGCTTTCCACCCCCACATCGCCGCTTGTCAAGCCATTCTACAAGTTCTACACGCGCCATGTCATCCCGCTCGCCGGACGTCTGGTGAGCCGCGACGTCAGGGCCTACAGCTACCTGCCGGAGAGCATCGCGGCAGTGCCGCAGGGCGATGCCATGCTCTCGCTGATGCGCGAGGCGGGATTCACCTCTGCCTCTTTCCGGCCGCTCACCTTCGGCGTGTGCACCATCTACCTCGCCCGCAAATAACATTCCACTCAATCACATCACAAAATGGAACTTTCACAGCTCACAGCCATATCCCCGGTCGACGGACGCTACCGCTCGAAGTGCGAGAAGCTCGACCGCTATTTCTCAGAATTCGCTCTTATCCGCTACCGCGTGCGCGTCGAGGTGGAATACTTCATCGCCCTCTGCGAGATTCCGTTGCCCCAGCTCGCCGGAGTCGACCACGCCATCTTCCCGGCGCTGCGCGCCATCTACGAGGACTTCACCGTGGAGCAGGCGGCACGCATCAAGGAGATCGAGTCGGTCACCAACCACGATGTCAAGGCCGTAGAGTACTTCCTCAAGGAGCAGTTCGACGCGCTCGGACTAACCTCCGTGAAGGAATTCATCCACTTCGGACTCACTTCGCAGGACATCAACAACACCTCCGTGCCCATGTCGATAAAGGAGGCTATAGCCGAGGCCTACCGTCCTATGCTCGTGGAGCTTATCGAACACCTTGAGGCGCGCGCAGACGAGTGGGCCGACCTCCCCATGCTCGCCAAGACCCACGGACAGCCCGCGTCGCCCACACGCCTCGGCAAGGAGATCCGCGTGTTCAGCTACCGCCTGCGCAAGCAGCTCGAAATACTCGACGCCACCACCGTCAGCGGCAAGTTCGGCGGAGCCACCGGCAACTTCAACGCCCACCTCACCGCATATCCCGGTATCGACTGGCGCAAGTTTGCCGCAACCTTCCTCAGCGAGCGCCTCGGCATAGAGCGCGAGGAGTACACCACGCAGATCTCCAACTACGACAACCTCGCCGCCATCTTCGACGCCATGCGCCGCATCAACACCATCATCCTCGACCTCGACCGCGACATGTGGATGTATATATCCATGGAGTACTTCAAGCAGAAGATCAAGGCAGGCGAGGTAGGCTCCTCGGCGATGCCCCACAAGGTCAATCCCATCGACTTCGAGAACTCGGAGGGCAACCTCGGCATAGCCGACGCCATACTCGCGCATCTCGCCGCCAAGCTCCCCGTAAGCCGCCTCCAGCGCGACCTCACAGACTCGACCGTGCTGCGCAACGTGGGCGTGCCCATGGCCCATATGATGATCGCCATCGCATCGACCCTGAAGGGCCTCGGCAAGCTCCTGCTCAACAAGGAGGCCATCGACCGCGACCTCGACGGCATGTGGAACGTGGTGGCCGAAGGCATACAGACCATCCTGCGCCGCGAAGGCTACCCAAAGCCCTACGAGACCCTGAAGGAGCTGACACGCGTCAACACCACCGTCACCGCCGAGAGCATCGCCGCCTTCATCGACACCCTCGCCGTCTCCCCCGAGGTAAAGGCCGAGCTGCACCGCCTCTCCCCCCACACCTACACCGGCTATTGATTCTGAAAATTAGGCGTGAAAAAGTTTGTGGGAGCGGAGATTAATGCGTAACTTTGCCGCGCCATTACGAATCGGAGCTCATTATCTGTGGGCGCTCCGGCGCTTGACGGCGTAACTAATAATGTACACAACAAAACAGACATCACGATGAAAGCAGACATCCATCCTTCCAACTACCGCGAAGTAGTGTTCAAAGATATGTCTAACGACGAGATCTTTATCACTCGCTCGACCGTGGCCTCCAAGGAGACCATCGAGGTAGACGGCGTAACCTATCCTCTGGTAAAGCTTGAAATCACAAGCTCATCCCACCCCTTCTTCACCGGCAAGCAGAAGCTCGTCGACACCGCAGGCCGCGTCGACAAGTTCATGAGCCGCTACGGCAACCGCAAGAAGAAGTAATTGCGGAAGTCTACTGACATCCAACCATATAGCCGGGGCTGATATCGCACGATATCAGCCCCGGCTATTTTAATACAATTGCCATATATTACTGTCCGCTAAACTTTAGAGGGCGATTGAAAAATAGGACCGATTCC